>NZ_AP026763.1:2757044-3063382 GCF_026000435.1 Vibrio sp. STUT-A11 | reverse complement strand
GCGATGGCGAGTTTACGTTCTTCTGCCTGAGCTTGGGTCTTATAAGCGCCACACTGCATGATGTAAGGGATTTTCGATACTTGAATCTCTTTGGCAACCACTTCAACTTCGCGATTGGGGAGAGATTCTACGTATTCCCATTTCTCTTCGGGTGGGGGAGGTAAGTCTGTCTTTGCCTTTGGTTTGCTGACTGGAGTCGTTGATTGCTGCACAACCTGTGGCTGAGGCTCTGGATCATTGTTTAGCAAGTAAAGCCCATAGCCAAAACCACCTACTAGCACGATTGCCAGTAGACCACTACGCCAAGGCTTCTTTCTTGAAGGTTGTTTTTTTGTCGACTTTTTTGGGGTACCACGCCCCCTTCTCACATAATCTTTGTTTGCCACGGTCATTTCTGGTGATCAAGAATTCTTGCAAATATGTTAATCCAGAACGAGTCGAGAAAACACCCTGTTGAATGAATCTTGTTAGGTGGGAGGGGAAAGGTATTAGGAAAGAGGGACTAGGTTCCTAGGTTTTAGGTCCTAGAGGCGTTCGTTGGGAATAAAGCGAACAAAATAAATGATTGTACTAGTTTTTTGGGAATACAGATTACGGAATACTGGTATTAATCCGTAATCCGTAATCCGTAATCCGTAATCCGTAATCCGTAATCGAAGCGGCCCGTATTCCAATACAGCAAACACGAAGATTACGTTTATCACAAAACTAACCACAGATACGCCTAGGACCTAGTTCCCTAGACCCTAGGATCTTCTCTTTAATCTATCTCGCTGGGGGCGCAGCACTGCCGCGTATAATCAGGTTCGTCTCCAGAAGTCGAGAACCAGAATGTACGTCGTGGCCTTTTAAAAGCTCTAACATCATTAACATCGCTTGTCGGCCAATCTCGTAGCGAGGCTGAGAGATGGTGGTTAACGGTGGATCACAGTATTGTGCAAAATTGATGTCATCAAACCCTACTACCGACAGATCTTGCGGGACACGGAAACCGAGCTTTTTCGCTTCTTGAATAGCGCCGATTGCCATCGTATCACAGTGGCAGAATATCGCGGTTGGTGGCTCCGCTAGCTCCAACAGTTTACGTACTGCTTTTACACCACCTTCAAAAGAGAATTCGGTGACAATACTGTATTGCGGGTCTTTATTGATCCCTGCTCGACGTAGAGCTTGTTGGTAACCTTGCTGACGGAACTGGCACAATACCGCGGTATCGGGGCCTGAAATTTGCGCTATTCGCTTGTGACCAAGCTGAGTCAGATAGTTAACCGCTTCAAAGGCAGAAGTCAGGTTGTCGATATGTACAGTTGGCAATTCCAGCTCTGGTGCAAATTCACAAGCCATGACCATGGGTGGCAGGTTCTTTTGCTCTGGTTTACTCACATCAAACGGTAAGTCGGTACCCAGTAGCAGCATTCCGTCAGCTTGCTTGGTAAATACCAGGTTTACAAACGAACTTTCGCGTTTTTTCTGCTGGCCACTGTCTCCCAGTAAAACCAGGTAGCCGTGTTCCATCGCCGCATCTTCAATACCACGTATGATTTCAGAAAAATAAGGGTCGCAGATGTCAGGAACGATCGTAACAATGGTTTTTGATTCGTTTCGTCGTAAATTACGCGCTAATGAATTGGGTGAGTAGCCTGCTTCGAGTACCGCGTCTTCCACTCTTTTTCGGGTTGAAGAGGAGACTTTCTCCGGGTTCATTAAAGCTCGAGATACCGTCGCGGTAGACACTCCCGCAAGCTGGGCAACATCCTTCATTGTCGCCATAGTGTTTTAACCTCTCAAATAGTTCGCCAAGATGACGTTATTCCCTGTCGTGAAATCGCTGTCATTGAGTACAGTTCATTTCGCACTTAACCATCACATTTCTGGTGTTTATTTATCGGATAAAGCCCGCTTTTACTTCCAGAACAACACTTCGATTTCAGGGAATCTTATAGTGTTCATTTAAAGTCTTTGCCTGCAAAGCACTTAAGACTTTGCTAATTTGGATAGTCTATTCATTTCTATGGCGAAAGTTACGGTCTGTTTAACAAAATCCACAATGACAATGTGATATCGGTCACATTAAAAGGTAATTCATTTCATGGCTAAACGTTTGCTAGCTGAGATCTTGTGGTTCTATGTCTAAATTCCAACGTACTTTTTTGGCATTAGGCAACAACTCAATAGCAGGTTTGGCACTGGTTAATAACTTTTGCATCAATGAACGATGTTGAGTTTGCAGCAAAAGTTGCCAGCGATATTTGCCTGCCCGTTTAGCCAAAGGTGAGGGGGTCGGGCCAAGTACCATACAAGTGTCGTCAAATAATGGGTGAGACTCCAGCGTAAAACGAACTTGGCGCAAGAAGTCTTCGACGAGTTCACTTTGGTTTGCCTCTGCTTTGAATAGAGTCAGGTAACTGTAGGGAGGGAGCTGCGCCAACTTTCTCTCTTCTAAGGCGGTCATCGCAAAGTGACGGTAATCTTTTTGCAGTAGTGCCTGCAATAGGCTGTGTTCTGGGTGATGAGTTTGTAAAATCACTTCGCCAGGTTTACTCGCGCGTCCTGCTCGTCCTGCAACCTGAATAAAAAGCTGCGCGAGACGTTCAGAAGCCCGGAAATCACTACTGTATAAAGAGCCATCCACATCCAACAAGGCAACCAGCGTTACGTTGGGGAAGTGGTGTCCTTTAGCAAGCATCTGCGTACCAATTAAAATCTGGAATTCACCTTTACGAATCGATTCAAGGGCATCCTCTAAGCTGCCTTTACGGCGGGTGCTGTCTCTATCAATACGAATGGCTTTGTATTCTGGGAAGAGTTGCGCCAATTGATGCTCTAACTGCTCTGTGCCGACACCAACCGTCACCAACTGAGTGGAACCACATCCCTGACACTGATGAATGACAGGTTGCTGTGAGCCGCAATGATGGCAGCGTATTTCGTTACTGTATTGATGAAAGGTATAGTAGGCATCACATCGCTTACATTCTGCAATCCAACCACATTCATGGCACATTAGGGCAGGGGAGAAACCTCGGCGGTTAAGGAACAGCATCACCTGATTGCCTGCTTTTAGGTGTTTACGCATTTCAGCAATCAGCGGCGCAGACAATCCGCTTTCCAAATACTGACCTTTTACGTCGAGTACTTTATTGGTGGTCGGCACCGCAGAGCCTGCACGCTGAGTTAATGTCAGATGATGATATTTACCCGTCAACGCATTGTGCAGCGTTTCAAGAGCCGGAGTCGCAGAGCCCAACACAATAGGCACTTGCTCTTTGTGCGCACGCATTACAGCAACATCTCGAGCGTGGTAGCGCAAACTATCTTGTTGTTTATATGACGAGTCGTGTTCTTCGTCGACAATAATAATGCCGAGATCGGCAAATGGCGTCAGTAGCGCGGAGCGTGTTCCGATGATAATTCCAGCCGCTTTATCACGAGCCGATAACCAGGCGTTTAAACGTTCAGTATCATTTAAACCTGAGTGGATAACATCAACAGGCACATTAAAGCGATGCTTGAAGCGGTTAATGGTTTGTGGTGTCAGGCCAATTTCTGGCACCAGAACTAAGGCTTGTCGCCCTTTTTCTAATACAGGCTTGATCAGATTGAGGTAAACCTCGGTCTTACCGGAGCCTGTAACGCCCTCTAATAAATAGCAGGCAAAACCACTTTGGCCATTGACGCTAGCGATGGCTAACGCCTGCTCGTGGTTTAGTTTGGGTTTGTCGACGTCGTTTTCGACTTGCTGAGGCCAGTTAGAAATCGTTGGCATTTTCTCAATTCGCTCTATCCAACCTTTCTCTTCGACCGATTTCAATACGGTTGAGGCGATCTCTTGCTCTACAAATTCTTGGTGCGGGACGGCTCCGTTTACCAGAATTTGCAGAACTTTTTGTTGCTTCACGGCCCGACGGTCGAGGCCTTGCATCAGTTTGTCTTTACCCGCTTCGGTGATCTGCCATTCCTGTAACGTGGCAAAATCGGCTGGCTTCCCTTTTCTCAGCGCAGCCGGCATCGCATTGTGCAGCGTATCGCCTAATGGATACTGATAAAACTGGCTGCACCATGTGAGTAATGAATACAGCTTTTCTGACCAAATCGGCTGTGAGTCCAATACGGCTTTAATGGGCTTTAGCTGCTCTTTAGGAAAATCAGAGTGGTTCACCATCGCGGTGACAATTCCTACCAGAGTCTGACGTCCAAAAGGTACGGATACGCGCCCACCAATGAGCGGGAACAAGTGTCCCGGGATGGCATAATCAAACTGTTTGTCGAGTGGAACGGGTAATGCCACTCTGGCAATGGATGGACGCATAAAATTCTGCTGTAATATAAAGAGGGAAAGGAGCTTAGAGTCTATTAAAGTTGGGATGAAAATTCGAGTAAAGCTGACTGATCACCGTTCAAACAGACGATGAGTAATAGACTGGCTAAAAAAGTGGCGAAAAAATTGCCAAATGTGTTGATCCCATCAGTGCGATTCATTAGTATATCGCGCCTTGAGATATGGCTTCAGCATTATGCTGATGCGGTATCGCACTTTTGATATTAATTACGTGTGGTGTGCGGCTTAGATTCGTATAGCGACACGGCCTACTATTGAGGTTATCCCATGAAAGCTGGTATCCACCCAGAATACAAAGCAGTAACTGCTACTTGTTCTTGCGGCAACTCTTTTGAGTTCAACTCTACTCTAGGTAAAGATTCAATCCACCTAGACGTATGTGACAAGTGCCACCCATTCTACACTGGTAAGCAACGTATCGTTGATACAGGCGGCCGTGTTGATCGCTTCAACAAGCGTTTCGGTGCACTATCAAGCGGTAAGAAATAATAGCAGACGCTATTACGATTACAGTTTAGAAAAGGACGCTTCGGCGTCCTTTTTGTTTATGAGGCAACTGGCTGGTGGCCCTAAAACCGTCAGTTAAAACTCAAAAACAACAAGTTAAAAATTGTCTCGATTATTTTTCACTCAATGCTTGCAACCTAAAATGTGATCTGTATAATGCAGCGCACTGGTTAAGCCAGTTGTGAACCAATGAGCAGTGAGGAGCTAATAAATTCAAGGATTTATTAGGTAATGTAGACTCAGCTTATGTTCGCGGTTAATACAATTAGCTATCTTTTCTTCGGAAAAACTATCCCCAAAGGTGACTTTGGTATGTAGGGATAGTTAATCGAAAATTAACTGACAATGCGTCCTAATCTTGGATGCTACGGTTTCACATAAATCAATCGGCATTCTCTCGTCTTGACGAGTTTGAGTGGCGATATTGTTTGTGTAATTTATTTAATTTGGAGCTCTGTCTCATGCAGAACCAACGTATCCGTATCCGCCTAAAAGCTTTCGATTACAAACTAATCGATGCTTCTACAGCGGAAATCGTTGAAACAGCTAAGCGCACTGGCGCACAGGTTCGTGGTCCAATCCCACTACCAACTCGTAAAGAGCGTTTCACAGTTCTTATCTCTCCACACGTTAACAAGAAAGCACGTGACCAGTACGAAATCCGTACTCACAAGCGTCTAATCGACATCGTTGAGCCAACAGACAAAACTGTTGATGCTCTAATGCGTCTAGACCTTGCTGCGGGCGTTGACGTTCAAATTAGCCTAGGTTAAGGGAGATTAGAAGAATGATTGGTCTAATCGGTCGTAAAGTGGGCATGACCCGCGTATTTACTGAAGACGGCGTTTCTATCCCAGTAACTGTTGTTGAAGTTGAAGCAAACCGCGTTTCTCAAGTGAAAACTCAAGAAACTGACGGCTACGCTGCAATCCAGGTTACTGCTGGTGCAAAGAAAGCTAACCGCGTAAACAAAGCTGAAGCAGGTCACTTTGCTAAAGCTGGTGTTGAAGCTGGTCGCGGTCTTTGGGAATTCCGTTTAGAAAACGGCGAAGAGTTCGAAGTTGGTGCTGAACTGACTGTTGAACTATTCAACGAAACTAAGAAAGTAGACGTTACTGGTACATCTAAGGGTAAAGGTTTCCAAGGCGCTGTTAAGCGTTGGAACTTCCGTACTCAAGATATGACACACGGTAACTCATTGTCTCACCGTGCTCCTGGTTCTATCGGTCAATGTCAGACTCCAGGTCGCGTATTTAAAGGCAAGAAAATGGCAGGTCACATGGGTGCAGAGCGTGTAACGACTCAAAACCTAGAGATCGTACGTGTTGACGCTGAGCGCAACCTGCTTCTTATTAAAGGTGCAGTCCCAGGCGCAACTGGCGGCAACGTGATCGTTAAACCAGCTGTTAAAGCATAACGTCTCAGGAGTAAGTAATGGAACTAATGGTTAAAGGTGCTGATGCACTAACTGTTTCCGAAACTACTTTCGGACGTGAGTTTAACGAAGCTCTTGTACACCAAGTAGTTGTTGCGTTTGCAGCAGGTGCTCGTCAAGGTACTCGTGCTCAAAAAACACGTTCAGAAGTTTCTGGCGGTGGCGCTAAGCCATGGCGTCAAAAAGGTACTGGCCGTGCGCGTGCTGGTACAATCCGTAGCCCAATCTGGCGCTCGGGTGGTGTTACTTTTGCTGCGAAACCACAAGATCACAGCCAAAAAGTAAACAAGAAAATGTACCGCGGTGCTATGAAGAGCATTCTTTCTGAGCTTGTTCGTCAAGAGCGTTTAATCGTTGTTGATAACTTCTCAGTTGAAGCACCAAAGACTAAAGAGCTAGTAGCTAAGCTTAAAGAGCTTGAGCTAACTGACGCTCTAATCGTGACTAGCGAAGTAGATGAGAATCTATTCCTAGCGGCTCGTAACCTATACAAAGTTGACGCACGTGATGTAGCTGGTATTGATCCAGTTTCACTAATCGCGTTCGACAAAGTTGTAATGACTGCTGAAGCAGTTAAACAAGTTGAGGAGATGCTAGCATGATCACTGAAGAGCGTATCCTAAAAGTTCTACGTGCACCGCACATCTCTGAAAAAGCAACTATGGCAGCTGAGAAAGCGAACACTATCGTTTTCAAAGTAGCTAAAGATGCAACTAAAAAAGAGATCAAAGCAGCTGTAGAAAAGCTATTTGAAGTTGAAGTTAAGTCTGTAAATACTCTTATCACTAAGGGTAAGACCAAACGTCAAGGTCTACGCCAAGGTCGCCGCAGCGACGTTAAGAAAGCGTACGTTACTTTGAAAGAAGGTCAAGATCTTGACTTCGTTGGCGGCGCGGAATAACAGGAGTAGTTAAAAATGGCTATTGTTAAATGTAAGCCGACTTCCCCTGGTCGTCGTCACGTTGTTAAAGTTGTTAACGCTGACCTACACAAGGGCAAGCCATACGCACCTCTTCTAGAGAAAAACTCTAAGAATGGTGGTCGTAACAACAACGGTCGTATCACAGTACGTCACATCGGCGGTGGTCACAAGCACCACTACCGTGTAATTGACTTCAAACGTACTAAAGACGGTATCCCAGCGACAGTTGAGCGTCTTGAATACGATCCAAACCGTAGCGCAAACATTGCTCTAGTTCTTTACAAAGACGGTGAGCGTCGCTACATCCTAGCACCTAAAGGTGTTGTAGCTGGTGATGTTATTCAGTCAGGTGTTGATGCACCTATCAAAGCTGGTAACACTCTACCAATGCGTAACATCCCAGTAGGTTCAACAGTACATAACGTTGAGCTTAAGCCTGGTAAAGGTGGTCAGCTAGCTCGTTCAGCTGGTGCTTACGCTCAAATCGTTGCTCGCGACGGTACGTACGTAACTATCCGTCTACGTTCTGGCGAAATGCGCAAAGTTCTTTCTGAAGGCCGTGCAACAATCGGTGAAGTTGGTAACTCTGAGCACATGCTACGTGAACTTGGTAAAGCTGGTGCTACTCGCTGGCGCGGTGTTCGTCCAACCGTTCGCGGTGTGGTAATGAACCCGGTTGATCACCCACACGGTGGTGGTGAAGGTCGTACTTCTGGTGGCCGTCATCCAGTATCTCCTTGGGGTATGCCAACTAAAGGCTACAAGACTCGTAAGAACAAACGCACTGACAAGTACATCGTACGTCGTCGTAACAAGTAATCTATATAAAGAGGAATCGCCATGCCACGTTCTCTCAAGAAAGGTCCTTTTATTGACCTACACTTGCTGAAGAAGGTAGAGAAAGCGGTGGAAAGCGGAGACAAAAAGCCTATTAAGACTTGGTCCCGTCGTTCAATGATCATCCCTACGATGATCGGTTTGACCATCGCTGTCCATAATGGTCGTCAGCACGTACCAGTATTTGTAACTGATGAAATGATCGGTCACAAACTGGGTGAATTCGCACCAACACGTACTTACCGCGGTCACGCTGCGGATAAGAAAGCTAAGAAGCGCTAAGGAGTAGATAATGGAAGCATTTGCTAAACATAACTTTGCTCGCATTTCGCCTCAGAAAGCTCGCTTAGTTGCGGATCAAATCCGTGGTAAATCTGTTGACCAAGCTCTAGAAATCCTAACTTTCAGCAACAAAAAAGCGGCTGAACTAGTTAAGAAAGTTCTAGAGTCTGCTATCGCTAACGCGGAGCACAACGAAGGTGCAGATATTGACGATCTGAATGTCGCAAAAATCTTTGTAGATGAAGGCCCAACCATGAAGCGTATTATGCCTCGTGCTAAAGGTCGTGCGGATCGTATCTTGAAGCGTTCAAGCCACATCACTGTTGTTGTAGCAGATCGCTAGAGACTAGGAGAGTAAGCAATGGGTCAAAAAGTACATCCAAATGGTATTCGTCTAGGCATCGTTAAGCCTTGGAATGCTACATGGTTTGCTAACACCAAAGATTTCGCTGACAACCTAGACGGCGACTTCAAGGTACGTCAGTTCCTTACAGGTGAACTGAAAAAAGCGTCTCTATCACGCATCGTTATCGAGCGTCCTGCTAAGAGCATCCGTGTGACTATTCACACTGCTCGTCCAGGCGTTGTTATCGGTAAGAAAGGTGAAGACGTAGAGAAGCTACGCGCAGCTGTAGCTAAAATTGCAGGTGTACCAGCGCAAATTAACATCGCTGAAGTACGTAAGCCTGAACTAGATGCGCAACTTGTTGGTGACAGCATCGCGTCTCAGCTAGAGCGTCGTGTTATGTTCCGTCGTGCTATGAAGCGCGCGGTACAAAACGCAATGCGTCTAGGCGCTAAAGGTATCAAAGTGGAAGTAAGCGGTCGTCTAGGCGGCGCTGAAATCGCACGTTCTGAGTGGTACCGTGAAGGCCGTGTGCCTCTACACACTCTACGTGCTGACATTGATTACGCAACTTCTTCGGCTCACACTCAATACGGTGTGATCGGCATTAAAACTTGGATCTTCAAAGGTGAGATCCTAGGTGGTATGCCAGCAGCTAACGCTGTAGAGCCTAAAGGCGACAAGCCTAAGAAGCAGCGTAAAGGCCGTAAGTAAGGAGTCGACAGATGCTACAACCTAAACGTACTAAGTTCCGTAAGGTTCAGACTGGTCGTAACCGTGGTCTAGCTAAAGGTACTGATGTAAGCTTCGGCGAATTCGGTCTTAAAGCTGTTGGCCGTGGTCGTCTAACTGCTCGTCAAATCGAAGCGGCACGTCGTGCAATGACACGTCACGTTAAGCGTCAAGGTAAAATCTGGATCCGTGTGTTCCCAGACAAACCAATCACAGAAAAACCACTTGAAGTTCGTCAAGGTAAGGGTAAAGGTAACGTTGAGTACTGGGTAGCCCAAATCCAACCTGGTAAGGTTATGTACGAAATGGGTGGTGTACCTGAAGAATTGGCACGTGAAGCGTTCCGTCTTGCGGCACGTAAACTGCCTTTCAAAACTACATTTGTAACTAAGCAGGTGATGTGATGAAAGCACAAGATCTACGCGAGAAAAGCGTTGAAGAGCTTAACGCTGAGCTAATGAATTTGCTACGTGAACAGTTCAACTTGCGCATGCAAGCTGCAACTGGTCAACTACAGCAAACTCATACTCTGAAAGCTGTACGCCGTGATATCGCACGTGTGAAAACTGTTTTGACTGAGAAGGCAGGCGCATAATGAGCGAAGTAAAACGTACTCAACAAGGTCGTGTTGTAAGCGACAAGATGGACAAGTCTATCACTGTTGCTATCGAGCGTTTCGTAAAACACCCTATCTACGGTAAATACGTTAAACGTACGACTAAAGTACACGCACATGACGAGAACAACGAGTGTGGCCTAGGCGACACAGTTGAAATCGCTGAGTGTCGTCCACTGTCTAAGACTAAGTCTTGGACTTTGGTAAAAGTTCTAGAAAAGGCGAAGATTTAATCTCGTTAATTCTATGAAACTCAAGCGGCTCCAAAATATTTTTGGAGCCGTTTATTTTTTGACTACCCAATCACAAAAAAGGGTGGTACAATTCGCGTCCCTTTTAAAGAGGCAGCCCGACCCGTGATGGGTCTAGTTATTAATATTTAGCGGAGCACTAACATGATCCAAATGCAAAGTATGCTGGACGCAGCTGATAACTCAGGCGCACGCAGCGTAATGTGTATTAAGGTTCTGGGTGGCTCTCACCGCCGTTATGCACATATCGGTGACGTCATCAAAGTTACTGTGAAGGAAGCAATTCCTCGCGGTAAAGTAAAAAAAGGTGATGTTCTGAAGGCGGTGGTAGTGCGCACCCGTAAAGGCGTACGTCGTCCTGACGGTTCTGTCATTCGCTTCGACCGAAATGCTTGCGTATTGTTGAACGACAATACTGAGCAACCAATCGGTACACGTATCTTTGGTCCTGTGACACGCGAACTTCGTGGCGATAAGTTCATGAAGATCGTTTCACTGGCTCCAGAAGTTCTGTAAGGAGCACGTAGAAATGGCAGCTAAAATCCGTCGTAACGACGAAGTAATCGTTCTTGCTGGTAAAGACAAAGGCAAGAAAGGTAAAGTAACTAAGGTTCTAGCAACTGGTAAAGTTATCGTTGAAGGCATCAACCTTGTTAAGAAACACCAAAAGCCGGTTCCGGCTCTAGGTCAACAAGGTGGCATCGTTGAACAAGAAGCAGCTATTGACGCTTCTAACGTTGCAATCTTTAACGCAGCTACTGGTAAAGCTGACCGTATCGGTTTCCGTTTTGAAGATGGTAAGAAAGTTCGTTTCTTTAAGTCTAACGGCGAAACCGTTTCTAACTAATTAGAAGTAATTTGGAGTTCTACTATGGCGAAACTGCATGATTACTACAAGTCGTCTGTAGTCGCTGAACTGACCAAACAGTTCAGCTACACAAGCGTCATGCAAGTCCCTAGAATCGAGAAAATCACCCTAAACATGGGTGTTGGTGAAGCAATCAACGATAAGAAACTGCTAGAAAATGCAGCGTCTGATATGGCAACGATCTCTGGTCAAAAGCCACTTATCACAAAAGCGCGCAAATCTGTTGCAGGTTTCAAAATCCGTGAAGGCTACCCTATCGGTTGTAAAGTAACCTTGCGTGGCGAACGTATGTGGGATTTTCTTGAGCGTTTAATTAACATCGCTCTTCCACGTGTACGTGACTTCCGTGGTGTTAGCGCTAAGTCTTTTGACGGACGCGGTAACTACAGCATGGGCGTTCGCGAGCAAATCATCTTCCCGGAAATCGACTTTGATAAAGTTGATCGAGTACGCGGTCTAGACATCACTATTACGACGTCTGCTGGTACTGATGAGGAAGGCCGTGCTCTGCTGGCTGCCTTTAACTTCCCATTCCGTAAGTAAGGTGAAGGGTTACTGTTATGGCTAAAAATTCTATGAAAGCACGTGAAGCAAAACGTGCAAAGCTAGTAGCTAAGTTCGCTGAAAAGCGTGCTGCGCTAAAAGCTATCATCAGCGATGTAAACGCATCTGAAGAAGATCGTTGGAATGCAGTTCTTAAATTGCAATCTCTTCCACGTGATTCAAGTGCATCTCGTCAGCGCAACCGTTGTAACCAAACTGGTCGTCCACACGGTTACCTACGTAAGTTCGGTCTAAGCCGTATCAAAGTTCGTGAAGCTTGCATGAAAGGCGAGATTCCTGGACTTCGTAAGGCTAGCTGGTAATTGCCACTTAATCATTTGGAGTAAATCATATGAGCATGCAAGATCCGATTTCGGATATGCTGACCCGTGTTCGTAACGGTCAGGCAGCAAACAAAGTTGCTGTTAAAATGCCTTCTTCAAAGCTTAAAGTTGCAATTGCTGCACTACTAAAAGCTGAAGGTTACATCGTTGACTTCGCTGTTGAAGGCGAAGCAAAACCTGAGCTAGAAGTTACTCTTAAGTACTTCCAAGCTAAACCAGTAATCGAGCAACTTAAACGTGTTTCTCGTCCAGGTCTACGTGTTTACAAGAAGAAAGATCAACTTCCTTCTGTAATGGGTGGTCTTGGTATTGCTATCGTTTCTACTTCCAAGGGTCTTATGTCAGACCGCGCTGCACGTAAAGCAGGTCTTGGTGGTGAAATCATCTGCTACGTAGCTTAATAAGGAGTAGACTATGTCTCGTGTTGCAAAAGCACCTGTCGCTATTCCAGCTGGCGTAGAGGTGAAACTAAACGGCCAAGAAATCACTGTAAAAGGTGCTAAAGGCGAACTAACTCGCGTACTAAACGACGCTGTAGTTATCGCTCAGGAAGAAAACAACCTAACGTTCGGCCCTGTTGAAGGTGCTGCTAATGCTTGGGCTCAAGCAGGTACTGCTCGTGCGCTAGTAAACAACATGGTTGTTGGTGTTACTGAAGGCTTTACTAAGAAGCTAACTCTTAAAGGTGTTGGTTACCGTGCTGCTATTAAAGGCAACGCTGTAGGTCTAACACTAGGCTTCTCACACCCAGTTGAGCACGAGTTGCCAGCGGGTATTAAAGCTGAGTGTCCTAGCCAAACTGAAATTGTGATCACTGGTGCTGACAAGCAACTAGTTGGTCAAGTTGCGGCTGACATTCGTTCTTACCGTCAACCTGAGCCTTACAAAGGTAAAGGTGTTCGTTACGCAGATGAAAATGTGCGTACTAAAGAAGCTAAGAAGAAGTAAGGTAACACTATGGATAAGAAAGCATCTCGCATCCGTCGTGCTACACGTGCACGTCGTAAGATTGCAGAACTGGGTGCGACTCGCCTAGTTGTACACCGTACTCCTCGTCACGTGTACGCACAGGTTATCGCGGCTAATGGCTCTGAGGTTATCGCAGCAGCTTCTACTGTAGAAAAAGCGATCCGTGAGCAAGTGAAATACACTGGTAACGTTGATGCAGCTAAAGCAGTAGGTAAAGCTGTTGCTGAGCGCGCTCTTGAAAAAGGCGTAACTGCAGTTGCATTTGATCGTTCTGGTTTCCAATACCACGGTCGAGTAGCGGCGCTAGCAGAATCTGCTCGCGAAGCTGGTCTGAAATTCTAAGGTAGGGTTGGAAGATGGCTAAAGAACAACAAGTTCAAGCGAATGATTTGCAAGAAAAATTAATCGCAGTTAACCGTGTTTCTAAAACGGTTAAAGGTGGTCGAATCATGAGCTTCACTGCACTAACAGTAGTTGGTGACGGTAATGGTCGTGTAGGTTTCGGTTACGGCAAAGCTCGTGAAGTACCTGCAGCGATTCAAAAAGCAATGGAAAAAGCGCGTCGTAACATGACTACGATCGCTCTAAACGAAGGCACTCTTCACCACCCAGTGAAAGGTCGCCATTCGGGCTCTAAAGTTTACATGCAGCCTGCTGCAGAAGGTACTGGTGTTATCGCAGGTGGTGCGATGCGTGCAGTACTAGAAGTTGCTGGTGTACACAACGTACTATCTAAAGCATACGGTTCTACGAACCCTATCAACATCGTTCGTGCAACGATCGATGCACTAGGTAGCATGAAGTCACCAGAAATGGTTGCTGCTAAACGTGGTCTAACTGTTGAATCTATTTCGGAGTAAGAACACCATGGCAACTATTAAAGTAACTCAAACTAAAAGCTCAATTGGTCGTCTACCTAAGCACAAAGCTACTTTGCGCGGTCTAGGTCTTCGTAAAATCAACCACACAGTAGAACTTGAAGATACTCCGTGCGTACGCGGTATGATCAACAAGGTTTACTACATGGTTAAAGTTGAGGAGTAATCAGAATGCGTTTGAATACTCTAGCACCGGCTGCTGGCGCGAAAACTTCTGCGAAGCGAGTAGGTCGTGGTATCGGTTCAGGCCTAGGTAAAACTGGTGGCCGTGGTCACAAAGGTCAAAAATCACGTTCTGGCGGCAGCGTTCGTCCAGGTTTCGAAGGCGGTCAGATGCCTCTGAAACAACGTCTACCAAAATTCGGTTTCACTTCTCGTAAGAGCCTAGTGTCTGCTGAAGTTCGTCTAGCTGAGCTAGCGAAAGTTTCTGGTGACGTAGTTGATCTTAACAGCCTTAAAGCTGCTAACGTCATCACTAAGAACATCGAATTCGTAAAAGTTGTTCTTTCTGGTGAAATCAACAAAGCAGTGACTGTTAAAGGTCTACGTGTGACTAAAGGCGCTAAAGCTGCAATCGAAGCTGCAGGCGGTAAAATCGAGGATTAATCTCGAGGAACGAGGTACAGATGGCTAAGAAACCAGGACAAGATTTTCGTAGTGCTCAGAGCGGCTTAAGTGAACTAAAGTCGCGCTTATTATTCGTAATTGGTGCACTTTTAGTATTTCGAGCAGGCTCTTTTGTGCCGATCCCTGGTATTGACGCTGCTGTACTTGCCGAGTTGTTCGACCAGCAAAAAGGTACCATCGTAGAAATGTTTAACATGTTCTCCGGTGGTGCTCTTGAGCGTGCATCTATATTAGCATTGGGCATCATGCCGTATATTTCGGCATCTATTGTTGTCCAATTGCTAACTGTAGTTCATCCAGCGTTAGCTGAACTCAAAAAAGAGGGTGAAGCAGGCCGTCGTAAGATAAGCCAATACACACGCTACGGCACGCTTGTACTTGCAACCTTCCAGGCTATAGGTATTGCAACAGGCTTACCAAACATGGTCGATAATTTGGTTGTTATCAACCAAACCATGTTTACGCTTATTGCTACCGTAAGTTTAGTAACCGGCACCATGTTCTTAATGTGGTTAGGTGAACAAATTACAGAGCGTGGAATTGGTAACGGTATTTCGTTACTGATTTTTGCAGGTATTGTTGCTGGATTGCCTTCTGCAATCGGTCAAACAATCGAGCAAGCGCGTCAAGGTGAATTGCATGTACTTCTTCTGTTGCTAATCGCGGTATTGTCTTTTGCAGTTATTTACTTCGTTGTTTTCATGGAGCGTGGTCAACGTCGAATCGTTGTTAACTACGCGAAGCGTCAACAAGGTCGTAAAGTATTTGCTGCACAAAGCTCGCATCTGCCACTTAAAATTAATATGGCAGGTGTTATTCCAGCGATTTTCGCATCAAGCATTATCCTGTTCCCAGGAACACTGGCTCAGTGGTTTGGTCAGAACGGTGAGAGCAGCGCGTTCGGTTGGTTAACTGACGTGTCTTTGGCTCTTAGCCCAGGTCAACCGCTGTATGTAATGCTTTATGCAGCAGCTATTATCTTCTTCTGTTTCTTCTACACAGCGTTGGTTTTCAACCCTCGTGAAACAGCAGATAACTTGAAGAAGTCTGGTGCATTCGTACCCGGTATCCGCCCAGGCGAGCAGACAGCGAAATACATCGATAAAGTAATGACACGTCTAACCCTTGCTGGTGCACTGTACATTACCTTTATCTGTCTGATTCCCGAGTTCATGATGGTCGCGTGGAACGTACGTTTCTACTTCGGCGGTACATCACTACTCATCGTAGTGGTTGTAATTATGGACTTTATGGCACAGGTACAGACTCATATGATGTCTCAACAGTATGATTCTGTGTTGAAGAAAGCGAATCTGAAAGGCTACGGCCGTTAATTCGGTGGTAGACTCAGTTTCATTTACGGAGTTTAGCAATGAAAGTTCGTGCTTCCGTTAAAAAAATCTGCCGTAACTGTAAAGTAATCAAGCGTAACGGTGTCGTTCGCGTGATTTGCAGTGAGCCAAAGCACAAACAGCGCCAAGGCTAATTAGCAGAAATTTTTACTTGAAAACGAAGGTTAGGTCGAGTATATTCCTCGGCCTACCTTTTGCGTGCAAAAGAAGTAGTACTCCGCAGCGTATCCATAACGGGCTTTGCTGCGGCTAATTCTTTTATAGAAACACTTAGGAGTGAATAATGGCCCGTATAGCAGGCATTAACATTCCTGATCAGAAGCATGCTGTAATCGCACTAACTGCGATTTTCGGCATCGGTAAAACTCGTTCTCAAGCTATTCTAGCTGAAGTGGGTATTGCTGAAAATGTTAAGATCAGTGAACTAACTGAAGAGCAGATCGATCAACTGCGTGATGGTGTAGCTAAATACACTGTAGAAGGTGATCTACGTCGTGAAGTATCAATGAACATCAAGCGTCTTATGGACCTTGGTTGTTACCGTGGTCTTCGTCATCGTCGCAGTCTACCACTACGTGGACAGCGTACTAAAACCAATGCTCGCACCCGTAAGGGTCCGCGTAAGCCGATCAAGAAATAATCGGGAAGGTAGAGTACAATGGCTAAACAACCAACTCGCGCTCGTAAGCGCGTACGCAAGCAAGTTGCAGATGGCGTTGCGCACATCCATGCTTCTTTCAATAACACAATCGTAACCATTACTGACCGTCAAGGTAACGCTCTTGCATGGGCTACTGCAGGTGGTTCTGGTTTCCGTGGTTCTCGTAAGTCTACTCCGTTCGCTGCACAGGTTGCTGCTGAGCGTTGTGCTGAAATGGCTAAAGAATACGGCCTAAAGAACTTGGAAGTTATGGTTAAGGGTCCTGGTCCAGGTCGCGAATCTACTGTTCGTGCACTGAACGCCGCTGGTTTCCGCATCACAAACATTGTTGATGCTACACCAATCCCTCATAACGGTTGTCGTCCACCTAAGAAACGTCGCGTATAACGTTTCTAGGACAATTGGAGAAGAATCATGGCAAGATATTTGGGTCCTAAGCTGAAGCTTAGCCGTCGTGAAGGCACTGACTTATTCCTTAAGTCTGGTGTTCGCGCGATCGATACCAAGTGTAAAATTGATAACGCACCAGGTGTACACGGCGCTCGTCGCGGTCGTCTATCTGAGTATGGCGTTCAGCTTCGTGAGAAGCAAAAAGTTCGTCGTATGTACGGCGTTCTAGAAAAACAATTCCGTAACTACTACAAAGAAGCTGCTCGCCTTAAAGGCAACACGGGTGAAAACCTACTTCAGCTTCTTGAAGGTCGTCTTGATAACGTAGTTTACCGCATGGGCTTTGGTGCAACTCGCGCAGAAGCACGTCAGCTAGTTAGCCACAAAGCTATCCTAGTAAACGGTAAAGTTGTAAACGTTCCTTCTTTCAAAGTAGCGGCTAATGACGTTGTTTCTATCCGTGAGAAAGCTAAACAGCAATCTCGTATTAAAGCGGCTCTAGAAGTTTCTGAACAACGTGAAAAACCAACTTGGATTGAAGTAGATGGTGGCAAGATGGAAGGTACATTCAAGCGTATGCCTGAGCGTTCTGATCTATCAGCTGACATCAACGAACAATTGATCGTCGAGCTTTACTCTAAGTAAGGTTTAAACTAAAGAGAGGACACAATGCAGGGTTCTGTAACAGAATTTCTTAAGCCACGTCTAGTTGACATCGAACAAATCAGCTCGACTCACGCAAAAGTAACTCTTGAGCCATTAGAGCGTGGCTTTGGTCATACTCTGGGTAATGCACTTCGCCGCATTCTTCTATCTTCTATGCCTGGTTGTGCAGTGACAGAAGTAGAGATTGAGGGCGTACTTCACGAGTACAGCACTAAAGAAGGCGTACAAGAAGATATTCTTGAAATCCTTCTAAACCTTAAAGGTTTGGCAGTGCGTGTTGCTGAAGGCAAAGATGAAGTGTTCATTACTTTGAACAAATCAGGCTCGGGCCCTGTGGTTGCAGGTGACATCACCCATGATGGTGATGTAGAGATCGCTAACCCTGAACACGTTATTTGTCACCTAACGGATGACAACGCTGAAATCGCAATGCGTATTAAAGTAGAACGTGGTCGCGGTTACATTCCAGCTTCTGCGCGTATCCATACTGAAGAAGATGAGCGTCCAATCGGTCGCCTACTAGTAGATGCTACTTACAGCCCAGTAGACAAAATTGCCTACGCTGTAGAAGCAGCTCGTGTAGAACAGCGCACCGATCTAGACAAGCTTGTTATCGATATGGAAACAAACGGTACTCTAGAACCTGAGGAAGCAATCCGTCGTGCAGCTACTATCCTAGCTGAACAATTGGATGCATTCGTAGATCTTCGTGATGTACGTGTTCCTGAGGAGAAGGAAGAGAAGCCAGAATTCGATCCGATCCTACTGCGTCCTGTAGACGATCTTGAACTAACAGTTCGCTCTGCTAACTGTCTGAAAGCAGAAGCGATTCACTACATCGGTGATCTAGTACAACGTACTGAGGTAGAGCTACTTAAAACGCCTAACCTTGGTAAAAAATCTCTTACTGAGATTAAAGACGTACTTGCGTCACGTGGTCTGTCTCTGGGCATGCGCCTAGAAAACTGGCCACCTGCATCAATCGCTGAAGATTAATCGATACTAGTTAGAAGGATTAGGTCATGCGCCATCGTAAGAGTGGTCGTCAACTCAACCGCAACAGCTCACATCGCAAAGCGATGTTCAGCAACATGGCTAGCTCTCTAGTACGTCATGAAGTTATCAAGACTACTTTGCCAAAAGCAAAAGAGCTACGTCGCGTAGTTGAGCCTTTGATTACACTAGCTAAGACTGACAGTGTTGCTAACCGTCGTCTAGCATTTGCACGTACTCGTGACAACGAAGTAGTTGCAAAACTATTTAACGAACTAGGTCCACGTTTTGCTGCTCGTCAGGGCGGTTACACTCGTATCCTAAAAGCTGGCTTCCGTGCTGGTGATAAAGCTCCAATGGCTTACATTGAGCTTGTAGATCGCCCAGCTGCTGAAGAAGCTGCTGAGTAATCAGTTCGTAATAACGAAAAAGCCGAGCGTTAGCTCGGCTTTTTTGTATCTGTTACTTTCAAATTTCAGAAATCTAAGCGTGTTATATCATTAAACGACCTGGTCCATCCGAGCTGGAAAGTAAACTAACAGCGCTTAGCGCCTAATTGGTTAGCGACTCTTGTTTATTCGTCTGGCCGCTTATTCGTTGGACCACAATCCTGTCAAAGAGCTCAATAGGCTTTCACTTGCACCTTGTTGGTTTAGATATTCCAAAATTACAGGAGCAAATTGGCTGATCATTGATGCATCCAGTCCTAACGTATCGAATGCGCTTTGAACTGCGCTTAGGCTTTCAATATTACCTAGTAAGCTTTGTGCGCCACTCAGGCTAGATAAACCCGGTACTAAAGATTCCAGTTCACTGCTGTTCTCGCTCGATAACTGGCTTTGTGCTAGCGCAAGTAATGCACTACTGCCACCTGCAGCTTGTTCTGTTGATACTGGTAGTTGACTCGTTAGCAACTCAGTTAATGGTGAAGATTCCGTACTTAAGCTTTGACCGACCATGTCCATCAGTCCGCTCTCGCTACTTTTTTCTACTACTGCATCAAGGAAAGCATGTGCACTGCCGATATTCACCGACAACAATGCCAGAGTAAGAAGTGTTTTACGCATAGTACCTCCAATGGTTGAGCGTGCTTTTTTAATTTATTAATTTATACGTTATTAGACTGACTGATAGTGTTTGAAGGGATAATGTCTTTTTATCTTAGACAAAAAAGCGGCGCAAGAGCGCCGCTTTAGAAATTGTAATTGAAATTGCTTTCAATTATAGGATGTCTAGTAGTTCTACTTCGAATACTAGTGCTGCGAATGGAGGGATTGCAGCGCCTGCGCCACGCTCACCGTACGCAAGGTCTTGTGGTACGTATAGTTTCCACTTAGAACCAACAGGCATTAGTTGTAGAGCTTCAACCCAACCTTTGATTACGCCAGTTACTGGGAACTCAGCTGGTTGACCGCGAGATACAGAGCTGTCAAATACAGTACCGTCAGTTAGCTCACCGTGGTAGTGAACACGAACTTGGCTTTGCTCAGTTGGGATCTCGCCAGTGCCTTCAGAGATAACTTCGTACTGTAGGCCAGACTCAAGAACTTTAACTTCTGGACGTAGAGCGTTGTCTTTTAGGAACGCTTCGCCGTCAGCTGCTGCAGCTTTAGCTGCTTCTTGACGAACTGCTTCTGCACGAGTGTGTAGCTCTTGCAGTGCTTTGTTGATTTCGTCGATTTCAATAGCTGGCATGTCACCAACTAGTGCAGTCGCAATACCAGCTGCGATTGCATCAACGCTAAGACCTTCAAGACCAGAACCTGCTAGTTGCTGACCCATTTGCAGACCAATGCCGTAGCTTGCTTTTTGTTCTGCAGTTTCAAATTTAATTTCAGACATGAATGTCATCTCTTATTAGGAGTGTAAAGGTCACAGGATATCAGTTTCGAGCTAATGTTTAAATGATTGGCTCAGATTGTCTCGTCTGACCATTAAGGGTGTGACTTATCTCTTACTCCAAGTGAATTTTCTGCTAATTTAGTCCAAATTCCATTTTACTTGATTGAAAAACATATACTCTCCGCGCTGGTATTTTTATACTGGCAGTAAGCATTAAGGGGTCTATCAGAATGAATCGTCGCAGAAAGAAAAAGCAGCAAGTCGACTACGTCGAACTGATCAAACAAAAATACGCTGCTATCGACTGGAAGCAGCCGTTCAATAAAAGTAACTGGTTGGAACGAGTAGAGCCAGTGACTGCGTTTTGGCAACGCCTGCCTAAATTCCATCAACGAGCACTGATGGTGCTGATGCCACTGTTATTTTTACTTCTTATTGTTCCGATGCCAAACAAAACAGAAGAGTTAGTTGAACAGACTCAGGTTATTGATCATCCGCGAGTTGCGATTGAGTTAAATGCCCAGAGCTTGAGTCAGCAACGAACCTCTCAGAATTCAGGTCCAAAGTCTGAAAATTGGAAAGAGTATCAAGTCAAGAATGGCGATACGCTCGCTCAGGTTTTCCGCAGTAATCAATTATCCATGGCGGATCTCAGCTCGCTGGTCAAAATTGAGGGGAGCGATAAGCCGCTCAGTCATATTAAGCAAGGACAGTTGATTCGCTTTAAGTTCTCTGATGATGGCCAGCTGGATATGTTACAGCTGGAGAAGGGCGATCATTCGGTTATGTTCTTCCGCTTATCTGATGGAACCTTCGGCCGCAATAAATAGCGGTATCTATAAAAGACTTGTTGTAAAAAAGACGTGCTCAAGTCGCGCAATGCTAGTCACTTAAGGATTCCTATAAGGTCATTCCAGCGAGCCTTAGCGAGACTAGGAATCTAGTATCAGCGCGCTGAGAATAGAGAGAAATACCTTTGATACCAAAGTACTCGGATAGAAGATCCTGAATCACGCTCCTTCGTCGCGGTTCAGGATGACGGTTTACTGGAGTATTCTGCTTGCTGTTTACTGGTTGGCATTACGCTCAATTTGCGCCTTTCTTTGGGATATCTTTTTCGCAGACGTAATGGTCTCGTTTTATTTTGTGCTTACTTCTCTGCGCATATCGACATGCGGAATACCATCTTCAAGGTAGCTGTCTGAAATAACATCAAACCCGTGGCGAGAGTAGTACTCAATGAGGTGTTCCTGAGCGCCAATGTCGATGGTTTGTTCAGGCCAAAGTGCTTCACACTGTGTTAATGCTTCTTCCAGCAGTTTGTGACCTAACCCCCCGCCACGAGCTGTTTTTTTGGTAACGACGCGACCAATACTGACGTTGTCGTAAGTTGTCCCAGCCGGTAATAAGCGCGCACAAGCCACTAATTCATCATCGTTATAGCCGAGCAGGTGATAGACTCCGTTCAGTGTGTCTTTGCCATCTAGCTCCGGATATGGGCAGGTTTGCTCTACGACAAAAACATCGACACGTAAGCGCATCACTTCGTAAAGTTGAAGTGTTGTGAGTTGAGAAAAAGGTAAAGTAATCCAGTTGGTCATAGTGTGAATCTCAAATTGCTTTGTGTCTGACTTTACGGACTTTTTGCCCGAGGCTCATTAACAAGGGTTAATTTTCGCTGGTCATTATGCAAAATCTGGCGATAATGTGCCCTCTTTTTCATCCCACCTGAGGATATTCCCCTGTGAGCAAACAAACTTTTGACCACGTAGGGCTAAGCCCGGCGTTACTCGCGACGCTTGATTCATTGAATTACACCCACATGACGCCAATTCAGGCGTTAAGCTTGCCGGCGATTCTGAACCAGCGCGATGTGATTGGTCAGGGTAAAACTGGCTCGGGCAAAACCGCTGCGTTTGGTCTTGGGGTTTTATCTAACCTTAATGTGAAGCGATTTCGCGTACAGTCTCTGGTGTTATGTCCTACTCGTGAGCTGGCCGATCAGGTAGCGAAAGAGATCCGGACGTTAGGGCGTGGTATCCACAATATTAAAGTGCTGACATTGTGTGGCGGTATGCCTATGGGTCCACAGATAGGCTCGTTGGAGCATGGTGCTCATATCCTGGTTGGCACGCCGGGACGTATTCTTGATCACCTTGAAAAAGGCCGGATTAATCTTTCCGAGTTGAATACTCTGGTACTGGATGAAGCAGACCGCATGCTGGAAATGGGCTTCCAGGACGCGCTGGACGCCATCATTGATGCTGCGCCGAAAAAGCGTCAAACGTTGCTTTTCAGTGCGACGTTTCCTGAGAAGATTGATCAAATTGCCCAGCGCATCATGCAGTCTCCTGAGATGATCAAAGTGGAATCGACACACGATACCTCGAGCATTGCCCAGTATTTCTATAAAGTCGAAGGCTCGGAAGCGCGTGATGAGGCACTGGCAAACCTGCTTCTTACTCATCAACCTGAATCTGCGGTTGTATTTTGCAACACCAAAAAAGAAGTGCAAAGTGTGGCGGATGAGCTGCATCATCGCGGTTTCAGCGTGATTGATCTGCACGGTGATCTGGAGCAGCGTGAACGCGATCAGGCACTGGTGCAGTTTGCCAATAAGAGTATCTCGATTCTGGTGGCAACAGACGTTGCGGCGCGCGGTTTAGACGTTGATAATCTGGATGCGGTATTTAACTTTGAGTTGTCTCGCGACCCAGAAGTACATGTGCACCGCATTGGTCGTACAGGCCGAGCGGGCAGTAAAGGTTTAGCGTTTAGCTTCTTTGGTGAGAAAGATGGTTTACGTGTTGCGCGTATCGAAGAGTACTTAGATATGGATATCGTTCCTGCGACGTTGCCAGAAAAATCCAAACAGCAGCCTTACCAGGCGAAAATGGTGACGATCAATATCGACGGCGGCAAAAAACAAAAAGTGCGTCCGGGCGATATCCTTGGCTGTTTAACCGGAAAAAATGGTATTCCGGGCGCTCAAGTAGGCAAAATTCATCTGTTCCCAATGCGTGCGTATGTGGCAGTAGAGAAGTCGGCGGCGAAGAAAGCGCTGCAAACCATCAGCACGGGTAAGATGAAAGGGCGTCAGTTCCGAGCTCGTTTATTAAAATAGTCCGCTTATTTCACCGAAAAGGCGCTTCAAATGAAGTGCCTTTTCTTATTCTATAACAAAAAGCAATAACAAAAAGCGACTACTGGGATCAAATGCCAGTCGCTTAACGACTCCTATTGGGTCATTCCAGCGAGCCATAGCGAGACTAGGAATCTAATATCAGCGTGCTGAGAGATAGAGAAATATCTTTGACAACAAAGTGCTCGGATAGGAGATCCTGAATCACGCTCCTTCGTCGCTGTTCAGGATGACGGTAGACTGGGATATGCTGATCGCGGTTCTACGGACGACATGAGTTACTACGATCCTCTTTAACCTCTCACCATGCTGCGCCGTTTTTTAGTGTCAGCGAAGCCGAATCACAAGGCGTTAATATTCCACATAATACTGCGACTGGAATGAGGCTAAACGGCCAATTCACACTTTTGAATGAGACCAAACAAAAACTTCTTAGCAGATTTTTGAATAAAAAATGAAATTTTAGAATTTCAGGTAATATAAGCGCCCCGCCATAATGCATCCATACCGATATCTATGGACGATGAGCAAACACATGGCAGCGAAAGATTCAGTCACCACTTTTCCTATATCAAAGCCTCGATTGGTTTCTGATAACCCAACGGCTGGGACAACGCGTTTTTCCAAGCGCTCGTTACAGCCTGGCGAAGTTGCGCTGGTTGGCGCAGGCCCAGGTGATCCTGAACTGTTGACTGTGAAAGCACTGAACTGCCTGCAGCAAGCGGATGTGGTCTTGTATGACTACCTTGTATCCGAAGAGATCATGGCATTGATCCCTAGCGATACCATTTTAGTCTGTGTTGGCAAACGTGCTGGACATCACAGCGTGCCACAAGAGAAAACCAATCAACTATTGGTTGATTTCGCCAAGCAAGGTTATCGCGTGGTGCGAGTGAAAGGTGGTGATCCATTCGTGTTTGGTCGTGGTGGTGAGGAACTTGAAGTGCTGGCTGATGCTGGTGTGCGTTTTCAGGTTGTGCCTGGCATTACTGCAGCGGCAGGAGCAACGGCATATGCCGGGATTCCTCTGACTCACCGTGATTACGCTCAATCGGCCATTTTTGTCACTGGTCACTTGAAAGAAGAAAGTGACGAGATGGATTGGTCGACACTGGCACGTGGCAATCAGACTTTAGTGATCTATATGGGGCTGATGAAATCAAACTATATTCAGAATCAGCTGATTAAACATGGTCGATCTGCCTCAACACCGATAGCTATCATTGAACGTGGTACGCAAATAGAACAGAAAGTATTTACGGGAGAATTGTCTCAACTCTCTGATTTATCGAAGGATGCTCAATCTCCTTCCTTAATTGTAGTCGGTGAAGTGGTTCGATTGTCTCAAAAATTAGACTGGTTTTTGTCTAGTACTGAATTCAACAAAAGTGCTATTGCCAACTCCATATAATTTCAAATCAAAGATTAGAGACGTACAGCGCCTTCAAGCTTAAAAGGAAATACAAAACATGGACCAACAACGTTTAACTCACCTTAAACAACTCGAAGCGGAGAGTATTCATATTATCCGTGAAGTTGCGGCTGAGTTTGGTAACCCAGTCATGATGTATTCGATTGGTAAAGACTCATCAGTGATGCTGCACCTGGCGCGTAAAGCGTTTTACCCGGGCAAAATTCCATTCCCACTTTTGCATGTCGATACGGACTGGAAATTCCGCGAGATGATTGAGTTCCGTGACCGTACTGCAGAAAAATACGGTTTTGAGCTTTTGGTTCACAAGAACCCAGAAGGTCTTGCGATGGGTTGTAGCCCATTTGTGCACGGTTCTTCAAAGCACACTGACATCATGAAGACTCAAGGTCTTAAGCAAGCACTCAACAAATACGGTTTTGATGCTGCATTTGGTGGTGCGCGTCGCGATGAAGAAAAATCACGTGCCAAAGAGCGTGTGTATTCATTCCGTGACAAGAACCATACCTGGGATCCGAAAAACCAGCGTCCAGAGCTTTGGAAAACCTACAATGGTCAGGTTAATAAAGGCGAGAGCATCCGTGTGTTCCCTCTATCAAACTGGACAGAACTGGATATTTGGCAATACATCTATCTAGAAAATATTGAGATCGTACCGCTTTACCTTGCTGACAAGCGTCCGGTTGTTGAGCGCGATGGCATGTTGATCATGGTTGATGACGACCGCATGGAGCTTCAGCCAGGTGAAGTAGTAGAAGAGAAGAGTGTTCGTTTCCGTACTTTAGGTTGCTACCCGTTAACCGGCGCGATCGAATCCGAAGCCAATACGCTGACGGGCATCATTGAAGAGATGCTGGTAGCAACATCGAGTGAGCGTCAAGGGCGAGCGATCGACCATGATCAGTCAGGATCGATGGAACTTAAAAAACGTCAAGGTTACTTCTAAAGGATCTAAGGAAAGATAATGAACAGTGCAGTTGAAGCTCAATTAGCCGAGCTAGGTATTGAAGGCTATTTAACACAACACCAGTACAAGTCTTTACTTCGATTTCTGACTTGTGGTTCTGTTGATGATGGTAAGAGTACCCTTATTGGTCGCTTACTCCATGACTCAAAACAAATTTATGAAGATCAGCTAGCGGCTGTGCACTCAGATAGCCAGCGTGTAGGTACCACAGGTGAAAAGCCTGATTTAGCCCTACTTGTTGATGGTCTGCAGGCAGAGCGCGAACAGGGCATCACCATTGATGTGGCTTACCGTTACTTCTCAACCCAGAAACGTAAGTTCATCATTGCTGATACGCCAGGGCATGAGCAATACACGCGTAACATGGCTACAGGTGCCTCAACGTGTGATTTAGCTGTGATTCTTGTCGATGCGCGTAAAGGCATTCTTGATCAGACGCGTCGTCACTCATTCATTTCAAACCTGTTGGGCTTGAAGCATTTTGTTGTTGCAATCAACAAAATGGACTTAGTGGATTACTCACAAGAGCGATTTGAAGAGATTCGTGATGAGTACCTTGCGTTCTCTGAAAAGCTGACCGGTGAGATTGATATCCAAATCATCCCGATTTCGGCACTTGAAGGCGATAACGTTGTCGATAAAGGCGATAACCTGAGCTGGTTCGAAGGTCCGTCACTGCTTGAGTTACTTGAAACTGTGGATGTTGACTACGAGAAAGGTACTGGTGAATTCCGTTTCCCTGTTCAGTATGTCAACCGTCCTAACCTCGATTTCCGTGGCTTCGCTGGCACGATTTCTTCAGGTTCAGTGAAAGTGGGCGATAAAATCAAAGCGCTTCCATCCGGTAAAACGTCGACGATTGCTCGAATCGTAACGTTCGATGGAGATGTTGAGGAAGCACGAGCAGGTCTTGCGGTAACGCTGACTCTGAATGACGAAATCGATATTAGCCGTGGTGATTTGATTGTTTTGCAAGACGCTAACGTAGAGTCTTCCAACCATCTTCTTGCTGATATCGTGTGGATGACCGAGCAGCCACTGCAACCGGGTCGTGATTACGATATTAAGATTGCCGGTAAGAAAACGGTTGGTCACGTAGAGGCGATTCGTCATCAATACGACATCAACAACCTGTCAACTCACAGTGCGGCTGAATTGCCACTCAATGGTATTGGTTTGTGTGAGTGGTCATTGAACGAGTCTGTGGCACTTGATAATTACCAAGATTGTGCCGACACCGGCGGCTTCATCATTATTGATCGTCTGACTAACGTGACTGTTGGTGCGGGTATGGTGAAAGAAAGCCTGGCAGCGGTAGAGCGTGATTTGACCGATATCTCTGCATTTGAACTGGAGCTTAACGCACTGGTTCGTAAACACTTCCCACATTGGGAAGCGAAAGACCTAAGCCAGTTACTTAAAAAGTAATTGCTGTAGCTGGGCAGGGAAGGAAGCAAATACTTCCTCTTTTCCCGGCTTAGATTGATAGCCTGACTGAGTTGCGAAATGCAGTCAGGCTCATTCCCCCAGAAACCAGAATGCTCGGCGAAGTATGAGTATTCTGGCTTTCTTTTTCGCTTGCTTTGTTCTGGTTACTTAATTTCTCGCTCTGCACCACGTGATGTGCAGTGGCTGTTTTCGCCCTGAATGGGCTATTTGGTAAGGAAAGGCTATGTGGGAACAAGGATTTGTATTAGCGATTTTGCTTGGCATTATCACTTGCTTGCTCGTCACGAAAATTAAGCCTAGTCATGTATTTGCTGGTGCCGCCTTCATTTCGTTTCTGGCTGGCATGATGGATTTAACATCCATTGCCTCTAACTTTACCAACTCGTCACTACTGACCTTAGTATTACTCATACTTGCTTCGTGCGCCCTGGAAAAGACACTTCTCATCAGTTGGGTTAGCCGCAGCATTTCGGAAGGGCAGTTAGGCAGTGTTATCGCAAAGTTGGGACTCTCGACGGCGTTACTCTCTTCTTTCACCAACAACACGGCGGTTGTGGTTTCCCTGATTGGCGCGATTAAACGAAACCAGCAACATGCGCCGTCAAAGCTGTTAATCCCATTGTCATACGCGGCGATTTTGGGCGGCACACTGACCCTGATTGGTACGTCGACCAATCTCATTATCAATAGCTTTGTCGAAGATGCAGGTTTACCTAGCCTGGGCTTTTTTACACCGACGCTAATTGGCTTGGCCGTACTAGCGGGTGGGTTACTGATTTTGATCCCGCTGAGCTACTTGCTGCCGAATTATGATGATCAAACTCAGGAAGATCTGCCTTATTTTCTCGAATCACGCGTTGAGCCGGGCTCGCCATTGGTCGGGCGCACCGTCAGTGAAAATAACTTGCGTGCGTTACGTAAGCTGTTCTTGGCGGAAGTGGTTCGCGATGGCGTTACTGTTTCGTCGGTAGGGCCGGACTTTGTGCTCAATGCAAAAGACCGCCTGCTGTTTTGTGGCGATGTCGAAAGTGTGGCGACGCTGCAGGAAATTCCCGGTTTGACTCTGTTTGGTCATCAGCATTTGAATGGCCAGAACTTCCGTGAAGTTGTCGTCAGTTCTTCTGCTACTTTTTGTCACAAAACGCTTAAAGAGAGTCGTTTCCGCGATCGTTTTGATGCGGTAGTGGTCGCAATTCGTCGTGGTCATGAGCGGCTAGAAGGCGGGCTGGGCAGTATCAAGCTCGCCCCGGGTGACACCTTAGTATTGGTGCCGGGTAAGCGATTTGAAGCTGAGCGTCGTGCCCACCGTAAAGAGTTCGTGTTAGTTCAAGATTTGGATTCGAGTGCTCGTCTGGACGCGAACAAGTCTTCTATCGTCTTACTTGGTTTTGCAGCCGTTATTGGTTGTGCCTTACTCGATTTGGTGCCAATCATAAAAGGACTCGCGGTTTACATTATCGCTTTGATGGCGTTTGGCATTATACAAGTTTCCGAGCTGCGCCGACGTTTTCCTATTGATATTGTGGTGATTGTTGGCTCCGCGCTCTCGATTGCTCAGTTGATGATCTCCTCGGGTTTATCCGCCAGGATGGGGGAGATGTTTATCCACGCCTTTAACGGTTGGGGTGTCTTTGGCGCTTTGGTCGCGACGTATATCATGACGCTGGTGTTAACTGAATTAGTCACTAATAACGCCGCCGCCGCACTCTCTTTTCCTATCGGCTATAGTATGGCGGTAGGGTACGGTGTCGATCCCATGCCGTTTATTATGGCGGTATTGTTTGGCGCAAGTGCGAGTTTTATTTCTCCCTACGGTTATCAAACTAACTTGTTGGTTTATAGCGTAGGTAATTACAAATTGACCGATTATGTGCGAATTGGTGTGCCGATTTCTATTGTGTATTCCGTATTAGTACTGACACTCATTCCGGTCTTCTTCCCGTTTTAATTCCGATATTTACAAGGATACGTTATGACAGCCGACACTACGGTAAAAGACGAAAACATTGTTTGGCATCAGCACTCGGTCGATAAAAATTTTCGTGCTGACTTAAAGCAACAAAAGCCAGCTGTGCTGTGGTTTACCGGTTTATCTGGAGCGGGTAAATCAACCGTAGCGGGTGCACTGGAAAATCGTCTTGCTGAGCTTGGTTACCATACTTATTTACTTGATGGCGACAACGTTCGTCATGGTTTATGCAGTGACTTAGGTTTTTCTGAGCAGGACCGTCGCGAGAATATTCGCCGCATTGGCGAACTGGCTAAATTGATGGCGGATGCAGGTTTAATTGTCCTGTCTGCGTTTATTTCGCCTCACCGAGCTGAGCGCCAACTGGTACGTGACTTATTACCTGAAGGTGAGTTTATTGAAGTGTTCGTCAATGCCTCTCTGGAGGTGTGTGAAGGACGTGATCCTAAAGGGTTGTACCGTAAAGCTCGCGCTGGAGAGATTCCAAACTTCACGGGAATTGATTCAGAATATCAAGCACCTGAAAACCCAGAAATTGATTTACCAGCAGGCGAAAAGAGCGTCGATGAGCTGGTGGACCTGTGCGTAAATGACCTCAAGCAGCGTGGTGTGATCCGCTAAATAAGCATTTAGATCATAGGTGACTAAAAGGTCGTAAAGGTGTTTAAAGCGCTTTTGGAACATAGGTGACCAAAAGCTCTAAAAGCCTGACTAAACAGTATTAATGCCAATCACTTAACGATTTTATTTGTGTCATTCCAGCGAGCTCTAGCGAGACTAGGAATCTAATATCAGCGCGCTGAGAATATAGAGAAATATCTTTGACAACAAAGAGCTCGGATAGAAGATCCTGAATCACACTCCTTCGTCGTTGTTCAGGATGACTGGAGGTGTAAACATGCCGTTAGCTGTTAAACGAACGGCATTTAACTAAACGGTATGGTCTACACGGCTGCCTGATTCAGTGTGTACACTAAATTTATGATTTATCAGTGCTAACAACTGATCGTAGTAATCAGGATTAGGTTTGTTGCCTAGTAGCTTACACAGCTCGTTACCCGTTAGCGTAAATCGATAGTAAAGCAATCTTACTCCTTTGCTGTTGGCATGGAGTGATAGGTTTTTACCTTGGTACGAGAGTATTAAGGGGGTTTCCACGCTGATTTCTCCAGACTCGAGCTCGGCACTGTGCAGCAGTCCTAACTCAATCAACACCAACAAGCTGGAGTACGGGAGTTGGAACGCCCCCATATTGAGGTTGCTGGTGGTGTCCCGCTTACCAAAGCTAAAAATACCGTTATGAGCTTTATAACCAATCAATAACTTGCGGCTGCCATCACCACCAAAGCTGCAAGCCAAAGAGGCGGCTCTTTGCAGTGTCTGGGCTTCTTTGGCTGACATGTCTTTGAGCGCTTTAAGCGCTTTCATCGATGTTGAACCGGGGTTGGTTACTTCGCGTTTGAGCACCTGCGCCCATAGCTTTTGCATCGAACTGTTGTGAATATCCTGAGCCATATCGAAAAAACGGTATAACCAATCCTGTTCCGGCTCGCCCGCCGTTTCGTCTCGGCAGGCGCTGTGGGCTAATTTTAAAATCTGTTCAAGGTTCTTTTGTCGTTGCTCCTGACGTCGTTGCTCGCGCAGTTGAGCTCTTTCAAGGGCAGACTTGTTCGGAGTATCAGCTTGCAGCAATGCATCGAGTCCATAACGTTGCGCAATGTTATGAAGTCGGCTGGCACTGTCTTTGATATAGCTGTTTTTCTTGTCGTTTTTAGAACCTTGTTCGGGGTGAGGCTGGTGTACCATTTCGCCAGGTTGCTTTGCTGATTCTGCCATTTATTTTCCTACTCAGGGAGTTATGAGTAATGCTTTCCTCAATTTACATCGTATTCTTTCTAACGACCAGAATGTGATCATTAAAATTTGATCAAATTAAGCTATCCAAAATGATAATGAATTGTTAAAGTTGTTATCGTTATTTTGGAGGGGCAATGAAGTTATCGGAAGCAAGCAAACTGAAAAAGCACCTGTCGATAGCGTTTCTTTTGATTCTCTATGTGGGTGTATTAGCGTACTTGTCTCGCTATATTATTTAGTTTTGCATTAAAAAATGGCGCCGAAGCGACGCCATGGGGATATCTGAAAAGATGAGATACTACATATCGTCGTAGGCTTCTATCTTGGTCCCTTCTATCATATAAGCGGTTTCGGCTAACTCATGGCTGATGACTTCGGTTTTGAGCTTACCAACGACGTAAATGACATCCCACAGCTCCTGAACAGGCGCTCCTTCTGGGAATTTCACGTAAATGATTTGGTTTGGTGGTGGGGGTGGAACGTGTATACATGCCCCGAAGTAGGGTACCAATAGAAACTCAGTCACTGTGTTGGCATCACCCTCTAGCGGGATCACAAATCCCGGAATTTTAACCAGGCTACCATTCAGCTCTGTTCTTACACCACCAAGCTTAGATTGCTGCGCAGCTCCACCACTATGTTCAGATGCCGTTGGCATGCCGATACTATCGAACAATTTTCGTTCTGATTCTGGAACCAGATCAAGCCAGTCTAACTTCAACGGCTCTTCATTTGCCATTACTGGGGCCGTAAAAGCAATCACCAGCAAGCAGCTAGCGAGTATTTTTTTCCACATGTATTTATATCCTTATTGTCATTCCATCACTCAGAGATTGTCGATATGCGCGTAGTGCGGGGATGAAACCAATCATAATACCAGCGCATTGAACAAAACCGAGTAGCATCCATTCATATGAAGAAAGAAAGCTGAGTGTCAGATGTATACCATAGTGTTGTTGTACAATGGGTTGTAATAGAGCCAGAATGGAATAAAGCCCCGCAACGCCTGTGATAATTCCAGCCGCTGTCAATAAACTGGCTTCGCTGATCAGCAGTGAGAATACATGGCGGGGTCTTGCCCCCATCGCGCGTAGAATGGCCATTTCTCGGCGTCTCTCCTGTAAGCTGGTCAGTAGGCTACTCAACATACCGAGCAATCCAGCCACAACAACAAAACCTGATACCGCCATCAATGCTTGTTCTGCGACCGACATCATCCCCCACAATTCATGTAGCGCCACACCAGGCATGATTGCGCTCAGCGGTTCTTGTGGGTAGGTATTGATTTGTCTTTGCAAAGCAAAAGTTTGAATGCGTGATTTTAAACCGACGAGCATGGCGGTGATCTGCTTGGGTTGAAAGTCGATATTTTTTAAATCTTCGGCTTTTGGCGTTGTGCCTAAGTGAGCACCACTTTCCCAACCTACGTGGATCGCTTCAATTGCTTCTAAAGAGATGTGGACAGTTTTATCTACGGGTGTTCCCGTCGGTGCTAAAATGCCCACCACTTTGAAAGGTAAGTTGTCATGGCGGCTAAAGCCTACATCACTGATGCCGTGGGCGATGATAATCTCACTGCCTATCTGGTACCCCAGCGTTTTAGCTACATCTGCCCCTATTACGGTTTCAAATAAGCTTTTAAATTCAGAGCCTTGAGAGAAGGTAAGTGGTTGCTTACTTCCATACTTGAAATGCTCGAAGTAGCTGTGGTTTGTTCCCATGACTCGAAAGCCTTTGTGAGAATCCCCCAGAGAGATTGGGATCGCCCAATCAACGGAGCGATGCTGGCTGAACTCTTGATAGCTCTTCCAATCAATGTTGTTGGTGGCATTACCGATACGAAATACTGAATAAAGTAATAAGTTTACCTGGCCAGATCGGCCTCCAATAATCAAGTCGGTGCCAGAAATCGTATTGGCAAAGCTGTCCTTTGCCTGAGTTCGAATACGCTCAACGCCAAGCAGCAGGACTACTGAAATAGCCACGGTCATGATAGTCAGCAAGGCGGTTGCTTTACGGTTCATCAGGCTCTTCCAGGCAAGGCTTACTACGGCAGTCATGATAACCCTCCTAATGTATTCGCTTGGTTGATTTCAGGCAGGTTAATCGTGCGGTTAAACAAAGACTCTAAGGTTGGATCATGGCTGACAAAGACCAAGGTCGCGTTGGCTTGATTAGCTTGTTCCATCAGCAATTCAATGAAAGCCATTCTGTTGTCATGATCCAGAGCGGACGTTGGCTCGTCAGCAATCACTACCGCTGGGTGCCCCATCAGAGCTCGTGCTGCAGCTACTCGCTGTTGTTGGCCAATGCTCAACTCTGATACTGGACGAGAATGCAGGCTTTTTGGCAAATGCAGTCTTTCTAATAACCCTGACGCCTGTTCTGCTAATGCTTGATGGCTTGCTCTCGGCGCAATACGTTCACGCCTTACTTGGCTGAACTGGCAGGGCAGCAATACGTTTTCAATCACGTTGAGATAGGGCAACAGATTAAATTGTTGGAAAATATAGCCAATATGATCGGCGCGAAATTTGTCTCTTTGACTTGCTGATAGCGCCGATAAATCGGTGTCTAATACCGATAAAGCCCCCGAGCTTAGTGTATTAATACCGGTAAGTAATGCCAGAAGTGTTGACTTACCGCATCCGCTGGGGCCTTTGATAAAGACATGCTCACCGGGCGTGATGCGTAGGTGAGGGATATCGATGGTAGCGCTGTCTGAACTTGGCCAAATAAATTGGGCATTATTGAGTTCAACAACGCTTGATGTTGAATCAGTCATAGATAGTTACCAAAGTAATAGCGTGTAAGTGGGTGCTTACACGCCATACGATTATTTGATTACGATTTCGGTGTTATCTTTGTCAAGACTGGCCGCTGACTGAGTCGTATCAGTGAACAGGTTAACGCTGACTGATTCTGTATTTGGGAATTGATTAAACCAAGACGTTTTGATTTTGCTCAGTTCACCAATCTGTTCACAGTTGAAACGATACTGCGCAGAGAATTCACCATGGCCGCTGTGCGTATCATGATCGTGGTGTTCATGGTCATCGTGATCGTGTTCATCATGGTCGTGACCTTCGTGGTCATGATGTTCGTGTTCATCATGGTCGTGACCCTCGTGGTCATGATGTTCGTGTTCATCATGGTCGTGATCCTCGTGGTCATGGTGATCGTGCTCATCATGGTCGTGACCCTCATGATCATGATCGTCGTGTGAACTACCAAGTGTATGCTCCACATGCACATCTGCAATCTCACACTGAGTTTGTGGGTTGATAGTCAATAGGCTGCTGGTGTCTTCCAGTTTTGCGATCGCTTGTTTCAGTTCTTGCTCTTGGTCTGCGTTCTCTGGAGCGTGTTCGAAGCCAACCACGTCTGCACCCGGAGCGGTGATTTCCACTAATAAATCCTTGCCGTCTTGTGCGATATTAAATTCGACATGGCCATGTACGTGAGCTTCGTGTTGGCGGTATTCTTCCGCCATTGCAGTGGTAGATAGAGACAAGCCGATAACAAGAGCCAAAGTGTGTTTAGATGGCATTTTACTTTCCTAATTTTGCGTCTATCAATTTGAATGAGTATGCATTCCAATTGATACTAAGTCTTTTAATACATTGTTAAAACTCGCGAATGTGCGAATCAATAACACTAAGTGGTTTGAGTTGAGGGGGACTGAGCGAAATTAGGCGGAGCACGGGCAGAACTGCCTACTTCTTCTATGTAGTGCGAGTTTTCAGCCACATCATGAAATTTGATCCGAGTGTAAGACTGGACGGCGATAGTGGGCTGGACCTTTGCCAAACCATGGTGAGTCCCGGCAAATAGCTGACAGTGATGATGTGCATGGTGTTCCGGCGTCACATCGAATTGGTGAAAAATGCTGGCAAAATTCCATACGATCAGCAAAGTCGCACTGAACAGCACAACAGTACGATACCAATGTTGAAATGTGGCTTGCCTAAAGATAACCATTTTAGCGCCTGACACCATGAATGACTGTTACAATATAACACTCATTCATAGGAAAAGTTCATTCTTTTGTTAATTCAGGGAAAATTCAAACAATGCTGAGGAACCGGCTCCATGTGCTTGTCGGAACAAGGAGCCTATTGATGGGTTAGATGTTTTGTTTGATTAACTCAATCACTTGTGTGATCTCGTCTTGGTTCAAAGGCCCCTCTTTGGTGAAAAGCACTTTACCTTGCTTATCCTGAACGATGATCGCTGAACTTTCTTGCTTCAATCCCCACGCTTTTGCTACTAAGCCATTTTCATCCAATACCATTGATGACCACGGAAATTCCTTCTTACTGTCTTGCGCTGAAGACTTAACGAAGGATCCAGTACCCCAAATCGCATCATCCTGATTAATGATCGTTGTGGTTTGGTAGCTTTCTTCAGGGAACTTCGCGGCGGTGATGGCAGACATCAAAGGTGCGTTCATTTCTTTCGCACTGCTACGTCCGGCTATCGCCTGAATAACACGCACTTTGCCAAACATGTTCTGTGTAGCCCATGGTTGGTATGCAACGCCTTCCCCTTGCATCACAATTTCACCGTAAGCTCCGACTCTGACATCTGGAACATTTTCACCGATGGATAAATTATTTGCGAATGAAAGGCTTGAGGTCAGAGCCAGTAGGAGTGGTAGGAGAGTGTTAGTTTTCATATTGTTATATTCCGTACTAGTGAGCACTTTTATACCAAGTTTCTTTGACAGAGTCGATTCAGTCAGGCGAACTTGGTTGATTGAGACCATCTGGATTTCGCCAGTATATAAGTAGAATAAGCAAATTTACAGATAAATTGTTAACATTTGATTAACAAATAAGAATGTGCAATCTTGCGTTGTTAATAGGATTTGCTAAAATGAAGTCGGTCGCAAATTGCGCTAGTAGATTGTTAAGGATAGACAATCTGTGTTTTCTCAAAGGAATTGAGGTGAATTATGCTACGTGAATTCGCAGTATATCGACCACTCCAGGTGGCTCGTTTTGTAAAGACGCTGTTTAAAGGCCAGTTTTTCATCGCAGGTGTTGGGAATTTTGATTTCGACAATGGTAAGGTTCTGCTTCCTGACGTAAAAGATCAGAAAAGACTTTCGGTATTCAAAGAAGTGAATCAGGCGATATCTTCGCTATAAGAACAGTAAGTTGGTCTTAGATAAAGCGATAAAAAAGAGCGGCTAAGGTCGCTCTTTTTTCGTTGTTTTCTAGCGCAGTTAGTCTTGTAAACTTGGTGGAAAACATACACCTGTACCGCCAAGACCGCAGTAGCCTTCAGGGTTCTTCGCCAAGTATTGCTGGTGGTACGTTTCAGCAAAGTAATATGGCCCTGCCGATTGAATTTCGGTGGTGATGGCCGCTCTTTGTTCCTCTTTCAGTGCTTGTTGATACTGAAGTTTTGAATGCTCTGCGATGTCTTGCTGCTGTTGCGAATACGTGTAGATAGCCGAACGATATTGCGTACCGAGATCGTTACCCTGACGCATCCCTTGTGTTGGGTCGTGTCGTTCCCAAAATGTAGCCAGAAGTTGTTCCAGAGAGATTACTTGCTCATCAAATACCACTCTAACGACTTCAGTGTGTCCGGTTTTTCCCGTACATACTTCTTCATAGGTTGGGTTTTTCGTATGCCCGCCGGAGTAACCTACTGATGTTGAGATGACGCCATCCAGTTGCCAGAACAGGCGCTCCGCTCCCCAAAAACAACCCATACCTAATAGAATTTGCTGTTGGTTAGACTGCAATGGTGCCGTTAAACTGGAATGATTAACAAAATGAGTATCTTCAATTTGCATCGGCTGCTCTCGACCTGGTAGAGCATCTTCTATACTGATTAGTGTTTGTTTGTTGAGCATGCTATCCGTCCTTTAAATATGTCTTAAATTTGCGAACTTTTCCCAGTTCGTCTTAATGTGAAAATGGATTTACAAAGGCTGCGGTAAAGTTATTAATATTACAGACTTAGCCTTTAATTGGCGTTATTATGACACACGTTTCTTTAATCTCACGAATCTCACGCAGCTAAAAACGCATGATAAAAAAAGCTCTCCCGATCATTGTTGTTGGCCTGTTTGCCTTTTCCCACAACGTCTCTGCCAAAGTATCTCTTAAGCTACAGGGTATCGATGGTGCGTTAGAAGAAAATGTTCAAGCTTATCTAACGTCGATTCCTGAAGAAGACTACTCGACTTCGTTGCGTTTTCAAGCGCGATTAGATGAAAGTATCACTGAAGCCCTCAACGCGCTTGGGTATTATCACGCAGAGATTTCATACTCTGTTACTGAAAATAATGATGAACTGATCATCGATATTGCAAAAGGCTTACCAGTCAAAATTAAAGTCATGGATATCTTGATTACTGGTGAAGCGCAAGAGGATGAAGCATTTGATGCGCTTCTGGCGGCATCTCCTTTAAAAGTTGGTCGAGTCCTTAATCAAAGCGAATACGATAGTCTCAAGTCAGGAATACGTAATTTAGCCTTGCAGCGCGGTTACTTCAAAGGAGATTATCAACTCAGCCGTTTGGAAGTGGTGCCTGCATTCAATGAAGCGAACATTCGTTTGCATTATGACAGTGGTATCCGCTATCACTTTGGTTCCATCAATATCACTGGTAGTCAGATTTGGGATGAGCGTGTTGCGTCGTTAAGTCCTTTTGAGGAGGGCGAACCTTACTTAGTCTCGAGTGTCGGGGAGTATAACCAGAACCTGTCTAATACCGATTGGTTCTCGTCCGTGTTTGTTGAACCCGATCTGACCATGCTGGATGAAGGACGTGATTTGCCTGTTAAGGTCTCTCTTGCTCCGGCTGCCAAAAACCAGATAGAAACCGGTATTGGCTACTCTACTGATACTGGTGTCCGCGGTACCTTGAAATGGAAAAAGCCTTGGATCAGCTCTCGTGGCCACAGCCTCGATACCGCACTTTCCCTCTCTCAGCCAGAACAAACCATTACCGCAGGCTACAAAATACCGCTTGATGATGTTCTACATGAATACTACCAACTTCAGTTTGGCCTGAAGCATGTAGATAACCGTGATACTCAGAGTTTAGAATCAAACTTAGCAGTAGAGCGTCACTGGATAGTCGATGATGGCTGGCGTAAGACCTTGTATGTACGTCACCTGTACGAAAACTTCTCTCAGGGTTTACAAGAAGATGGGGTGCACTTCTTGCTACCTGGGGCGACGTTTTCACGTACACGAGTACGTGGGGGAAGTATGCCAATGTGGGGCGATAAGCAAACCATCACTTTTGAATATGGTGATCCGGCCGTGTTGTCTGCGACCCGAGTGTTTCGCTTTCTGGGCAGAACCTCCTGGATTCGTGGAATTGGTGAAAACCATCGCGGACTTTTCCGCCTAGAAGGCGGCGCTAACTTTATGGAAGAGTTCGATAAGTTGCCTCCATCGTTGCGCTTCTTTGCTGGTGGTGACAACAACATTCGTGGTTATGGTTACGAATCCATCTCGCCTGTCGATGAAAGTGGGGCGCTAACGGGGGCAAAATATATCCTGAGCAGCACGCTGGAATATCAATACCGTATTACCGGGAACTGGTGGGGAGCGACCTTTTACGATATTGGTGACGCATTTAATGACACACCCGTGTGGAAATCGGGGGCCGGGGTCGGTATTCGCTGGGCATCACCGGTTGGACCGGTCAGTTTTGATTTTGCATGGGGGTTGGATGATCCAGAGAAGAACGAATTTCGCATCCATTTCTCTTTGGGGCCTGAACTATGATGAAAAAAGTGTTTAAGTGGACCAAATGGCTATCGCTCGGTTTGATTGGTCTGCTGTTGTTGATCATCACTTTAGTCTCAACCGTTCTTTTTACTCACCCTGGGTTAAAGCTCGCCATATGGGGCGCAGAAAAAGCCCTGCCACAATTACAGGTGGAGAAAGTGCAGGGGGCATTATTCCCACGATTTGCATTGGAAAACGTCAGCTTTGCTGATCAATCACTGCATGTTGATGCCAAAGTTGAACGCCTGACATTGGCGGTTAACTTTCGTTGCTTTTTCGATCCTAGAGTATGTGTCGATGAGCTTTCACTGCAGGGTGTAAACTTCCAGATGCCGGAACTTCCACCGGCGAGTGACGAGCCAGAAGAAGAGACGCCTCCGCTGCGTTCAATCAGTACGCCAGTGCCAATTTTCGTCAACAAAGTTAGCCTTAATGATATCAACCTGAATGTTTTGGGTAATCGAGTTGACTGGCAGCAATTCACGACTGCGTTATCGATGCAGGGCGACCGCTTAGTCATTGCACCAACAGCATTAAAAGAGATCAATGTTGCATTAGCGCCAACGGACACCGAACAAGCACCGGCTGATACAGAAGCTGCTGAATCTGAGACTGCCGCCGTCGTGGGAGTTGAAGCTGAGAGCGTGGACACTGAAGTCGCTGATTCTCAGACCGATGCAGAACCACAAGATATCGTTTTACCTGAAGTCTGGATTCCGTTGACCGTCGATGCCCGACGTCTTGATATTCATAACTTCAAGTTAGCGGGTGAAACGCCGGTTATTGTTCATCATCTCGGCTTGGTGGCGAAGGCGGGTCGTGATCGTGTTGATTTGCAAACGCTTGAGCTCGACATGCCTGAAGTTGAGGCTACGCTGAGTACGCAAGTGACACTTTCCGCAGACTATCCTCTTAGTGCTCAACTGGATGCGCTAGTGAAACATGCTGAGGCGAAAGGGCAGAAATTGTCGCTGTCGGCATCGGGCTCTGCAGCTGATTTAGCACTGAAAGCCACATTGTCTGAACTGACTAAAGCCGAAATCCAAGCCGAACTTCAGCCACTGAAAGCGCAGTTACCTTTTGATGTAACCATTAATGATGTCGAAGCGCAGTGGCCTTTGTCGGGAGAAAGTGACTATCAGGTTGCTGTACCGAGTCTTACCGCTAAAGGCTCGTTAGAGGGCTACGAGGTGGCGCTGGAAACTAAAGCATCTGGTAAGGATATTCCTGCGCTAGATGTGGCGCTAAACGGAAAGGGCACCTTAGAACAAATTGATCTGGAAAGTCTGGTGGTGAAAACCTTGGGCGGCGAGCTGTCGGGCAAGGTCATGGCTAACTGGGCGGCACCAATCAACTGGCAAGCCGATCTCAACTTACAACATATCCAGCCGGGTCTTCAGTGGCAGGAAGCCGAAGGCGACATAAGCGGTAGCTTATCAACCTCTGGGGCGCTGACGGAGCAAGGCGGCTGGCAGGTTAGTCTTCCTACCCTTGATATTGATGGTGTGTTACGCGGTTATCCACTGAAAGTGAAGGGGCAGTTAGAAGCTTCTGCTCCAAATGGCAAAGCCGAGGATATCCAGCTTACCACGCAAGGTTTAGTACTAGCTCATGGCCCTAACCAGTTGAGTGCCAAGGGTAATGTTGATCAACAAATCCTGCTGGACGTTGAGGTTAACTTCCCTGATTTCGCGAAAAGTGTGCCTGATCTTAGCGGTAATATGAACGGTAAAATCGCGGTGCGGGGCAGCTTAAAAGAACCGGCCATCAATCTGGATCTTACCGTCAATAAAGCGAACTGGCAGCAGCTAGCTAAAGTAGAAACGGTCACGTTGAAAGGGGATGTTTCACCGTTACCGGCACCAAAAGCTAACGTAAGCTTGGTGGTCAACAATATCACCTATGACAGCTTCAGCATAGACAGCGCTGATCTTGAAGTGTCGGGAGATGAAAAACAGCATCAACTCACCCTGGATGTGGTTTCGGATATCGTATCAACCAGCTTGGAAATCCAAGGCGCATTTACTCAGAAGCCTGAAATGATCTGGGACGGTGCGCTAACTCGTTTGTCACTTGATACCGTTCAAGGGCCTTGGGCACTGCAAAAGTCGACGGCGGTGAAGGTCAATATCGATAAGCAGATCGCGGATGTTCAGGCGCACTGTTGGTTGCAAGCTGATTCGAGTGTGTGTTTATCTGAAAACATCAGTGTTGGCAAAAGTGGTGAGGCGAAGTTAGCGGTGAACAACTTTGACTTTAGCCAAATCAAGACACTATTACCGGCAGAGACTAAATTGCAAGGCTCTGTGAACGCACAAGCTTTTGCGAAGTGGGCTCCCAACATGAAGCCAGAAGTGACGCTGAATGTCGACATGCCACCAGGCAAGGTGGAACAGGCTCTGGAGCAGCCTATTACGGTTGGTTGGGATAGTGTCAGCTTTACGGCCGCACTAGCGAAAGACAAACTGGACGCACAGTGGCTGGTAGATGTATCGGATAACGGAGATATAAGCGGTAAGGTTTCATTACTTAATGTTTCTGCCGAGCGACCAGAGATTGTTGGTAATGTGGCACTTTCGACGCTCCATTTGGACTTCTTAGCGCCATTGATTGGCGAGTACAGCTTGTTTAAAGCCAATATGAATACCGATTTAGCGCTCTCTGGTGACGTGATGCACCCTAAGGTAAACGGAGAGTTCCTGATTGACCAACTTAATCTGAATGGTGAAGTGACGCCAATCGATATTGATTCGGGTCAGGTCCTGATTAACTTTAAAGGTCATCAAGCTGACTTAAACGCAGGCATCAACACCCCAGACGGAAAGTTGGAAATCACTGGTGATGCAGATTGGCAAGACTTGGCAAATTGGCGAACCAGCGCTCGTGTGTTTGCTGAAGAATTAAAAGTCGATATGCCACCAATGGTGAAAATCAAAGTTGAGCCCGATATGACGATTGAAGCGACACCGAACTTCGCTAAGGTACAAGGTAATATTAACCTGCCTTGGGGGCGTATCGTGGTTGAAGAGTTGCCACCGAGTGCCGTTGGCGTTTCGAGTGACTTGGTCATTCTGGATGAAAACTTACAGCCAGTTGATGATACGGTAGCAGTACCGTTTAATGTTGAAACTGATATTAACATCAAGATCGGTAACGACTTCCAGCTTGCGGCGTTTGGCCTAAAAGGCGGTTTGCAGGGTAATCTCAACGTAACCCAAAAAGACAAAGGACCATTTATTGTTGGTGAGGTCAACATCGTCGATGGTTCTTACCGCTCATTTGGTCAGGATCTGGTTATTGACGAAGGTAAAATCATGATGAATGGCCCAGCGGATGAACCTTATCTGTCGATTTCCGCCATTCGTAATCCTGATAATACGCAAGATGATGTGACCGCGGGGGTTCGGGTTACAGGTCCCGCATCGGATCCAAGTTTGGAAATCTTCTCAGAACCGTCGATGCCTCAGGCTAACGCGCTGTCCTACCTATTACGAGGTCAAGACATCGATGCAGAGTCAGGTGGCAATGCCATGACAACGACCCTGATTGGCTTGAGTCTGGCGAAAAGTGGTCGTGTAGTCGGTCAGATAGGCGAAGCCTTTGGCGTACAAGATTTACAGCTCGATACCGCAGGATCGGGAGATGACTCTCAGGTGACGGTCAGTGGTTACATTCTCCCTGGCCTGCAGGTGAAATATGGTGTGGGAATCTTTAACTCGTTGGGTGAATTTACGGTTCGTTACCGATTAATGCAGGATCTGTATTTAGAAGCGGTTTCTGGTGTAGACAGTGCAGTTGATCTACTCTATCAATTTGAGTTTGATTAATAGGGCGTAACTCATAGCTAAGGAGTGGTTATGCAGCATTTAGTCTTTGTATACGGAACGTTACGCAAAGGGGAGTACAATCATCACTATTTGAGTACCGCACAATTCCTTGGTCTCCATGAAAGTGATGCTCAATATACTTTGTATGACTTAGGGCCTTACCCTGGGGTGTCTGAAGGACATCGCTCAGTACAAGGTGAAGTGTATATGATTGATGACGATACGCTGGTTGCACTTGATAAGCTTGAGGATGTTCCTGTGGAGTACCGTCGAGAGAGCATCAGTACGCCATTTGGTCAGGCTTGGATTTACATTTATCAAGATACCGAGCATTTGACCGATGAAATATCATCTGGGGACTGGTGCCAGAGAGTCTAGTCCGACGGCGTATCGACGTGTAGTTTTAGAATGGCTTCGACGTTAGTCGCATATTGTGTTGGTGTACAAATCGACTGAAGCTTATCTGGCGTTCAGGCATAAAAAAGAGCTGCGTACTTGCAGCTCTTTTTTTGTAATCCGCTCGCGGTTATTTGTTTTGCGCGCGATCGTAAGATTCCAGGATTTCAGCTTTTGCGGCTTCCACGTCTGCCCAGCCATCAACCTTCACCCATTTACCGGATTCCAGTTCTTTGTAACGCTCAAAGAAATGAGTGATTTGTGCTTTCAGTAGCTCTGGGATGTCACCGACGTCTTGAATGTGCTCGTACTCTTTAGAGATTTTAGAGTGAGGAACCGCGACAACTTTAGCATCTTCACCAGACTCATCCGTCATTTTTAGCACACCAACAGGGCGGCAACGAATTACTGAGCCCGGCATTAGCGGGTATGGAGTAGGAACAAGTACGTCTACAGGGTCACCATCAAGAGACAGTGTGTTGTTCACGTAACCGTAGTTACATGGATAGAACATTGGTGCAGACATAAAACGGTCAACAAATACAGCACCAGAGTCTTTATCTACTTCGTATTTAATTGGGTCTGCGTTTGCAGGAATTTCGATAACGACATAGATATCTTCAGGCAGAGATTTACCTGCTGGTACATGGTTTAGGCTCATTTGAAACTTCCTTTTCATTGAGGATGAGTAATTACGATCTATTCGCAACTCACTTTAGCGACAAAAACACGGCAGGTAAACACCTGCCGTGTTGGACAAAGGTCGGAAATTATTCTTCGTCGCGGTTCAGTTCAAGGAACTCTTCAACTTTGCGAACCATGTTCTTCGAACCAACGAAGAATGGTACACGTTGGTGTAATTCTGTTGGCTTGATGTCCATGATGCGATTCACGCCGTCAGAAGCGATACCACCGGCTTGTTCGATGAGGAATGCCATCGGGTTGCACTCGTAAAGCAGACGCAGTTTGCCTTGTGGATGGCTTTGCGTGCTTGGGTATAGGTAGATACCGCCTTTTAGCAGGTTGCGATGGAAGTCTGCTACTAAAGAACCGATGTAGCGAGACGTGTACGGACGACCATCTTCAGGCACATTTTCCTGACAGTACTTGATGTACTTTTTCACACCAAGTGGGAAACGGATGTAGTTGCCTTCGTTGATAGAATAGATTTTGCCTTCTTCAGGGATCATCATGTTTTCATGAGAAAGACAGAAGCTGCCGATAGAAGGATCGTACGTGAAGCCATTCACGCCGTTACCTGTTGTGTAAACCAACATGGTTGAAGAGCCGTAAATCACGTAACCCGCCGCAACTTGTTTGTGACCTGGCTGAAGGAAATCTTCTTCTGTTGCTGGCGTACCAATTGGTGATACACGACGGTAAATGGAAAAAATGGTACCTACAGAGACGTTCACGTCGATATTTGATGAACCATCAAGTGGATCCATCAATACAACGTACTTGGCGTTTTGGTTGAGTTCTTTATTGAATGCAACCGCCTCATCTTCTTCTTCGCTGGCTACGCCACAAACTTGGTCACGAGCTTCAAGTGCCGCTTTAAACTTGTCGTTTGCATAAACGTCTAGCTTTTGCTGAGCTTCACCTTGGACATTTTCTGTGCCGACAGCACCAGTAATGTCACCAAGGCCCGCAGCGTTGATTTCGCGGTTAACGATTTTAGCAGCCAAACGAATGGATGCTAAAAGAGATGATAGATCACCGCTAGCGTGGGGGAAATCCGCTTGTTTCTCGACAATGAATTCGCCTAGGGTGCGCAATCCAGACATGGTCAATCCTTACATTTTCATTTATTGGGGGTGTTGCGCAACGGGGCATCTCTTTATGGATGTTAAACGTTTGCGCTAAACGTAATTTTATGTCGAAGATCTTTTTAATGGTAATGAAGTAACCGTCTGAGATCTCAATTTATTTGTCTTATCACTGACGAGTTCATCATTTAGTTTGGTGACTGTACAGTCCGTGTTCAGGCTTGTCATTTTTTTGAAAGTGATAGCAAGAACAAGGTGAAAGTCTCTCGCTTTTCTGGTGGTTATCGCGATAATGAAAGCATTAAACACGGCATTACAAGGTTAAGTTTATGCACATCCATATCTTGGGTATCTGCGGCACGTTTATGGGTGGCGCGGCAATTTTAGCTCGCCAGCTCGGCCACAAAGTCACGGGCTCTGATGCGAATGTTTACCCTCCGATGAGCACATTACTGGAGTCTCAAGGTATTGAAATTATTGAAGGCTTCGATCCTTCTCAGCTTGATCCTGAACCTGACCTAGTCGTGATTGGCAATGCGATGAGTCGTGGCAACCCATGCGTAGAGCATGTACTCAACAGCAACATGCGTTATACCTCTGGACCGCAATGGTTGCATGAGATTTTACTTCACGATCGCTGGGTGTTAGCTGTGTCTGGGACGCATGGCAAAACGACCACCTCAAGTATGCTGGCTTGGATACTGGAAGACTGTGGTTACCAGCCAGGTTTCTTGGTCGGAGGCGTACTGGGTAACTTTGGTGTATCTGCCCGACTAGGAGAAAGCATGTTTTTTGTTGTTGAAGCGGATGAATACGACAGTGCTTTTTTCGACAAGCGTTCTAAGTTTGTCCATTACCACCCACGTACGTTAATCATGAACAATCTTGAGTTTGATCATGCAGATATCTTCGACGATCTTGAAGCGATTAAGCGTCAATTTCATCACTTGGTGCGTACTGTTCCGGGCAATGGTCTTATTCTGTCTCCTAAACAAGATCAGGCACTTGCTGATGTACTTGAGCGCGGTTGTTGGACAGAAAAGCAGTTTTCTGGTGAAGGTGGCGACTGGCAAGCGCATAAACTGGTCGTCGATGGCTCGAAGTTCGAAGTATCGCTGCAAGGTGAGAAAGTCGGCATTGTGGAGTGGAACTTAGTCGGCGATCACAACGTGGACAATGCTCTGATGGCGATCGCAGCGGCAAGGCACGTCGGCGTGACTCCAGAGTTAGCCTGTCAGGCATTGGACCGTTTTATCAATACTAAACGCCGCTTAGAGCTTAAAGGTGAAGAGCAAGGTGTGGCGGTTTACGACGATTTTGCTCATCATCCTACTGCTATTGAACTAACAGTTGGTGGCCTGCGTAACAAGGTGGGTGACAAACGTATCTTAGCAGTACTGGAGCCTCGCTCCGCCACCATGAAGCGTGGTGTGCACAAGAATACGCTGGCGGAGTCATTGCACAGTGCCGATGAAGTATTTTTGTTCCAGCCAGACAATATTGAATGGTCGGTACAGGAAATTGCAGACCAATGCCAGCAACCGGCTTTTGTTGACGCTGATTTAGACCGTTTTGTTGCGAAAATCGTTGAACGTGCAAAGCCTGATGACCAAATTCTGGTTATGAGCAATGGTGGCTTTGGCGGTATTCACGGTAAACTTCTCGAACAATTAAAACAAAAAGCTTAATCCTTATGTCTGACAAAAAACATCAACAAAAAAAAGCCATTACCCTAGCACTGACTGGCGCTTCTGGTGCGCCTTATGGCTTGAGACTTCTGCAATGTTTGGTCGCTGCGGATTATCACGTCTATGTGTTGATATCTTCCGCGGCGAGGGTTGTGATGGCAACCGAGCATGACCTGAAGCTGCCAAGTGGTCCTGATGCGGCGCAAAAAGCGCTGGTGGAGCACCTGAAGTGTAATCCTGACAACATTACTGTCTGTGGTAAAGATGATTGGTTCTCGCCAGTGGCTTCAGGCTCTGCGGCTCCAAAACAAATGGTGGTTTGTCCGTGTTCGGCAGGCAGCGTCGCGGCGATTGCACATGGTATGTCGGATAACCTGATTGAGCGTGCCGCCGATGTGGTGATGAAAGAGCGTGGCCAGCTGCTTCTGGTAGTGCGTGAAACGCCATTTTCGACCCTACATCTGGAAAATATGCACAAGCTGTCGCAAATGGGCGTAACCATCATGCCAGCAGCGCCGGGTTTTTATCATCAGCCAAAGACTATCGAAGACTTAATCGACTTTATGGTGGCGCGAATTCTCGACCATCTGGGGATTGAGCAAGGATTGGTCCCGCGCTGGGGATACGACCAACGTTCATAAATAGTTATCTTGCTACGTAGCCCGATCTTCATCTAAGTACCAAACCCCCTCGCGTAACCTAGCATCGCGAGGGGGTTTGGGTATACAATCCATCCAACTCATCGGGGAGCAACCCCATTTTGTATTGTGTTCATCAATACTTAAGGGCGCTGAGACCTAATGGCTTAACCTAGTTAGGCTATGGGGACCCGTAATACCTGAACCAGATAATGCTGGCGTAGGAATTGAGTCTGGATATTAGCCATCCCAATAGCCGCCTCAAACCTGTGCCGCTCAACTAATTTCTCTGAAATAGACATGGAGAGCGAGCAGTGAAACCCACTCTAAGCCTGATTGCCCTTGCTGCAATGACAACAACTTCAGCATTCGCTGCTGAAAACACATTAACCATCTACACCTACGACTCATTCGCTGCGGATTGGGGACCGGGTCCTAAAATCGAACAAGCTTTTGAAGCGAAATGCGGCTGTGACGTAAATTTCGTTGCTCTTGATGACGGTGTATCGATTTTGAACCGCCTGCGTCTGGAAGGCAGTAACAGCAAAGCGGATATCGTGTTAGGTCTGGATAACAACCTGATGGCGGAAGCGCAGAAAACAGGTTTGTTGGCTGAGCACCATGTTGATACCTCTAAAACTGTGTTACCAAATGGCTGGAACGATAAAACCTTCGTGCCTTATGACTATGGTTATTTCGCGTTCGTTTACAATAAAGAAAAGTTGGCTAACCCACCAAAAAGCATGAAAGAGCTGGTGGAAGAGCGTGATGATCTTAAAGTGATTTATCAGGACCCTCGTACTTCAACTCCGGGGCAGGGTTTGATGCTGTGGATGAAGTCAATCTATGGCGACAGTGCGACACAAGCGTGGCAGCAGCTGGCAGATAAAACCGTCACGGTGACTAAAGGTTGGTCAGAAGCGTACTCCATGTTCCTCAAGGGTGAATCAGACTTAGTGCTCTCTTACACCACATCACCAGCCTACCACTTGATTGCCGAAGAAGATGCAAAATTTGCCACAGCAGATTTCGCTGAAGGGCATTACATGCAAGTGGAAGTCGCGGCCAAGGTGAAAGACTCAAACAATGCCAAGCTGGCGGACGAGTTCTTGAGTTTTATTCTGAGTGACGAGTTCCAGTCAGCCATGCCAACGGGTAACTGGATGTACCCAGTCACTGACGTTGCCCTTCCAAAAGGCTTTGAAACCTTGAACGTACCAAGTAAGCCGTTGAGCTTTAGCGCCGATGAAGTGGCAAAAATGCGTAAGACTTGGATTCGTGAATGGCAAAGCGCCCTGACTTTCTAAGAGTTCCGTTTGAATACTGTACCCAAATTAGGCATAGGGGTCGCGATAGTCATCGCGGCCTTTGTTCTTTCTGCGCTGAGTGCTTTGGCTGTTCAGGCTCCGTCTCTGGATGTGTCGCTGATTTGGCATGATCCCTATTATCAGCACGTTACTAAGTTCAGCTTCTATCAGGCTTTTCTATCCACGTTGCTTAGTGTGGGTTTGGCGATTCCCGTCGCCCATTCGCTTTCCCGCCGTGAATTTTTCGGTAAGCCATTACTGCTCAAACTGTTCGCTTCCACCTTAGTTCTGCCTGTTTTAGTCGGGGTTTTTGGCTTGCTGGCGATATATGGCAATAGCGGTTTGATTGCCCAATGGTTGCAAACCCTTGATGCCAAGCTGCCATTCTCGATCTATGGTTTGAACGGCATTTTGCTGGCGCATGTGTTCTTTAATCTGCCTTACGCTGCGCGATTATTGTTGCAAACACTGGAGTCGATTCCTGCTGAGCAACATAAGCTATGTGCTCATCTCGGCATGAGCCATTGGGATAAGTTTCGTTGGGTTGAGTGGCCTCGATTAAGACAACAATTGCCACATGTAAGTGGCCTTGTCTTTATGCTGTGCTTTACCAGTTTCGCCACGGTGATGGCACTGGGAGGCGGGCCTAAATCGACCACCATTGAGTTGGCCATTTACCAAGCGATAAAATTTGACTTTGACCTGCAGGCCGGCGCGCTATTAGCACTGTGGCAAATGTTGTTGTGCGGTGTGATCGCGATAGGCGTACAGAAGCTGACAAAGCCAGTGTCTATAAGCTCTGGCAGCACATCGGTACAGCAATACTTAACGAAGGATCATGGGTGGTCAAAAGCTTGGGATAGCTTTTGGATCATGGGTGCCTTTTTACTGGTTATCCCACCACTTGCGATGGTGATTCTGAGCGGCATAAATCAACAGGTTGGCTCGGTATTAAATGACGAACGTTTTTGGTCTGCGCTATTCAACTCTTTAAAAGTAGCAACAATGGCGAGCACTCTTGCAGTGGCTGCTGGCGTTTCCATTTTGCTCACCAGTCGGCGTTTGCGCCTGGAGTATAAAAACTCACGGGCGGATCACATTGAGTTAGTTGGTACCATTATTTTGGTAACGCCGGGTTTGGTGATCAGTACTGGTTTGTTTTTGTTGCTCCGTTCCTTTACTGATGTTTTCAGTCTGGCATTTTTTGTCGTCATACTGGTCAACGGTTTGATGGCGCTGCCGTATGTGATTAAGACGTTAGCGCAGCCGATGCTGCATATCGAACAGCAATATCAATATGTTTGTGCCAGCCTGGGGATGCGAGGCTGGCAGCGATTTAAAGTCGTGGAATGGCGAGCACTACGTAAACCCTTTGCTCACGCTTTCGCAATCAGCTTTATGTTTGCGATAGGGGATTTGAGTGCGATTGCGCTATTTGGCGGACAAGAATTCAGAACCTTGCCGTTGTATTTATTCCAACTACTCGGCAGTTATCAGATGGAAGCGGCAGCGGTGGTTTCGGTCACCTTACTTTTGCTTAGTGTTGGCTGTTTTACTCTGATTGAGAAAGTATTAAAACGAAGGAGAGCACACAATGTTAGTGTTGGATGACGTGCAATACACTTATCAAAGTGAACTGTTTCGTTTTGATTTAACCATCGAGCGCGGTCAGATTGTGTCGTTGATGGGGCCGAGTGGGGCGGGTAAATCGACATTGTTGGCACTGGTTGCTGGCTTTATCCACCCTGACCAAGGGGATATCCAAGTTGATGGCGAATCCATTGTCAGTAAAGAACCTTATCTGCGTCCATTCTCAATGTTGTTTCAGGAGCATAACTTATTTGCCCATTTGTCGGTGCGTGACAACATCAGTTTAGGATTGCATCCGGGCTTAAAGCTCACCGCAGACCAAAAACTTCAGGTTGAGCAAGCTGCGCAGCAGGTTGGTGTTGCAGAGTACCTCGACCGATTGCCAGAGCATCTCTCTGGCGGTCAACGCCAACGTGTTGCGTTAGCCCGTTGTTTTGTCCAGCCTCATCCGGTGTGGCTGTTGGATGAACCATTCTCTGCGCTCGATCCTGTGCTGCGTGAAGAGATGCTGAGCTTAGTGAAACGATTAGCCGCTGAGCGAGGGATTACCGTTCTGATGGTGACTCATCACCTGAGTGATGCAAAAGCCATAGCAAGTCACTTTGCATTTGTTGCGGGTGGAAAAATTGAGGCGGCAGGTGAGATAGGTCAGCTCTGCATGACACATTCAAGTGAGGCTTTACAAGCCTTCGTTCGGGCAGCTGGATAAGCTCTGTTTAGATAGAAAAATAAAAGGTTGATGAGAACATCAACCTTTTTTTATCGCGATTGTTTCGCGAGTCTAGCTTTGTGGCTTCACTACCATCACGTTAACCGGAGAGTATTCCACAACCTTACTCGCGACTGAACCGAGCATCACTTTATTGATTTTCGAACGCTTGTGGCTTGGCATGATGATAAGGTCGATGCCTAAGCGCTTAGCGTGTTCAATGATCGTTGTATAAGGTTTACCTTCGGCCACGTGGATACTGTAGGTGACGTCTTCCTTGATGTTGTCTTTGGCAAATGTCGTCAACTGCTGTTCGACATCTTGCTTCATTTTAAGAGCTGCATCTTTCGGAAAGTAAGTGGCGACCATTGACATATGGATGCCAGGTACAACAGTCAGAAGGTGGACTACCGCATTCGCTTGCTTCGCCTGCCAAACAGCCAGTTCCACCGCTCGGTCTGAGAAGCCTTGATCATTAAGATCTACCGGAACAAGAATTTGTTTATACATTCAGTTTCTCTCACTCAACCCCCGGTTTCCCAGGGGTAAATCGGTTATGCGTTCAGTTGTTCTCTGCGCGCACGACGTTTCTGGTTCATAGCAAGTGCCAGCAGAATCAATAAGCAAGGCACAAACACCCACTCTTTCATTGGACGGTCAGCGTCTTGAACAACGGATTTAATCTCCCAGTCAAAATCGATACCTGAAGATTCAGCAGGACTACCAAACTCCACCATATCAACGATCATTTTCCCGTCGTTTTCGACCAGCATCAGACCCATCGATGAGATGCGCTCTTCTGCGGTTGTTGCATTGTCGTCAAACGGTAGCAGCACGGTTTTCTCAACGTTATCACCTTCTAAGTTCTGTCCGGCGACACGCAGTTCGATGGACTGTCCTACACTCAGTCCTTCGACAATTTGAGCGACTTCAATCCCTGGAGAAAGCACTTTTGCCGGGAACATCATGTCCCACCAGAATCCCGGGCGGAAGAAAGAGAACGTTAATACTAATAATAGGACGGTTTCCCACCACTTGTTGCGAGTAAACCACCAACCTTGAGTGGCTGCGGAAAATATCAGCATCGCAATGATAGAAGATATAATCGTCAGCGCTAAATGCCACCATGTGTCGATACCCATTAATAGCAATTGAGTATTGAAGACGAACATGAATGGCAAAATGGCGGTACGGATATCATAGGTAAAGCCCTGGATACCAGTACGGATCGGATCTGATTTCGCAATCGCTGCAGCAGCAAAGGCGGCTAGACCTACAGGCGGCGTATCGTCGGCCAAGATACCGAAATAGAACACGAAAAGGTGTACGGCAATCAGTGGGATGATAAGCCCATGTGCAGCACCCAGTGTGACAATCACTGGTGCCATCAACGTTGATACGACGATGTAGTTTGCTGTTGTTGGCAGGCCCATCCCCAGAATCAAGCTAATCACTGCGGTGAACAGCAACATCAGGAACACACTACCACCAGAGATGAACTCGACAAAGTCAGTCATAACCAGACCGATACCAGTCAGCGTTACCACGCCTACCACCGTACCAGCGGCAGCCGTCGCCACACCGATACCTATCATGTTACGCGCTCCAGAAACTAAGCTTTCTAAAAGGTCGACAACACCTTCTTTGGCTTGTTTGCCCATATCACCTTGTTTAGATAGCAAGGCAATCAGAGGGCGTTGCGTGAGCAGGATGAAAATCATGAACACGGTTGCCCAGAATGCAGATAAGCCCGGAGAGAAACGCTCTACCGTTAAACACCAAACCAGTACCACGATTGGCAGTAGGAAATGCAGACCAGACTTCACGGTAGGGCCTGGGTCGGGCACTTCGGTCAACTCTTCATCGATATTAATCGCACCATCTTTGGTATGGTTAGCGGATACTTTTACCAGAGCAACATAGGCAATGAGCAGTGCGACCATCACGATGGTTGTCGCGGCTTCACCAAAGACATCTTTCGTCCAGCCCACACCGTAGTAAACCAAGGCACTGATGACACAAAGCCCTAAAATGGTTCCTGTGAACGACAACATGCTGTGTAGCATGGTTGGATTATGACGGCGAGGTAGACCTGTCATGCCCGCTTTACATGCTTCAAGGTGAACGATGTAAATCAATGCAATGTACGAGATAAGTGCTGGTAGTATCGCTGCTTTGATGACTTCAACGTACGAGATCCCGACGTATTCCACCATCAAGAAGGCAGCGGCACCCATAATTGGTGGCGTTAACTGGCCGTTGGTTGATGCCGCTACTTCTACCGCACCAGCTTTGGTGCCCGGGAAACCGACACGTTTCATCAATGGGATAGTAAATGTACCCGTCGTTACCACGTTGGCAATCGAAGAGCCGGACACCAGGCCTGACAGACCTGAAGCCACAACGGCCGCTTTTGCCGGACCACCTCTCATGTGGCCGAGCAGTGAGAAGGCCACCTTAATAAAGTAAGCACCAGCGCCTGCACGCTCTAACATCGCACCAAATAGCACGAATAAGAAGACGAAGGAAGTCGAAACGCCTAAAGCCACCCCAAATACACCTTCAGTTGTCAGCCACAAGTGAGACATCGCTTTATTCAAGCTCGCTCCTTTATGGGCAATGACGTCTGGCATGTATGGACCGGCGAAGGTGTAGGTAAGGAATACGGCTGCGACAAGCATCAGTGGTGGACCAAGTGCGCGTCTTGTGGCTTCCAAAAGAAGGACCATACCGATTACCGCGACGACAATATCGGGCGTGGTTGGCGCACCTGAACGTCCGGCGAGCTCCGTATAAAAGAGATAGATATAAGCCGCTGAAAAACTACCAGCAAGCGCGAGAATCCAGTCGACAATCGGAATATGATCGCGTGGAGAGTGTTTCATTGCTGGGTAGGCGGTGAAAGCCAGAAAGATCGCGAAGGTTAAGTGAATTGCACGAGCTTCAGTGTCATTTAGTACGCCAAAATTAAAAATAAATGGTAATGGTGAAGCATACCATAGCTGAAATAGTGACCAACACAGAGGAACAAACCAGAGAATTCGTCCTTGTATGCCCGATGGGCTACGTGCCCCTGTGTCTGCCTGAGCCACCATATCTTGCACATCTTGTGACGGGCTTTTGTTCGTCGCCATGTACTTTTTCCTTATTATTGATGGTTCTGCCTGTTTTATATATCGAAAGCTCACTTCGCCTATATCAGTGTAGTGAACTGAGCGAAGTTTGCAGTCGAGTATTCCGCTGCCTGAAATTTAAATGAGGCTTGTTGAAGCTCTGAATTGGCGGCGTTAAAGTGTTTTCTTGGCATGAGTGTGAGGTTTTAGAAAAACCAACGAATGTAATCAGATAACGTCCAGATGCAAGGCTACCGTGTTATCAGTAGGGAAAGCATCTTGAGGTTACTGGGGTATTAAACAAAGTATGCTGGTGTAGCAACAGTGACAACCAGCATACTCAATCAGGCAGAAACGGCTTGTATCTGCCTAGATTTGGAATCTGTGGGGGTTATTTTAGCAGTCCCACTTCCTTGTAGTATTTCACTGCGCCCGGATGAAGAGGAATTGAAATACCTGCTTTCACCATGTCTTCTTTTTTCAAGTTGGCAAAGGCTGGATGCAGACGTTTGAATGTGTCGAAGTTTTCGAATACTGCTTTTGCAACATTGTATGCCACTTCATCAGAAACGTCCGTTGAAGTAACCATTGTTGCAGCTACACCAAAGCTCTTCACATCTTGATCAGTACCACGGTACATGCCTGCAGGCACATTGCTGTATGCGTAGTAAGGGTTTGCTGAAACAATCTTGTCGATTTCAGGACCAGTAGCTGGCACTAGCTTTGCGTCACATGATGTGGTTGCTTCTTTGATTGAGCCGTTTGGGTGACCAACCATGTAAATGAAAGCGTCGATTTTGTTGTCACAAAGTGCTTGAGAACGTTCAGAACCTTTAAGCTCTGAAGCTAATTGGAAGCTGTCTAGAGTCCAACCCATTGCGTCCATTACAACACCCATTGTTGCACGGTCACCAGAACCTGGGTTACCGATGTTGACTCGTTTACCTTTCAGGTCTTTAACGTTTTCGATGCCAGAGTCTACTCGAGCGATGATGTTGAAAGGTTCAGTGTGTAGAGAGAACATGGCGCGTAGCTTTTTGTATTCGCCTTGATTCGCGAACTTGCTCGTACCGTTGTAGCCATGGTACTGCCAATCCGACTGTACGATACCAAAGTCCAACTCGTTAGCACGGATAGTATTTACGTTGTAAATTGAACCACCAGTCGACTCAACGGAACAACGAATATTGTGTTCTTTTCGACCTTTGTTTACCAATTTACAGATAGCACCGCCAGTAGGGTAGTAAACACCTGTCACCGAGCCCGTACCGATAGTAATAAACTCTTGAGCGTTAACTGCGCCTGCGCCCATAACGGCTGCAGCGATAGCGCCTACTTTAAGTAGTTTGTTAAATGCCATGAAATTCCCTTCCTTATATTTCATTATTTACCCGGAAATAACCATCAATCACTTCTGGAGTTTCCTGTTTGGAAACGGCATCTTTTCCAATCCAATTGTTTGAAAAAGCGAACAAATCATAACAAAAAATTGGCAGAAAATTATCCGACTGTTAAAAGTTATAGCGAATAAGTCTGAAACAGCGTTAATAATTAGTGATTTAACTGTTATTTTATTCCTTTTATAACAGTAGCTTACGATCGAATGTGAGGAAAGGAAGGAAAAATTAATTGCGTGAGTCAGATCACAAATAATTTGGCTAAAAAACAACCTTAAAACGCAGGGGAAGGAGGATATGGTGAGCTACAAAATAGGATTTATCTTATAGCTCACAATCAGTTAGGTGACTTTAACTTATGATTGTTAGCCCGTGTATTCAAACAGTTCACACACGGATGTGAATAGCTGCTCTGTAGATACTGGCAACGTAGGAGTAATAAAGATGGTGTCATCGCCCGCGACAACTCCCAGGATACCTTCAGATTTACCCAGAGAGTCCAGCATGCGAGCGATAAGTTGTGCTGCGCCTGGACCTGTATGGATAACAACTAACGCTGCATTGTGGTCAATATCCAGTACTAACTCACGCAAAGAACTGCTTGTTGTTGGCACGCCAAGTTCTGCAGGAAGACAGTAAACCATTTCCATTTTCGCATTACGTGTACGAACAGCACCAAACTTAGTCAGCATGCGAGACACTTTAGATTGGTTAATGCTTTCAAAACCTTGCAGTTTTAGAGCATCAACAATCTCGCCTTGTGAGCCAAAGCTTTCTTCCTTTAACAGGGCTTTAAAAGCTCGGACTAGGTTATCTTGTTTTTCAGTATTGCGCATAGTCATTATGATTCTCTTAATTACGGATCAGCAATTTTGCATATTCTCGCATATATATTCAGGCAGTGCCAAAAAGTCCCAAGATAATGTTAGTTACATCACTGTAAATCATAAACAGAATGATGCCCCATTTAATGGGTAATCATACATCTGTTTTATTTCCCGTAATCTATTGTCATTTCAAATGAATAAAAGAATAATCCAACCGTTTGTGTAGCACGAAAATGCGGAGTTGCGCGAGGTCGCAAAGCTGGCGTTAATTGATTGTAATCAAGTTGTGATTCCGATAGCTTTAATGGGTTGGTTAAAAACTACCCTACGAATACATTTATAAAAAATACTCTCAAGGAGAACTACATGAAAGTAGCCGTTATTGGTGCCGCTGGCGGTATCGGTCAAGCCCTTGCCCTTTTACTAAAGAACCGTCTTCCTGCTGGTTCTGATTTAGCCCTATATGATATTGCCCCTGTAACTCCAGGTGTTGCAGCTGATCTTAGCCACATCCCAACTCCTGTATCGATCAAAGGATACGCGGGTGAGGATCCAACACCTGCACTGGAAGGCGCAGATGTAGTTCTAATTTCTGCTGGTGTTGCACGTAAGCCAGGTATGGATCGTGCGGATCTATTTAACGTTAATGCTGGTATCGTTAAGGCACTGGCTGAGAAAATTGCTGTAGTTTGTCCGAAAGCGTGTGTTGGTATTATCACTAACCCTGTGAATACGACTGTGCCAATCGCTGCAGAAGTACTGAAGAAAGCTGGCGTTTATGACAAGCGCAGACTATTCGGTGTAACTACACTTGACGTTATTCGTTCAGAAACTTTCGTTGCTGAGCTGAAAGACAAAGATCCAAGTGATGTTCGTGTACCAGTTATCGGTGGTCACTCAGGCGTAACTATTCTTCCTCTGCTTTCTCAGGTAGAAGGCGTTGAGTTTACGGCTGAAGAAGTTGAAGCTCTAACCAAGCGTATCCAGAACGCAGGTACTGAAGTCGTTGAAGCGAAAGCAGGTGGCGGTAGTGCGACTCTATCTATGGGTCAAGCAGCGTGTCGCTTTGGTCTGTCTCTAGTACGTGCTCTTCAGGGTGAAGAAGGCGTGGTTGAGTGTGCTTACGTTGAAGGTGACGGTGAGCACGCACCATACTTTGCTCAGCCAGTGAAGCTAGGTAAAGAAGGTGTTGAGGAAGTACTAAGCTACGGTGCACTAAGCGACTACGAAAAGTCTGCTCTAGACAACATGCTAGAAACGCTAAATGGTGATATCAACATCGGTGTTGAGTTCGCTAAGTAAGTTTAAGCGTTTATACGTTTATAAAAAGCCGATCTTAGGGTCGGCTTTTTTGATCCCTTTATTCTGTCTGACGTATAAGAGGCTAAACCAACAATGTCAATCAGGAGTAGGGTATGGAAGCAAGTCGAATCCGCAAAGGCATGGTTGTAGAGTGCCAACAAGGTGTCGGTACTATTCTTGTTGTTGATCGTGAAGCCGAAACAGTGCTGTTGGCTAAACAGGGAAGCGATCAGCAAATTGCCGTCACGTTTGACGAGATAGAAGATGACCCGCAGCTACACGGAGGAAGCGAACGCTACTATTAATTGAGCAAACCGTCGCTGGAATAAAGAATAAGGAAGAGTGGACTGTGGTGCTCTTCCTTTTTCTTTTCAGCCTTAAACCACCAACTTTAGTCGGTGGTTATAATTTATCGCCTTGCTGGTCCAGTTAGCTAATGCTATCGCGTGCGTTTTACCGCCACGTGAGCCAGAGTAATAAGTGCTTCTTTATACTCAGACTCAGGCAGTACCGACAGCTCTGCTATCGCCTTATCAGCTTCGTCGAGGGCTTTTTGAGTCGTGTATTCCAGTGAGCCCGTTTGTTTCATAACCGCAAGGATCTCTTCAAGACGATCCATTCCGTTGGCTTTCTCGATCGCTTCACGGATCATCTGAGCATTTTCAGGGGTTGTGTTGCGCATTGCATGAAGTAGAGGAAGGGTCGGTTTACCTTCTGCTAAATCATCGCCAACATTTTTACCCATGTCTTCACCATCAGAGGTGTAATCCATGACGTCGTCAATCAGTTGGAATGCGGTACCTAAGTACTTACCGTAATTCTGTAGTGCAATTTCAACATGCTCCGGTGCATCAGTCAGGATGGCGCCAATTTGTGTCGCAGACTCAAACAGGCGTGCCGTCTTAGAGTAGATGACTTGCATGTAGCTTTCTTCTGTCGTGTCAGGATCGTTGCAGTTCATTAACTGCTGAACTTCACCTTCGGCGATCACGTTTACGGCGTTACTCATTAACTGAAGGATCTTCATCGATCCTAGCTCAGTCATCATCTGAAATGAGCGAGTGTAGATAAAATCCCCAACTAATACGCTTGCTGCGTTGCCAAAGGCAGCATTTGCGGTCGCTTTACCACGGCGCATATCTGACTCGTCTACCACATCATCGTGCAACAGAGTGGCTGTATGGATGAACTCAATAAACGCAGCTGCCATCGTATGACCGCTGCCTTGATATCCAAGAGCACGGGCTGACAAGATCGCCAATAGCGGTCTTAGGCGTTTGCCTCCACCACTGACGATATAAAAACCGAGCTGGTTGATTAAAGAGACATCAGAATTTAATTGGGCTTGAATTGTTTCATTCACTTTTGCCATGTCATTGGCAGTAAGCGCTTGGATAGTTTTAAAATCCATTGTATATCCGGCTGAAGTTAGACCCTGCAAGGCTTATTCGATTTATATAATTGTCGAATAATACACTAAAAAACGTTGATTAATACATTACTAAAGGGCATGATTGCCGCACTTTTCTTTGGCGATTAGCTTTTCGCCAATTTTTTCAAAATATGGCTTGTCATGGGGACTCCTATTCTGTAGAATCTGCGCCCTATTGATGATTAGTTTAGCGCACACCCTCACGAAAGGCTGTGCGGAAAAAGCGGAGTAAAATATGTACGCTGTTTTCCAATCTGGTGGTAAACAACACCGTGTAAGCGAAGGTCAAACTCTTCGTTTAGAGAAATTAGACGTTGAAACTGGTGCAACTGTAGAATTTGATAAAGTTCTTCTTGTTGCTAACGGCGAAGACATCAAAGTTGGTGCTCCTCTTGTAGAGGGCGGCAAAATTGTTGCTGAAGTTGTACAACACGGTCGTGGCGATAAAGTTAAAATCGTTAAGTTCCGTCGTCGTAAGCACTCTCGTAAGCAACAGGGTCACCGTCAGTGGTTCACTGAAGTGAAGATCACTGGTATCAACGCTTAATCTATTAGGAGAGTTTAACAATGGCACACAAAAAAGCTGGTGGTTCTACTCGTAACGGCCGCGATTCAGAAAGCAAACGTCTAGGTGTTAAGCGTTTCGGTGGTGAATCTGTTCTTGCAGGTAACATCATCGTGCGTCAACGTGGTACTAAGTTCCACGCTGGTAACAACGTAGGTATCGGTAAAGACCACACTCTATTCGCTCTTACTGAAGGTAAAGTGAAGTTCGAAGTGAAAGGTCCTAAGAACCGTAAGTTTGTTAGCATCGAAGCTGAGTAATTAGTTTTTAACTCAATTACTTAATAGCTTTAAGCTGAATTCAAAAGCCCTGCCGAATCGGCGGGGTTTTTTATTTATAGGCAGTCGACATATCGAAACTTCTCGGTTGATCCAAAGCGATTCGAATCAGGGAGTTTAGATCTGTCATCTGCTAAAATTGTCGGATGACAAAGTAGATTTAATCCACGCACGAAGTAGTCGGAGTAAAAGATGAAGTTCGTAGATGAAGCTGTAGTAAAAGTTCAGGCAGGCGACGGCGGTAGCGGCGTTGTTAGTTTCTGGCGTGAAAAATTCATCACTAAAGGTGGTCCTGATGGCGGTGATGGTGGTGACGGCGGCGATGTTTATATCCAAGCTGACGAAAACCTAAACACCCTAATCGATTACCGTTTCCAACGCTTTTACGAAGCAGAGCGTGGAGAAAATGGCCGCGGTGGTAACTGTACTGGTAAGCGTGGTAAAGATATTGTGATGCGTGTGCCGGTTGGTACTCGTGCTGTTGATATCCACACTAACGAAATCGTTGCGGAAGTTGCTGAACACGGCAAAAAAGTAATGGTAGCTAAAGGTGGTTGGCACGGTCTGGGCAACACGCGCTTTAAGTCTTCGGTAAACCGCGCTCCTCGTCAGAGAACGTTGGGTACTAAAGGTGAAGTTCGTGAAATTCGTCTAGAGCTATTACTGCTTGCTGACGTTGGTATGCTTGGCTTGCCAAACGCGGGTAAATCAACCTTTATTCGTGCTGTATCTGCTGCAAAACCAAAAGTGGCGGATTACCCATTTACGACGCTTATCCCAAGCTTAGGTGTGGTTAGTGTTGTACCTGAGAAAAGCTTTGTCGTTGCGGATATCCCTGGTCTGATTGAAGGCGCTGCGGATGGTGCAGGTTTAGGTATTCGATTCCTGAAACACCTAGAACGTTGCCGCGTTTTACTGCACATGATCGACATTATGCCGATTGATCAGTCTGATCCAGTGCAAAATGCACTAACGATCATTGATGAGTTAGAGCAGTACAGTGAAAAGCTAGCCGATAAACCTCGTTGGTTGGTGTTCAACAAAGTTGATCTAATGCCAGAAGAAGAAGCGAATGAAAAGATCCAAGAGATCTTGGATGCGCTAGGTTGGGAAGACGAGTACTTTAAGATCTCGGCAATCAACCGTTCTGGAACCAAAGAGCTTTGTTACAAGCTAGCTGACTTTATGGAAAACCTACCTCGTGAAGAGGAAGAAGTTGCTGAAGAAGATAAAGTTAACTTCATGTGGGATGACTACCATAAAGACGCGATGGCTGGTAAAGACGTTATTACTGAAGATGATGACGACGACTGGGATGATTGGGACGATGAAGAAGATGACGGTCACGTTGTCTACGTTCGTGACTAATTTCATCACCCGGTTTTTATCATCCGGTAAATAGTTACCAAGAAAATTTAATTAAGCCGCAATGCCTATTGCGGCTTTTTTTGTATCTAATCATATTTAGATGATGTGATTTACGGCACAATAATACTAATGCCAGCTTCATTGATTAAAAATTGGCTGGGATTAGTATCATTTGGACCCTAAAAGGATTTAGACGTATCTATGGCATTGGAAACTATACCGACCACAAAGGTATCGGTATCAAATCAAAGGGCGATTTCTCGCCTTGTCGCTCAAGCCGGACAGATGTTGCTCGCTCATGGCGCTGAAAGTACCTTAGTGAGCGATATTATGCGCCGTATTGGCCTTGCTTGTGGTGTTCATGAAGTCGCGGTAGCACTCTCTGCAAATGCGCTTGTCGTCACCACGCTGATGGATGGCCATTGTATTACCACTACACGAAGTTGTGCCGATCGTGGTATCAATATGCGAGTTATCACACAAATTCAGCGTATTTGTATCATGATGGAGCGAGGGTTACTCGATTCAGCCATGGCGCAGAAAAAGCTTAATCATATCAGCCCTGAGCGCTATAACCGTTGGTTGGTGGTCTTTATGATCGGACTATCTTGTGCGGCATTTAGTCATTTAGCGGGAGGGGATATAAGCATATTTTTTATGACTTTCTTAGCCTCAGCGGTCGGCATGATTGTTCGCCAGGAAATTGGCCACCGTCATTTCAATCCTTTACTCAATTTTGCCGCTACGGCATTTGTGACTACCTTAATTTCTGCGCAGGCGGAAATCTATCAGATTGGTAACTTGCCTACGGTCGCGATGGCATCGTCAGTGTTGATGCTAGTACCGGGCTTCCCATTGATTAACTCGGTAGCCGACATGCTCAAAGGTCATATCAATATGGGGATTGCCCGCTTTGTGATGGCGAGTTTATTAACGCTGGCGACCTGCTTAGGCATCGTTGCGGCGATGAGTGTGACTGGAATTTGGGGATGGAGCATCAGATGAGTATTGTCGATTTACTGCTTGGTCTGTTAAACGATATGTTTTTTGCCGCTATACCTGCTGTGGGGTTTGCATTGGTGTTCAACGTGCCACATAAAGCATTAATCTACTGTGCCGTAGGCGGCGCGATTGGTCATGGTAGTCGTTATGTAATGATGCAGTTCGGGATTCCTATTGAGTGGGCAACCTTCTTCGCTGCGACCTTAGTTGGGATGATTGGTGTGTACTGGTCTCGTCGCTTTTTGGCCCACCCGAAAGTATTCACCGTTGCTGCTCTGATCCCTATGGTTCCCGGCGTGTTTGCCTACAAAGCCATGATTGCGATGGTAGAGATAAACCATTTAGGTTACTCACCTGAACTACTTGCGACGTGCATGGAAAATTTTCTTAAAGCCATGTTTATTATTGCAGGTTTAGCCATTGGCCTTGCTGTTCCGGGGCTGTTATTCTATCGCCGCAGACCGATAGTATAAGGACCCGACATGATCATTAGTATGATTGCCGCGATGGCAGACAATCGTATCATTGGTAAAGACAATCAAATGCCATGGCACTTACCGGCTGACTTCGTATGGTTTAAGCGTTGCACCATGGGCAAGCCTGTCGTCATGGGACGCAAAACGTATGAGTCTATCGGACGTCCATTGCCTGGTCGTCTTAATATCGTTATCAGTCGTGATGAATCTCTAAGTATCGAAGGGGTGACGACAGTGACTTCCATTGAACAAGCATTAGAGGTTGCGGGTGATGTGGAAGAAGTGATGATCATTGGTGGTGGGGCTATTTACTCAGCCTGTCTACCACTCGCGACGAAGTTGTATGTGACACATATTGAGGCAGCTATCGAAGGTGATACGCAGTTCCCTGATTGGGGGAATGAGTTTAAAGAAACTTATTCAGAAGCGTATCAAGCGGATGAGAAAAACGCCTACAACATGCGCTTTACGATTCTGGAAAATAATTCGAGACCAAAACAGCATTGTTAATACGGTAATGCCGTTCGTATAACAGCGACGAGCGGCTATACCAGCCTACCGTCATCGAAAAGCGACGAAGGAGCGTAATTCAGGATCTTCTATTCGAGCACTTTGTTGTCAAAGAGCTTTCTATCTATTCCCAGCACGCTGATATTAGATTCCTAGTCTCGCTAGGGCTCGCTGGAATGACCCTAGAAGAGTCGTTAAGTAACTGATATCTAACTGATCAGGGAACAGGGTTCGATAAACAAACTCTCTTTGCCATGGATGGCAAATCGAAGCCCCATGGATGGGTTGATGCGTGTTTGTGTTCGATTCCTGTTTTCTGGTTCTCTATAATTAAGTATGACCACTTTCTTACTTAGGTTGGTATCAGAGCTTAACTTAATGCCTGTTGGGTAAAAATTTGTTTATCTTCCCAGCGAATCATCGTCAGTTCTCCACCCCAAACACAGCCCGTATCCAGACCAATCACTTCTTCATCGATATGGCCTTGTAATGCCGCCCAATGTCCGAATAGGACCGTCTTGCCTAGCTCCACTCTCTGTGGAAGATCAAACCAAGGAATTAACTCTTCATCTGTCACTTGTTGTGGCGGAAGTTTGCAATCCATGTCCAGGCGTCCATCCGGAAAACAAAAGCGCATACGCGTAAATGCATTGATGGTATAGCGATAGCGATCTAACCCTGTCAGAGAATCATCCCAGTAATCTGGTTTGTTGCTGTACATATTGTGCAGTAGCCACGATAGGTGATCGCTTTGCAGGATGTTTTCTACTTCGCGGGCACATTGGCGGGCTGTTGCCAAATTCCACTGTGGTGAAATTCCAGCATGGCACATAACGAAGTCATCATGTTCTGCAAGAAGCGGTTGCTTAGCGAGCCATTGCAATAACGCTTTACTGTCAGGAGCGGCGAAAATTGGGGCGGTCTTATCTTTATCTTTTACTTTTTTAACGCCATGAGCGACGGCAAGTAAATGTAGATCGTGATTGCCAAGTACCACTTTGGCACTGTCACCTAATGACTTAACCAAGCGTAAGGTTTCTAACGATTTAGGCCCTCTGGCGACGAGGTCACCGGCAAGCCAGAGTTGATCATTTTTGGCAGAAAAAGATACTTGTTCTAATAGTCGCTGCAGTTCTTCAAAACAGCCTTGGATATCACCAACAATATAGGTAGCCACTGACTCTCCAATCTTATTAATTTAAAACATTCGGAATGGCAAGACGGAATGGTTCTATTTCAGCGATGAACTCCTGTCCTTGTTCGTCGAGCATCTTATAGTGCCCTTGCATAACACCAACGGGTGTTTCTAACGCAGTGCCACTGCTGTAGGTGTATTCATCATTACTTGGAATAAATGGCTGCTGCCCAACCACACCATCTCCCTCAACCGTCATCTGCTTTCCGTTAGAGTCGGTGATCAACCAACGACGGCTAATCAGTTGTACGGTTTGCTGGCTTAGATTTTTAATCGTGATGGTGTAGGCAAAAACGTAGCGTTGTAGCTCGGGATTAGACTGTTCTTCGATGTATTTGGTGTGAACTTGAATTTTGATGCAGGGTTGAATGACGTCCATGTACACTCCTTAAGAAACTTAGCAATAAGCCAAACCGGCAAGGGGTTGGTTTGGCTTATTGTATTGAGTTGCTTTCGTTTAACAAACTTAGCGTTGTGGGTTATCCGCCAGCCAGTTCGCCATGGCAACGAATTGTTCTAGCGTCAGGTTCTCTGGACGCATGCCTGGGTTGATACCCAGCTCTTCCAACACTTCTGTACTCAACAGTGATTTGTAGCAGTTGCGTACGGTCTTACGACGCTGGTTAAAGCCTTCACGGCAAACGCGATCCAGTAAACGCAGGTCTTTGGCTGGACACGGTAGCTCTTCGTAAGGAACCAGACGAACGACGGCTGAGTCTACTTTCGGTGGCGGTACGAATGCTGTTGGTGGCACTTCTAGTACTGGCACCACTTTACAGTAGTACTGAGCCATTACTGTCAGACGGCCATAAGCTTTGCTACCCGGGCCTGCTGCCAAACGGTTAACCACTTCTTTTTGAAGCATAAAGTGCATGTCTTGAATGTCTTTATGGAATTCAAAAAGGTGAAACATCAACGGGGTAGAGATGTTGTACGGCAAGTTACCGAAGATACGTAGTTTGTTATTCGGTTTTACTAGCTGAGTGAAGTCGAAACGCATCGCATCGCCTTCATGAATGGTTAACTTATCCGCTAGATCCGGGTGGTTACGTAAACGTTCAGCCAGATCTCGGTCAAGTTCGATAACGGTGAACTTGTCGACTTCACGGCCTACAGGTTCAGTAATAGCGCCCAGACCTGGGCCAATTTCAACCAGATTCTGGCCTGGTCTTGGGTTAATCGCTGAGACGATACCATCAATAATGTATGGATCGTTCAGGAAGTTTTGACCAAAACGTTTACGCGCTTTGTGTCCTAAATGGACATCATTTCTCATTGTTTCTTCTCTACCAATTCTATCGCATGCGTGAGCGCTGTTCGGAAACTCCCTGTATCCGCCTGACCTGTCCCTGCCAGATCTAATGCAGTACCGTGATCCACCGATGTTCTAATAAAAGGTAGACCAAGCGTAATGTTTACTGAACGACCAAAGCCTTTGTATTTTAAAACTGGCAATACTTGATCGTGGTACATGCCTAAAACAGCATCAGCATCGTTTAAATATTTGTCATTGAAAATGGTATCTGCTGGCAGTGGGCCGATCAGATTAAACCCTTTTTCTTGTCGAATCTTTTCCAGTGTCGGAGTGATGGTTTCGATCTCTTCATGACCTAAACAACCATCTTCTCCCGCATGTGGATTAAGCCCGCAAACATAGATGTTTGGTTGCTTGATGGCAAATTTTTCAACGAGGTCTTTATGAAGAATACCGATGATTTTCTCTAATCGCTCTTCAGTGACGGCTTTTGACACATACGCCAAAGGAATATGTGTGGTTACCAGCGCAACACGCAGTCCTTCCGTCGCCAGCATCATCACAACTAACGGCGTATTAGACTTCTCGGCAAAGAATTCAGTATGTCCACTGAATGCAACGCCAGAGCGATTGATCACCCCCTTGTGAACAGGGCCGGTGACAATAGCATCAAATTCGTCATTCATACAGCCTAAAGCGGCTCTTTCTAACGTTTTTAGTACATAGTGGCCATTGGCTTCGTTGAGCTGACCGGCTACGGTACTTTCCGATAATTCGATATGATCGACGATAAGCGTGCCAGCTTTTTGAGCTTTAGGCGCTTCTTCTGGATTATAATCATAGAGTTGGACGTCAATACCTAGTAGCTCGGCACGTTCCATTAACATGTTTTTATCTGCGCAGACGACAATTTGGTGCGCCCAGTCTTCTTTTGAGAGCGCCAGCACCAAGTCAGGGCCGATACCCGCAGGTTCCCCTGCGGTTACGACAATTCTGCGAACTAAATCAGTTGTCATTGCTGTCATCCACGATTTCAACAAACGCACTTGCACGCAGTTCCTGCATCCATGCGCCTGCTTCTTCATTAAATTTACGGTTAAATAGAATGCGGTAAGCTTTATTCTTCATTGCAGAATCCGTACGGTCAACCTGACGGCGATCCAGCACTTCTACAATATGCCAGCCGTGAACCGTTTTGAATGGTTCACTGATCGAACCTACTGGTAGTGTTTCTACCTGATGTTTAAATTCAGGCACGTAAAGGTCCGGAGTTTGGTAACCAAGTTCACCGTTTTGAGCCGCAGAGCCTGGGTCTTGGCTGTGTTGAGAAGCTAGCTGAGCAAATGTTGCTTCACCAGCTTTAATACGGCGAACATATTCATTTAACTGCTTTTGTGCGCCCTCATCACTGAGGATAACCGTTGGCTTAATCAGAATGTGGCGAGCGTTCACTTCCGTTACCGCGACGGTTTCCAGACCTTGTACATCGTCGATTTTAAGAATGTGGAAACCAACACCACTGCGGAATGGACCTATGATACTGCCCTTGTTCTGCATGTTGATTTGGTCGGCAAAGATGGTCGGCATTTCTTCTTTACGCATCCAGCCCCAGTCACCACCTTGTAGCGCTTTTGGTCCTTTAGAATAGGTGTAAGCCATTTCAGTGAAGTCTGCACCGTCATTGAGCTTTTTGGCCAGCGCTTTCGCTTCTGCTTCTACTGCTGACTTGTCTTTGTCATCAGAGAAGCGCAGTTGAATATGGCTAATTTTGTATTGAACCGTGGCGTTGGTTTGTTGTGATAATTGCTCCGAAAGGCTGTCAACTTCCGCCGGTAGAATATTAATACGACGACGCACAAGCGCGTTACGTGCTTCCGAAGCGGCAATTTCCTTGCGGATTTGCTCGCGGAACTCGGTGTAACTCAGCCCTTCACTTGCAATTGATGCTGTCAGTTGTTCGACAGTTTGATTATTGTTGCGTGCAATCTCTGCAATAGCCTGGTTTAGACGACTATCGTCGATGCGCACACCGATACGCTCAGCCTCCTGGCCTTGAAGTGTATCTAGAATCAGTTTTTCAACGACTTGTTCATGCAACACCTGGGCAGAAGGCAAGCTTTTCCCACTTTGGCGAGCATTGGCTTGTAGCGTTTTTAACGCTGTGTCGATATCACTTTGTAGAATGACACCGTCATTCACAATAACAGCAACCTTATCAAGCTCTACTGGTGCTGCAACCGCTCCACAAGAGAGTAGGGTCGTAAATAAGATTGATTTCCAAATTTTCATCTAAAATTCCGTCAGTATTTTTAATTAGTGTCTTATTTACTCTAAGACGCTTAATTCGATTAATTGTTCAGATAGAATGGGCGACCATATTTGATGGTGTTGTCTGAACCTTCCAATTCTTTGGCTGCCGTGCCAGTAGATTGGTTGGTGGCAAAGCCTTGAATACCAACATTAACACTGAAGTTGCTTTCGTATTCTGCTGATGCCCCTGAGCCGCCGATAATTTGGTCTTCCCAGCCTAACAGTTGGTTAGAGTAGGTTAAACCGATATACCAACAATCAGATTGATAACGTAAGCCTGCTAACCATTCTAAGTCGTTATTTTCATTCAGGTCGTAGTAGTACTGACCACTGGCGGACCAATTTCGGTTAAATTCGTAAGCGGCCACAATACCGGCTTGAGAAATACCTTTCCGAGTAATGGTGTCCAGGTTTTCGAGAATGATCGTATCTTCAATGTATTCGCGAGTGACATAACGGTAGTTACTTTGAATAAAACCGCCGTCAAACTGGTATTCTAACGTGCTGTTCGCAAGTTGCATTGAACCTAGGTCGATGTCGTATTGAATACCGCCATGATAGAACACGTAATCGTTATAGTTGAAGTCTGCTTCAATCGCCCATGACGAGTAATTTGTCGTGTCATCAGGATCGGCTGGGCTGTTGCTGAGCTTAGTTTTTTTATCAAAGTAATAGATTTGGCCGAATGAAATATTGAGACGTTCTTTATAATCGTCATCAAAGAAACGAGTACTTGCACCGTAGCTTAGCTGGTTCGCGGATGCGATCTTATCGATACTACTGTATTTGCGGCTACGGAACAGACCGTAATAATCGGTTTGCAGCAACGTTGTGTCGTAGTTGTAGATATTGGTTTGATCTTCTTTTGGCACGTACAAGTACTGAACCTGTGGTTCCAGCGTTTGGGTGTACCCTTCGATCCAACTGGTATCACGTTCAAGATAAATCTGCGCGTTACTACGGAACTCTGGAATCACACGCGACACTTTTTCATCCAGCTGAAGTTCCAGATCTGAGTCGGTCAGACCATTTAAGTCTTGCGAATAGTATGTGGCTAGCACGCGAGCTTCTGTTGTCCAAGACGACCATGAGTTAGACAGCGGCATAGTGAAGCCAGGCTCAATATGGAAACGAGTGGCATCGGGCTTGGCGTTGTCACTGGTGTCAAAGCGGCTTAGTTGGCTTTTCACATCAAAGTTGAGGTAGTTTCCCCACACTGGCGTGTAGTAGTTTACTGCCAACTGAGGCAATAGACGATAAGGTTTGTTTTCTTCTTGCAACAGGATTTGGAAGTCGCGAACGGTCAACGAGGCGTCCCAGAAATCTGAGCGGTATTGGACTTCGCCTTCCTGCATCAGTTGGCCATCTTCACGGTTACCAATATCAGAGTCGAGATCCAGGAAGTAGTCGATATCACTCACTTCTGAGTAATCGACATCCACGACCCAGTGCTTGTCAATAATACCTTCATGCTTAAACTGGTAGCCCCAGCGTGTCTCATCGGCATACTTTCTGTCTGAATTTAGGTATTCGCCTTTAATTTCACCTTCACCCCAACCATCGGTTAAATAGCGGAAGTCGGTGTCGAATTTGGTCCCACGTTGCTGCATGTAGAGCGTGGTCAGGGTCATATCGTATTGAGGCGCAATGTTCCAGTAGAATGGCACTTCTACTTCCATACCATCGCTAGAGCCGTACGATAGAGAAGGGAATAGCAGACCCGATTTGCGTGTATTGCCTATTGGCATGGTCAGGTAAGGGACGTAGAAAATAGGCACATCTAACACTTCAAAGCGAGGGTGATGCAGTGTTGCCGTCTCTTCATCCTGGTCGACATCGATACCGGACGCAACCAGGCGCCAAGAGTTGTCGCCTTGAGGACAGGATGTAATGGAGCCGTCTTCCAGTTCATAAATCGACTGACCAGTACGCGCAATATAGGCCGCCGTGCCTCGTCCTTGTTGACAAATAAAGTGGTAGTCCGTGTTCTCGAGTGAGAAAGTGTCTTGATCAATATCGCTGGTCACGCGATCCGAGCGAGCTTCGACCTGACCGTCATTGAAGGTGACGTTACCTTCAGCGACCACGACGTTGTCTTGTTGGTGCAGCGTTACGCTATCTGCGGTGATTTTCTTTTGACCTTGCGTGACTTGGACGTTACCAGAGTATTGTGCTTTGTCGCCACTAATGGCTTGCAGTCTGTCAGCCTCGACTACCACGGGTGCATTTAAAGCGTCCTGATCACCACTCGTTTCGACCAAACATTGATCTGTGGTGGGCATTTCCTGCACACTATCATGGATATTCGCGTCAGCTTGAGTGGTAGGGACAAACAAGGCGGTGCTGATAGAGGCCGCTAAAAATGTGCGGGAGAAATGTTGCATTGAATCGAACTTTCCTGTGTCACTGTTATACCAATCGTAGTAAATAACTGCTCACTTACTTACGGTGATAGATATTACTCGATGGCTATAGGGCTTGTTGTACCCTAGCGTAATAGCCAAATGAATCAACTACTATCGTCGTATATGTCCCGGCTCATTGACTTGCTGTGGCATAATCGAGATAAAGTAGCTGCAAAGATAAGCTGGCGAAATGGCCTAGCCGAAATAAAACTAATTCCATTATCATAAAGGAAATCGTTGCATACGGCACTATAAGACCGCTTTCGTCGATAAAAATTCATTGATAGAGAACACATAATGCATATTTGGGGCAAAATACTAGGTGCCTTTTTTGGCTTGTTACTTGGCGGGCCACTCGGCTTGCTATTTGGCTTATTTGTTGGCCATCAGTTTGATAAAGCACGTCGTTTGAGTCAGGCTGGATTCTCGACGGGCGGGTTTGGTAAAGGGCCTAGTCAGGCGCAACGTCAGGAAGAGTTTTTCAAAGCGGCTTTTGCTGTGATGGGACATGTGGCAAAATCGAAGGGTCAGGTCACCAAAGAAGAGATTCAACTTGCGTCAGCGATGATGGACCGTATGAACCTGCATGGTGAACAGCGCCGTGCAGCGCAAGACGCATTTCGTGAAGGGAAGGAAAGTGATTTCCCGCTCGAAGAGGTGTTGGTTAGGGTTAAGATCTCGACTGCGGGTCGTTTCGACTTGCTGCAATTTTTCTTGGAGTTGCAAATTTCAGCTGCCTTTGCCGATGGCGAGATTCATCCAAGTGAGCGAAATGTGCTGCACAAGATTGCTCGCGCATTAGGGTTTTCTTCTGAGCAACTGGAGCGTCGCTTACACATGCAAGAAGCGGCATTCCGTTTCCAGCATCAGGGTGGTTTTCACGGTCAACATCAATCGTCTGGTGCAGGGTGGCAGCAAGCGTCTGAATCTGATCAGTTAGCGAATGCGTATGAAATCCTCGATGTGTCGGCAGATGCGGACAGTAAAACGGTGAAACGTGCTTACCGTAAGCTGATGAACGAGCACCATCCAGATAAGCTGATGGCGAAAGGTCTGCCACCAGAAATGATGAATGTAGCCAAAGAAAAATCGCAAGAAATTCAAAATGCTTATGATCTGATTAAGAAAGTAAAAGGCTTTAAGTAATCTGGCTTTTTCTATCTAAGAAGAAACGCCAAACGGTATTGGTATCATGCCGTCATTCTGAAAAGCGAGGCACGAGCGTAATTCAGAATCTTCTATCCGAGCACTTTGTTGTCAAAGGTATTTCTCTAGCCTCTCAGCGCGCGGATATTAGATTCCTAGTCTCGCTTAGTCTCGCTGGAATGACCCAATAAGAGTCGTTATCCGGTGCCCTTTTTGAGTTACAGGTAACCCAAAGCTATTCAAGCTATCCACTCAGTACAATCAGTCAGCTTGATTTAAATTCCAATCGTAGTCGTATTTAAGTTGACCGGAAAAGCGCTTGTATTGCGGTGCGTATTGCCTGATGTGCTTAAACACGTTCTTCTCACCCCCAAAGTCCTCTGCAAACCAATCATAAATAGACGAGATTCGCGCCGTCTCCCCTTCGATAGAGACGCCTTTTTTGCTGTTGATAAAGGCTTTTGCCGCGCTGTCCAACAAGGCTTGGCTATTGGCGGCTGTAAACACCTGAGCTTGTAGATTCGGACAGCCTAAGCTTGCACAGTTAACCGCATAATGTGTTCTTGGATCTTGCCAGATCGGTCGCAGAATTCGATGCTCGATATCATTCAGAGTTAAGTTTTGATTATTAATGGTGATGACCTCTTCATCCCAGGGCCCAAAACTAAACAACCCTCCTAACTTAGTGATCGACTTTATCGGGTAATTATCCAAGATCAGATCCACCGTGATGGCGTTGTACAGGTTCAGCCAATAAGCATATTGCTCAGCTTTGCGGTATTGCAAAGGATCGAGTTTGGTCAGGCGCTGAATGTATTGTTTGAGTAATGTTTTATCCGCTGCCGACACAGCGCGGTAGCGAAATAACGTATTTTCCCCCAGAGTGACAAGATAGCGGTCGAGTAATTGTTGCCACTCTTGATGAGAGATTTGTATTTGGCTGGCTTCGTTCGAGTGGTTCCAGTATGGCCACAGGTCGGCTTTAGGTGCGGAATAGACGCAAAAGGAAAGTAGGGCACACAATAACAATAAGAAACGTTTCATAGAGATACCTGCGGAGAAACTTTTTGATGTTAGTGTAGACCAGTTTAGTGTTTGTTTTCTTTCTGTAATCTGTAATCTGTAATCTGTAATCTGTAATCTGTAATCTGTAATCTGCAGCCCTTATTCGCCGTCATTCCGAGAAGCCTAAGCGACATCAGGAATCTAATACCCACAAACTCTTGAGTAAAGAAAGTATGAATGTGTACTGCGTACTCTGGCAGTAGATCCTGAATCACGCTCCTTCGTCGCTGTTCAGGATGACGAACTTAAACAGGCGCGTTCTGTATTCCGTAAGCAAAGCGCTCTGAAATCAGTTACCTAAAAAATAAAAAAGACTGACAACAGCCAGCCTTTTTCATTTTTATAGATTAAAGCGTCTTAGCGCAGGAAGCTTGGAATATTCGCTTCATATTCCGCAATTTTATCTTCGTGCTGTAGCGTCAAGCCGATGTTGTCCAAGCCATTCAGTAGACAGTGGCGACGGAACTCATCGATTTCGAAATCGTATTCTTTGCCATTGGCACGTACTTTGTTCGCTTCCAGATCCACTTCAATCTGTGCACCTTCATTCGCTTCAACGTATTGGAACAGTTCATCAACCTCTTGCTCAGTCAGACGCACTGGCACCATTTGGTTGTTGATTGAGTTGCCATAGAAGATATCTGCAAAGCTTGGTGCGATCATCGCTTTAATGCCGTAATCGGCTAACGCCCAAGGAGCGTGCTCACGAGAAGAGCCACAACCGAAATTTTCACGCGCAAGTAAGATGGAAGCACCTTGGTAACGTGGTGCGTTCATCACAAACTCAGGGTTTGGCTGTTCACCTGCGTCATCAAGGAAGCGCCAGTCATGGAAAAGGTGCTTACCGAAACCCAGGCGAGACACCTTTTGTAGGAACTGCTTTGGTATGATGGCATCAGTATCAACGTTCGCTGCATCTAGAGGAACAACTAAGCCTTTGTGTTGTTTAAAACCTGACATCTGTTCTTTCCTTAATCTAGTTCACGAATATCAACAAAGTGACCCGCGATAGCCGCCGCTGCAGCCATTGCAGGGCTAACCAAGTGGGTACGACCATCACGGCCTTGACGACCTTCAAAGTTACGGTTTGAAGTCGATGCACAACGTTCCTGAGGACCTAAGCGGTCATTGTTCATTGCCAGACACATAGAACAGCCTGGTAGACGCCATTCAAAGCCCGCTTCTTTAAAGATGACATCCAAGCCTTCCGCTTCCGCTTGAGTCTTCACCTGTTCTGAGCCTGGGACAATTAATGCCTGAACATGAGAAGCAACTTTACGGCCTTTCGCTACCGCTGCTGCTGCGCGCATGTCTTCGATACGTGAGTTAGTACAAGAACCAACAAACACTTTATCAACTGGGTAATCAGCCAGTGACTTGCCTGCTTCTAGCCCCATGTAAGCCAGCGCTTTTGCTGCTGATGCTTTTTCCACTGGGTCTGAAAAACTTTCTGGTGAAGGAATCGGTTGGTCAACCGCGATAACCTGCCCTGGGTTGGTACCCCAGGTTACTTGCGGTTTGATGTCCGCTGCGTTTAGCGTTACTACGGCATCAAATTCAGCATCATCGTCAGTTTTTAGTGTTTTCCAGTATTCAACCGCCGCGTCAAAATCTGCACCTTGTGGTGAGAATTTACGGCCTTTGATGTAGTCGAACGTGGTTTCATCCGGAGCAATCAGACCCGCTTTCGCGCCTAATTCGATAGCCATGTTACATACTGTCATACGGCCTTCCATTGAAAGGTCCGTAATCGCTTCACCGCAGAACTCAACCACGTAGCCAGTACCGCCTGCTGCTGTTGTTTTACCGATGATCGCCAGTACGATATCTTTTGCTGTAATGCCCGGAGCGACTTTACCTTTCACTTCGATTTTCATCGTTTTCGCACGTGCTTGCTTTAGCGTTTGAGTCGCTAATACGTGTTCAACTTCAGATGTACCGATACCGAAAGCCAGTGAACCGAACGCACCGTGTGTAGCAGTATGAGAGTCACCACAAACGATGGTCATGCCTGGCAGGGTAATGCCTAGCTCAGGGCCCATAACGTGGACAATGCCTTGGTATTTGTGGTTTAGGTCGTAAAGGGTTACACCAAATTCTTCACAGTTTTTCGATAGCGTTTCCATCTGGATACGTGCCATCTCACCAGAAGCGTTGATGTCTTTGGTTGTGGTCGAAACGTTGTGGTCCATCGTTGCGAACGTTTTGCTTACCTGACGCACTTGACGGCCCTTTTCACGCAAGCCATCAAAAGCCTGTGGAGAGGTAACTTCGTGTACCAGGTGACGATCAATATAAAGAATCGGGTTTTCCCCTTCAGCTGCGACAGCAACGTGTTCGTCGTAGACCTTCTCGTAAAGTGTTTTGCCCATTATCACTAATCCTGTGTGCTGCCTCTGATAACGGCTTATCAGAGGCGAATAATTGTTATAAATTTAATTTGAGTTATGAGTTCAAGATGTACTCGGCGATCTTGTCACCCATTTCTGAAGTGGTTAGCGCTGGTTTGTCGCTTGCTAAATCAGCGGTTAGCTCGCCAGCAGAAAGCGCTTTAGATACGGCAGCTTCAATGTCTTGAGCCGCTGCTTCTTCACCCAGGCTGTAACGTAGCATTAGCGCAGCTGAAAGAATTTGCGCCACTGGGTTAGCGATGTTTTTGCCTGCGATATCTGGAGCACTGCCGCCTGCTGGTTCGTACAGACCAAATTTGCTTTCGTTAAGGCTCGCAGAAGGCAGCATGCCCATAGAGCCAGTAATCATTGCACATTCATCCGAGATGATGTCACCGAAGATGTTTGAACATAGCATTACGTCAAACTGCGCTGGATCTTTGATTAGCTGCATGGTGGCGTTGTCGATGTACATGTGAGAAAGCTCGACATCTGGGTAGTCTTTCGCGATCTCTTCGACCACTTCACGCCATAGGATAGAGCTTTGTAGTACGTTCGCTTTATCGATTGAGCAAACTTTCTTACGACGTAGACGTGCAGATTCAAAGGCAATTTTAGCGATACGCTCGATTTCAAAGCGGTGGTAAACCTCGGTATCAAACGCTTTCTCTGTTGCGCCTTCGCCTTCACGACCTTTTGGTTGGCCGAAGTAGATACCACCAGTCAGTTCACGAACCACCACAATGTCAAAACCACGCTCAGAGATGTCAGCACGAAGTGGAGAAAATGCCTCTAAGCCATTGTGAATCTGTGCTGGGCGCAGGTTACAGAACAGTTGGAAGTGCTTGCGCAGTGGAAGCAAAGCGCCGCGCTCTGGTTGGTCGTTCGGTGGCAGGTGTTCCCACTTAGGGCCACCTACTGAACCAAATAGAACCGCATCAGACTCTTCACACGCTTTTACCGTCGTTTCAGGAAGTGGGCAGCCATGATTATCAATAGCAATACCGCCGACATCGTGCTCATCACGCTCAAAAGAAAGGCCATGCTTTTTCTCGATTGCATCAAGTACTTTGTGCGCTTGTGCCATCACTTCAGGGCCAATACCGTCACCAGGTAGAACGGCGATTTTGTATGATTTGTCTGTCATGTTAATCCTTTAATATACTAATTTTTAGCTAAATTTTATGTCGAAGTTAATCTGTTGTGCGCTTGGAAGTAACGTTAGCTATTAAACAGTCGCAATTTTCTTTTGCTTGATTTCGGCAATCTTGTCGGCGCGGTGAATACTATTGATTACGTGCAGTAGAGCCTGACCTGACGCTTCTACGATATCTGTTGAAACGCCCGTACCATGGTACTTACGACCTTTGTAGTTAGCGATGATATCAGCTTGGCCTAAACCGTCTTCACCTTCGCCTTTTGCTGTTAGGTCGAATTTGTCTAGCACGATGTCGTAGCCAGTTACGCGGTAAATACACTGGTATAGCGCATCTACAGGACCATTACCGACTGCCGCCTCACACATTTCTTCATCGCCACATTGCATTTTAATGCTGGTGGTTGCCATTACGCTACCAGATTGCACGCTCAAGTAGTTCAACTTGTAGAAGTCGTCTTCTTCACGCAGATTTGAGAAGTGCATTAGTGCTTCCAAGTCGTAATCGAAAACTTGTCCTTTACGGTCTGCTAGCTTCAAGAAGTCAGCGTACAGCGCATCTAGGTTGTACTCATCTTCTTTATAGCCCATGGTATCCATGTGGCTCTTCACTGCGGCACGACCGCTGCGGCTGGTTAAGTTAAGCGCTTGGTTTTTAAGGCCAATCGACTCAGGAGTCATGATCTCGTAGGTATTCTTGTTCTTCAGCATGCCATCTTGGTGAATGCCTGAAGAGTGGCTAAACGCGTTGGCACCGACGATAGCCTTGTTACTCTGGATAGGCATATTACATAGTTGGCTGACTAACTTACTGGTACGGTGGATTTCATCGTGTTTGATAGCCGTACGTACACCCATTAACTCTTCGCGCGTTTTGATGATCATCGCGATTTCTTCAAGCGAGCAGTTACCCGCACGTTCGCCGATGCCATTGATCGTGCCTTCAACCTGACGAGCACCTGCCTGGACGGCGGCGATAGAGTTAGCAACGGACATACCTAAGTCATCATGGCAGTGAACCGAAATGATGGCTTTGTCGATGTTTGGTACACGGTTAAATAGCGTTTCAATGATGCCGCCAAACTCACTTGGTACCGTGTAGCCCACAGTATCAGGAATGTTGACTGTTGTCGCACCTGCATTGATTGCAGCTTCAACCATACGGCATAGGTTGTCGATTGGTGTACGACCGGCATCTTCACAAGAAAACTCAACATCATCTGTGTAGTTGCGTGCATGTTTTACTGCATTCACCGCCATTTCTAATACATCGTCATAGCTGCGACGTAGCTTGTCTTCGACGTGAATGGTCGAAGTAGCCAAAAATGTGTGAATACGGAACTGGTCAGCGACTTTCAACGCTTCTGCGGCAGCATCGATGTCTTTCGCAACGGCACGCGAAAGAGCACAAATTCGGCTGTTTTTAACGTTTTTAGCAATGGTTTGTACTGACTCGAAATCACCCGGAGAAGAGATAGGGAAACCTGCTTCGATGACATCAACGCCCAGCCTTTCCAGCGCGTAGGCAATTTGCAGTTTTTCTTTAACCGTCAAGCTTGCTGATAACGCTTGCTCGCCATCACGCAAAGTGGTGTCGAATATAATGACTTGATCGTTCATGTTTGCTTCCTTAATGATTTCTGCACTTTCGTGTGAGTTAATCGTTTACTTCCAGTATTTAGGTATAAAAAAACCCGCATTTGCATGCGGGTTCTTAGAACTTGGTGTGGTTATTTTTCTTCCACAGCCTACCCGCGCGAACTGGTCACGATCAGGAGGAGGCTAAGCAGGATAGAAAAATGAGCTGACATAGTTGTTAAGCTTTCCACAAAATTAAGTTAACAAATTAGTACCGCACTCCATCAATTGCGTCAACCCCAAAGTCGATTTTTTATTCATATCGGATGAGTCATTTGCAATTTAAGGTATGTAATCTTGTAAAAAGTGCAAAGAGAGCGGGTTTTAATTGTCTATTCTAACTCTCGATAAAGATCACGCGCTTATAAGGTGGATCATTAAATAGAGGGATCGCGCTTACAAGCTATCGAGACAAGGATTGAATTGTTAGCTGAGAATCGATAGATAGAGTTTATAGTCTATCTTAAAGTGGCGACAAGGTTCGCTATTCAAAGCCTGTGGCAGGGCTTTGTTCGAGAGAATAAACCGTTTTATCTGAGTTGGGTTTTTGAGGTAGTACTTGCACTTGATGAAAGGTACAAAAGGCAGGGGATTAATGGCTAAAGCAAAACAATTTGGATGTTCAGCACTAGCATTAACATTGATCAGCTTATCTGGTTGTCAGCTGTTTCAATCACACACGAGTCAGAGCGTTCCACTCGTCGTTGCCAATGATCATGCTCAAGTTATTGCATTGATCCGTGATCAAATGGATATGTACTTAAGTTATGAGGGCCGAGCGTCGTTTTTAAATCAGATGTTGGTTGCTCTGGAGTCCGACAATCGAGACAAATTTAAAGGTAAAGATCCAGAGACGTATGCGTGGTGGAAGATTCGTGTGCAACCTAATCAATGGTATCAGGCGGAAGGCATCAGGCCCATGGAAGAGGGAATTGAGGTTTACCATGACTTAGCGTTTATCGATGTGCCATATCGCTCAAAGTCGACGTTGTATTTACGCTCAAAACCCGGTCCAGATGGTGAAGAACTGAGCCAGATTACTAAAGGTGAAGTCTTTAATGTTATTGCTAAAGTCGCGGATTGGTACCTTGTCGAGCAAAGAGGTGTGATCAAAGGCTATGTCCATAAAGATTACGCGCGGAGTAATGTCGGAGAGCGTGACATACTTTCCACGCCACCGAATCCATTACTGGATTCGCCTAAGTCCACAGACCCAAATTACCAATATTATTATGAACTACAGGGAAGCTATACCTGTCGCGTTCTCAGCTATGAGTTGAGCAAAGGTGGTGAATTTACCACTGGAGCCTTACGAGCGTGCCGTAAGCAGAGAAAGGTCTGGTATATCGACTCGCCACAAGCCTAAAGATCATCATTCCCATATACGTTGCTGTGTTACACGTAACCAGACAGATAAGTTTGTCAGTCCTGAGGACGAGTGCCTCACATCAATTTTACACCTGTCATTAATTGTCCAACTTCCCGTCATGCGACTGTCACTAAAAACGCCTAATTTGCGTTTAAGGCGTTGTCAAAATGAGGGAAGGTCATATGAGAACGATAGAGACAATTACTCAGCCAATAACGGCCATCGCTAAGTTTGACTTAGCACTTTCTAGCGTTTGTTTGCAACATCGCTTTAACCAACAAGTGGCTAATATCAGCAAAGGGATCTCACACAGCGGTGACGGTCACCTTTACTTAGTCCTCGGTGTGTTGGCGTGGTATCTGGATAAGGATCTGGGCTTGTGGTTTCTGCTTGCCGGGTTGTTGGCATTTGCCATAGAACTGCCCATCTACTGGACGCTGAAAAACAGTTTTAAGCGTCGCCGCCCTGAAGAACTGAGCGCTTTGTTACCTGCTTTTATTACCCCTTCTGATCGCTACAGTTTACCGTCTGGACATACTGCTGCCGCTTTTGTTATGGCAACGCTTATTGACCACTTTTACCCACAACTGGGGTTTGCTGCTTATTTCTGGGCGAGCTTGATCGGCTCTGCGCGTATTTTTCTCGGGGTGCACTTTTTTACCGACATCATTATAGGTGCGCTGCTAGGAAGTCTGTGTGCTGGGCTCGCTATTTCAATCATCGGAGTGTAATTGATGAAAATTCTATACGGTGTGCAAGGCACCGGGAATGGGCATATTGCTCGTGCCAGAGCGATGAGTAAAGCATTTGCGTCGCGTGATGTGCAGGTGGACTTTCTGTTTTCAGGTCGAGCTCCAGAGAAATATTTTTCAATGGAAGCCTTTGGTGATTATCAAACTCGTCGAGGGTTTACTTTCGTGACTGAAAAAGGGGCAGTGAACTACATAAAAACAGCACTCAACAACAATTTGATTCAGTTTCTTAAAGAAGTGAATCAGCTAGATCTGTCGTCTTATGATCTAGTGATTAATGATTTTGAACCTGTCACGGCATGGGCTGCCCGTAAGCAGAAAAAGCCATGCATCGGCATCAGCCATCAGAACGCATTTCGTTATCCCGTACCGTTAAAAGGGGCCAGCTGGCTGGATAAATCAGTAATTGAGCACTTTGCGCCATCGCAACATCATTTGGGATTGCATTGGTATCATTTCGACCAGCCAATACTGCCTCCCATCATTCATACACTGGACAATCAGGAACACAGCGATAGCTTTGTGCTGGTTTACCTGCCTTTTGAATCTATCGAGGACATTGCTGATCTGTTGTTCCACTTTAATCAGCAGTCATTCATTTGTTATCACCCTGATGTGATAGAAAATGAAGTGATTGAGAATATCGAGTTGCGCCCATTGTGCCATACCAATTTTCAGCATCACCTACACCGTTGTAGTGGTGTGATCGCCAATGGTGGTTTTGAGTTGCCGTCAGAGGCACTTTCCCTTGGTAAGAAGCTGTTGTTGAAACCACTAGCGGGTCAATTTGAGCAACAGAGTAACGTCGCAACGCTCGAAGATTTAGGGCTCGCTTCTTCCATGGACAGCTTAGATATTTCGGCGGTGCGTCATTGGTTGAAGGAGCAACAAGCAGAGAGCGTTAAGTACCCGGATGTGGCACAGGCGATAGTTAACTGGGTGTTGCAAGGTGTCTGGGATTCTCAGGAAGCGTTGTCCAAGCAATTGTGGGAACAAGTAGACTTCCCTAGTTACGTATCCAATATCTAGCCAGTCAGTATCAAGCGTTTTTAGAGCAGCAGCATAGAAATATGCGCTGCATTTTTAATTGATTTTTCCTTGTTTTTATTCAATCCTAGCTCCCAAACTACTCGACTTTTCACCGCCTAACTGCTCGGGTTATTGATTGTATTTCTCTTAAAAAATCTTTCATACTCTCTGTGAATGGGTCTATGGCTTGTTCTCTCCACTCTTAGAAATACGACCTCTGAGCTAGATTGGCGTAATTTTAGTCATTTTATGTTTTTTTATATTTTTATCAACATATTGAATTTTAAATAATAAATAACTGGAAGGATAAAATTTACTGATTAATTGTCAATCTAGTTGCGAAACCCTAATCAATTAGTTGATAGTACGCTTTGAGCCGGAATCATCCGGACGATAAATATAATAAAAGTTAGGTTTTCTATTCGTGACATGATTCGAATCCAGCCGCCGTCTTTTGTGCGAGATGGGATTCTATTCGCTATGAATTCATTAAACCAAATTGACGATTTCAAAAGAGGCGCACTCAATGTTAGATAAAAAAGACGCGATGAGCGCAATTGCTAGCTACCGTATGGAAAGCACTTTACGAGGTGTAGATTTAAACTTGTTAACGGTATTTGATGCCGTGATGCAGGAGCAAAATATCACTCGTGCAGCACACAACTTAGGCATGTCTCAACCAGCGGTAAGTAACGCAGTGGCACGACTAAAAGTGATGTTTAATGACGAACTCTTTATGCGTCAGGGCCGAGGCATTCAGCCAACACAGCGTGCACGTCAGTTATTTGGTCCTATCCGTCAGGCGTTACAACTAATCCGCAACGAGCTACCAAGCTCTGTATTCCAACCGGAGTCTTCAACGCGTCTGTTTAAATTGGCTATCTGTAGCCCATGTGATTTACGTTTTGCGCCCAAGATTATGTCTAAAGTGGCACAACAGGCACCAAGCGTTCAACTTCATCTAGATGCGGAATTCGATCGTCTTCTGTCTGAACGTATGCGTTACCAAGAGATCGATTTTGTGATCGACTACGCCCGCTTTGATGAGCAAGGGTTCTCTAGCACTGAGATCTTTAAAGATGAACTGGTAGTGATAGCGTCTAAAACGCACTCGCGTATTCAAGGGATGGTATCGGCAGAGCAACTGATTAACGAAAAGCATGCGAAACTATCAAAAGTGCATGGTCAGCGTAGCTTTTCAGAGCAAGCTTATAGAGAACTTGATTGTCAGGCGGCGTATGAAGGTTCAAGCCTTAGCAACTTGCTTTATGTGGTCAGTCAATCTGAGTTGGTGACGATAGCTCCGCGTTGGATCGCTGAAAATGCGGTCAACAGCGATCAGTTACAAATTCTGGATCTGCCATTTGAGAGTCAAGAAATCAGTGGTTACCTGAGCTGGCATGAGTCCAGTGAGAAAGACAAGGGTCACATCTGGCTTCGTGATCAATTGATGATGATCTGTGGCGAAGTTATCGCTCAAAAATAAATGAGAATACGGCCTGGGTCATGACTTCACTCACTTAGGTCACGTTGAGGGATAGAAAACGCCCTCAACTGCTCACCAAATTTTACAATTACAAAGCCCCGGAAGGTTTACTCCTTCGGGGCTTTGTATTTTTTATAATGGCCAATACAAACATAAAGTTAAGTGCTTTTCTATCCGACTATCGATGGGGTGGTTCGCACGCATTAGTGAAGCCGATCTCTTAATAAAGAGAAGTTTGATATTCGTCAGTTGCGTTTTGCCGCCCTGTGAGTACACTTGCTCGCTCAATTAGCTTACACCTGTAAGCCAAAGGTAAGTAAAAATGGCCAAGTTAGATTTTCATATCGTTAAACGTATTCGTGAACAAATTGCGAAAGGTGATACTCGCGTTGCTCTAAAACACAAAGTGGGCAATGAATGGCAAGGTATTACTTGGCAGCAATTTGGTCAGCAAGTGGATGAACTATCGCTTGCACTTTTGGCTCAGGGATTGAGAGTTCAAGATAAGGTCGGCATTTTTTCAAATAACATGCCGCAATGGACGATCGCGGATATTGCCGCACTGCAAGTACGTAGTGTGACGGTTCCTATCTATCCGACTAATACGGCTGCGCAGTCGGCGTATATCCTCGACAATGCAGACGTGAAAGTTCTGTTTGTCGGTGAGCAGCCTCAGTTTGATGCAGCCGTCAGTATTTTCGAGCAGTGCAGTCAGCTAGAACTGATCGTGGCGATGTCTGACGATATCGAGCTCAGCGACCATTCATTTGTTATCACTTGGAAGGACTTTGTCGCTAAAGGCAATGCTGGTTACCAACAAGAGTTGGACGCTCGTGTTGCACAGGCTTGTGAAGATGATTTGCTTACCCTGATTTATACCTCTGGTACAACAGGACAGCCGAAAGGGGTAATGCTGGATTACGCCAATATTGCCGCGCAGCTAGAAGGACATGACAAACGCTTGAGCCTGACTCAGGATGACGTCTCGCTGTGTTTCCTGCCATTGTCTCATGTGTTCGAGCGAGCGTGGACATTCTATGTCCTGTATAAAGGCGCAACCAACTGTTACCTCAAAGATACAGCGCAAGTGCGAGACGCGCTCAGTCAGGTTCGTCCAACTGTGATGTGTGCAGTGCCTCGCTTCTACGAAAAGATTTTTTCTGCGATTCATGAAAAGGTGTCTCGCGCACCGATCCACCGTAAGATCATGTTTACCTGGGCGGTGAACATGGGCGCTAAAATGGCGTTATGCGATCAGGAAAAGCGTCAGCCTTCAATCATGCTACGTAAAGCTCATGCTCTGGCTGATAAGCTGGTACTGAGTAAGCTACGTGCGCTATTAGGCGGGCGTATTAACTTTATGCCTTGTGGCGGCGCGAAGCTGGATGAAACCATCGGCCGTTTCTTCCATGCGATGGGCATTAACGTTAAGTTAGGCTACGGCATGACGGAAACAACCGCGACCGTATCCTGTTGGGATGATCACTGCTTTGATCCTGACTCTATCGGCTCATCAATGCCTGGCGCACAAGTGAAAATCGGTGCAAACAACGAAATTCTGGTTCGTGGCCCTATGGTCATGCGTGGTTACTACAAAATGCCAGAAGAGACAGAAAAAACGTTCGATGAGCACGGCTTCCTGAAAACTGGCGATGCGGGTCATATTGATCAAAACGGCAATCTTTTTATCACCGATCGTATTAAAGAGTTGATGAAAACCTCGGGTGGTAAGTACATTGCGCCACAAATGATCGAAGGTGCTATCGGTAAAGATCACTTTATCGAGCAGATTGCGGTGATCGCGGATACACGCAAATTCGTTTCAGCACTGATCGTCCCTTGTTTTGATTCGTTGGAAGAGTATGCCAAAGAGCTGAACATTGCGTATCACGATCGTGTTGAACTGATTAAACATCATCAAGTCGTAGAAATGCTCGAAAAGCGAGTCAATGAACTGCAAAAAGAGCTGGCTAAGTTTGAACAAGTTAAAAAGTTCAAACTGTTGCCAAAGGCTTTCTCGATGGATGATGGCGAGCTAACACCGACACAAAAACTGCGTCGTAAAGTTATCAACGACAAATACCAAGACGAAATCGAAGAAATGTACAAGGAAAAGCATTAGTTCGCTTAACTTGAACTCGCGTAGATTTTAAATTGATGAAAAAGTCCCCAGAGATGCCTTGTTCATGTCTGGGGACTTTTTCCTTTACGATTGTTCCTGCTGTGTTTTTGCCTGATTGAGGGGGATTTTGCGACAAACTTCGAGTTGCATATGAAATAATATTCTTTTTTTAACCAATACTCTCTTCGATCATACTGTCTATTTTCGCTTCTCTGGCGGCTATTCCTTCTATCAATCCAATTCATAGTATCTTGTTGAAAAATGGGATCTACCTCTCATTAGACCCGTTGATAATAAAACGTTACATTTGTTGGGTAACCTTGCGGGATGTTATGACGAACGCAAGACATAGCCGAAAACGTGGAAGTATTTCGATTAGGCTACGAATAAGCCCTAAACTATGTGAAACCAGACCTATCCGTTGACCTTACGGTGAGGAAACTGGGTAAGGAGAGCAATTATGACAGCAATGTTGTCAGGCGCAGAGATGGTTGTGCAATCTCTGATCGAAGAGAATGTATCGCAGATCTTTGGTTACCCTGGCGGTTCCGTTCTAGATATCTACGACGCGCTGCACGCCAAAACCGACCAAATTAAACACGTATTAGTAAGACATGAACAAGCGGCGACGCACATGGCCGATGGTTATGCTCGTGCCACCGGTAAACCGGGTGTCGTACTGGTATGTTCAGGTCCTGGCGCGACCAATACGATTACAGGTATTGCGACCGCTTACATGGACTCAATCCCAATGATCGTTATCTCAGGTAACGTACCGAACAACCTGATTGGTAACGATGCATTCCAAGAATGTGACATTGTTGGTGTATCTCGCCCAGTGGTAAAACACAGCTTTTTAGTAAAGAAAGCAGAAGATATCCCTGAAACCATCAAGAAAGCGTTTTACATTTCGACGACTGGTCGCCCAGGTCCAGTTGTGATTGATTTGCCAAAAGATGTCATGAATCCGCAAATCAAACTGCCTTACCAGTATCCGGAAAGCATTTCGATGCGTTCGTACAAGCCGACCACTTCTGGTCATAAAGGCCAAATCAAGAAAGCACTCAAGTCTTTGCTTGAAGCGAAAAAACCAGTGCTTTATGTCGGTGGTGGTGCGGTGATTTCTGGTGCACACGAACACATCCTTGAGCTGGCTGACAAGCTTGATCTTCCGGTAGTGAGCACGTTAATGGGCTTAGGCGCATTCCCAGGCACACACAAAAACTCTCTGGGCATGCTGGGCATGCACGGTACCTACGAAGCCAACATGGCAATGCATGAAGCTGACCTGATATTTGGTATTGGGGTTCGTTTTGATGACCGTACAACCAACAACCTGGAAAAATACTGCCCTAACGCAAAAGTCATGCACATAGATATCGACCCATCGTCGATTTCGAAAAACGTGAAAGTGGACTTACCTATCGTTGGTTCGGCAGAAAAAGTACTGACAACCATGCTAGGTTTGCTGGCAGAGCAAGATGCTTCAAACGACGAAGAAGCCATTCAGGCCTGGTGGGAAGACATTAATGTATGGCGAGATCGTCAATGCTTAGCTTATGACACATCTCCAGAACGGATTAAGCCGCAGCAAGTTATTGAAACTCTGCACAAACTGACCAATGGCGATGCTTATGTTGCTTCAGATGTAGGTCAGCACCAAATGTTTGCTGCGCTTTACTACCCATTTAATAAACCACGTCGTTGGATCAACTCTGGTGGTCTGGGTACGATGGGGTTCGGTCTTCCTGCTGGCATGGGCGTTAAGTTTGCCATGCCAGAAGAAGAAGTGGTTGTGGTTACTGGTGACGGTAGTATTCAAATGAATATTCAAGAGTTGTCGACCGCAATGCAGTACGACATCCCAGTGAAGATCATCAACCTGAATAACCGTTTCCTAGGCATGGTAAAACAGTGGCAAGACATTATTTACCAAGGTCGTCACTCTAATTCATACATGAGTTCTGTTCCTGATTTTGCAGCAATTGCAGAAGCTTATGGTCACGTTGGTATTCGTATCGAGACACCAGATCAGTTAGAAGCTGGTCTACAAAAAGCACTCGATATGAAAGACCGATTGGTTTTCGTTGATATTAATGTCGATGAAACTGAGCACGTTTACCCTATGCAGATTAAAGGCGAGGGTATGGACAAAATGTGGCTAAGCAAAACGGAGAGAACTTAATATGAGACACATAATTTCATTGCTATTGGAAAACCAACCTGGTGCTTTGTCTCGCGTTGTAGGCTTGTTCTCTCAGCGTGGTTACAATATTGAATCGTTAACGGTTTCTCCTACGGATGACGAAACCCTTTCTCGTATGAATATCACAACAACCTCGAACGAGATGCAACTAGAGCAGATTCAGAAACAGTTACACAAGTTAATTGATGTGTTAAAAGTTCAGGAAGTGACGGAGCTTGAGCATCTTGAACGTGAGCTGATGATGGTGAAAGTGAAAGCAAGTGGCTTTGCTCGTGCTGAAGTCAAACGCACAGCAGACATCTTCCGCGGACAGATTGTTGATGTGACGGCTTCTCAGTATACCGTTCAGTTGGCAGGAACCAGTGAGAAACTGGATGCGTTTATTAAGGCAATTTCGGAAGTTACGGAAGTAGTAGAAGTCGCTCGTAGTGGGGTTGTAGGCATTGCGCGTGGAGAGCGTGCACTGAAGCCTTAACGCGGTCTGGGGTATCTTTACCAACAAAACAAACAAAGCCATCGAATAATCGGTGGCTTTTCTGTTTTTGGTGCCAGCGATACGTGACGTTAGAACCAAAAACAAAAAGAGGGCATAAAGCCCCCTTCTAGTATTTAACTGATAACAGAGTGTTCAGTCTTATAGTACGTGTACAGACGCTGTGTTTGTAGTGCCTGAAGCTACTAGAGCACCAGAAACCATCACAACGATGTCGCCTTTGTTACCTAGGCCAGACTCTAGAGCAAGCTCTTTACCTGTCACGTAGAACGCGTCAGTGTTTGCGATAGACTCAACAACAACAGGAGTTACACCTTTAGTCAGAACAAGCTGTGCAGCTGTCTTAGTGTTAGTTGTTAGAGCTAGGATGTTTGCAGTTGGGAAGTACTTACGTACTGAACGTGCAGACTTACCGCCTTCAGTTGCAACAACGATCAGTGGAGCAGCCAGTTTCTCTGCAGTGTCTACAGCGCCTTTACATACCGCTTCAGTGATACGTAGACGTGGGCTGTCTAGACGATCACCCAGTTCAGCTTTAAGCACTGAATCAGTACGCTTAGCGATTTGCGCCATGATAGTTACCGCTTCAACAGGGTATTTACCTTTTGCAGTTTCACCAGAAAGCATTACTGCGTCAGTACCGTCCATAACAGCGTTCGCAACGTCGCCTGCTTCTGCACGAGTAGGACGTGGGTTGTTGATCATAGAATCAAGCATTTGAGTTGCAGTGATAACCATCTTACGTGCACGGTTACACTTCTCGATCATCATTTTCTGAGCGAAGATTACTTCTTCTGCTGGGATTTCAACACCCAGGTCACCACGTGCAACCATGATGCCGTCAGAAAGCTCTAGGATCTCGTCGAAGTTATCAACACCTTCTTGGTTTTCGATCTTAGAGATGATGTGGATGTTCTCGCCGCCGTTTGCAGCAAGTACGTCACGAATTTCTTGAACGTCAGAAGCTTTACGGATGAAAGAAGCCGCAACGAAGTCTACGCCTTGCTCACAACCAAACTTAAGGTCGTTCTTATCTTTTTCAGAAAGAGCTGGAAGGTTTACAGAAACGCCAGGTAGGTTAACACCTTTGTTTTCACCTAGAGCACCGTTGTTAAGTACTTTACATTTAACTTCAGTTTCAGTCGTTGCGATAACTTCCATCTCGATTAGACCGTCGTCTACAAGGATAGTGTTACCAACGTTTAGGTCTGCTGCGAAACCAGCGTAAGTTACTGCTACAGTGTCTTTGTTACCAACAACTGAAGTGTCAGTTGTGAAAGTGAATTCTTGACCAGCAACTAGATCAACGTCGTTACCGCCTTCTAGTTTGATAGTACGGATTTCTGGACCTTTAGTATCAAGAAGGATTGCCAGTTGTTTGCCAGTTGCTTCCATTACTTGGCGGAAGTTCGCAATACGAGTGCCGTGCTCTTCATAGTCACCGTGAGAGAAGTTAAGACGCATAACGTTCATGCCTGCGTTTACTAGTTCAGTTAGCTTCTCTACAGATTCAGTTTTAGGGCCAATCGTACAAACGATTTTGGTCTTTTTCATGGAAGATACTCTCCGGTAAGTATAGTTACAATTTGAAAGTCGGTTATTTACTCTGAAGCCAGGGCGTATTTGATGACATTTTGTGCCTGTCACCCACCGATTTTCCGCCACATTATTGAACTTCAGATTCTGAAAGTCTTTCACCAAGTTTAGTCATTTTATGACTTAAAGATCGGTGATTTTGGTTACCTTTTTGTGACTAATCCCACTTTATATGCAGAAAGTTGCAAAAAAATAGCCGTCATTTCTGTAATTTTTTTTCTTTTCGGTGGCGAATTCTACCACCGAATGAATCCAATATCACTGTTTAAGAATTGTCTTAGGACAAGGTTTTATCGAGAAATATTAATTTTTTGGATCGAAATAAATGGACTTAAAAGTTTCGATTTGACTATAATAACTTTCGAAACGAAACTTAAAATCAAAACGTAAATGTCGAAACGAAACACTCAACTAAGAAGACACGCTATTTCTAACCTGGTTTCTGAACTGGGCGAAGTCAGTGTCGATGAATTGGCTCATCAGTTTGAGACCTCTGAAGTCACGATTAGAAAGGACTTAGCTTCTTTGGAGAAAAATGGACAGCTTTTGCGTCGTTATGGTGGAGCGATCTCGATCCCAACGGAAGTTATCCATGAAGAATTGAGTCCAAATGTTTCGACTCGAAAGTTAAATTTAGCCAAAGCGGCCGCATCACTGATCCGAGACCATAATCGCATTGTTATCGACAGTGGCAGTACGACCGCAGCATTAATACAGCAGTTAAACGACAAGCGTGGCTTAGTTGTAATGACTAATTCATTACATGTGGCGAATGCGCTCAATGAGCTGGAGAGTGAGCCTACTTTGCTGATGACTGGGGGAACCTGGGACACGCACTCTGAATCCTTTCAAGGCAAAGTCGCTGAATCTGTTTTAAGAGCTTATGACTTTGACCAGCTATTTATTGGTGCTGATGGGATCGACCTAGAGCGCGGAACCACCACATTTAATGAGCTGGTTGGCTTAAGTAATGTAATGGCGGAAGTCTCCCGCGAAGTCATCGTAATGATTGAGTCTGAAAAAATCGGCCGCCGTATTCCGAATCTCGAGCTCGCCTGGCAACAGATTGATGTGCTGGTAACCGACGCGGATATAAAAGCTGAACACAAATTCCAGATTGAACAGCAAGGTGTGAAAGTCATTTGCGCCTGACAAACTCATATTCAAACTAACATTTTTTAAATTCACTTCCCTCATGTACAGGCCTTTGCTTGCTGCCTCTATATGAAATCATGGCTAGGGAAGAACAAAACTATAATCGGAGAGAAACACATGTGTGGAATCGTAGGTGCAGTGGCACAACGAGATGTTGCAGAAATTTTGGTCGAAGGTCTACGCCGCTTGGAATACCGTGGTTATGATTCTGCAGGCGTAGCAATCGTCGATGCAGAAAATAACCTGACCCGCGTTCGTCGTCTTGGCAAAGTACAAGAGCTGGCTGATGCGGTTGATCAAGAAAAAGTGATTGGCGGCACGGGTATCGCGCACACTCGCTGGGCAACACACGGGGAACCTTCAGAAGCAAACGCGCACCCACACATGTCAGGTGATATTGCTGTTGTGCATAACGGCATTATCGAAAACTATGAAGAACTGCGTGAAACGTTACGTGAACGCGGTTACGTATTTGAGTCTCAAACTGACACTGAAGTTATCGCACACCTTGTTGAGTGGGAACTTCGCACGTCAGAAACACTTCTTGAAGCGGTTCAAAAAACCGCGAAGCAATTGGAAGGTGCTTACGGTACGGTTGCTTTAGATCGTAAAGATCCTTCTCGCATTGTTGTTGCACGTTCCGGTAGCCCGATTGTTATCGGCTTTGGTGTAGGTGAAAACTTCCTGGCTTCAGACCAGTTGGCATTGCTGAGCGTGACTCGCCGTTTCATGTATTTGGAAGAAGGTGATGTAGCAGAAATTACTCGCCGTGAAGTGACCGTTTACGACGAAACTGGTGAGCGTGTAGAACGCGAAATCACAGAATCTAACGCTGAACACGATGCGGGTGATAAAGGCCAGTACCGTCACTTCATGCAAAAAGAAATTTATGAACAGCCAAAAGCACTAATCAATACCATGGAAGGCCGCATTACTGCAGATTCTGTTGTCACTGACGCGATTGGTGTGAATGCTTCAGATATCTTAAGCCGTGTAGAGCACGTTCAGATTGTGGCGTGCGGTACCTCTTACAACGCTGGTATGACGGCTCGTTACTGGTTTGAAGATATTGCTGGCGTGAGCTGTGACGTAGAAATCGCTTCTGAGTTCCGTTACCGCAAGTTTGTGACGCGTCCAAACAGCCTTCTAATTACGCTATCGCAGTCAGGCGAAACGGCCGATACACTAGCGGCGCTTCGTCTTGCAAAAGAGAAAGGCTACATGGCGGCAATGACTATCTGTAACGTGGCGGGCTCTTCATTGGTTCGTGAATCTGATTTTGCCTTTATGACTCGCGCAGGTGTTGAAATCGGTGTGGCTTCTACCAAAGCATTCACGACTCAGCTATCTGCACTGCTAATGCTGGTTACTGCGCTTGGTAAGCAACAGAACCGCATCAGCAAAGAGAAAGAAAAAGAAATCGTAGAAGCACTGCACGCGCTCCCAGAGCAAATCAATCAGGCGTTGTCTTTCGAGAAAGATATCGAAGCATTGGCAACAGATTTTGCTGATAAACACCACACACTGTTCCTTGGCCGTGGTGAGTTCTACCCAATCGCGATGGAAGCCTCTCTGAAACTAAAAGAGATCTCGTACATTCACGCTGAAGCGTACGCAGCAGGTGAGCTAAAACACGGTCCATTAGCGCTTATCGATGCTGACATGCCAGTGGTTGTGGTTGCGCCAAGTAATGACCTACTTGAGAAGCTGAAATCAAACGTTGAAGAAGTTCGCGCGCGTGGTGGTCTACTGTACGTATTTGCTGACGCTGATGCAGGTTTTGAAGGTGATGAGACGATGAAGATCATCACCATGCCACACGTAAGCGAAATCACTGCAGCGATTTACTACACCATTCCAATGCAATTGCTGTCTTACTACATTGCTTTGATCAAAGGGACTGACGTTGACCAACCTCGTAACCTGGCGAAAGCGGTAACAGTGGAATAACACTACCCACTACCAAGTGAATTACAAAACCACCTATTTACGCCGCGCGTGATAGGTGGTTTTTTCTTTTATGCTCGCAGACAAAAGAGGGAAAGCATCTTCACAGTGCCGCGAATATAACCACGGTGGTAAACCCAAGGCTGCGGGTTCACATTGTTTGATGGACTGCGTTAGCGCTGAATTTGACGAAGTGAATCTAACGCCGTGTTCATGCAGACAGAGTCGGTTAGCGTGTTAAGTTTGAAAAACAGGATATCGAAAGCAATCATCTGCAGCAGTTGTGGCGTGACCATACCTAATTGGTTGTGCTCTTCGGTGTAACTGTAAGGAATGACGAAATCCGATAGCTGGGCCACTTTACCTTTGCCGTAACGAGTCAGGGCAATCACTTTGGCACCGTTGGCGCGTGCTTTTTCAATCGTCGCCAACACTTCTTGTGTATTGCCTCGCGCCGATACCACCAGTAAAACATCACCTTTTTTAAGCAGCGAAGCCTGGACGATTTGCATGTGGTAATCCAGATTGAACTGCACGTTAAAGCCAGAGCGAATTAGCTTGTGATTGATATCGGCGGCGACCAACGCGGAAGCGCCAATGCCGGAAAGCAGAATCTTATTTGCTTTCAGCAATACCTCAGCACTACGTTCAATAGTGTCGGTATCAATCAGGCTTAAAGATTGCTCGATCTTACTGGTAAATAAGTTTTTTGATTTCTCGATGATGGCCTGGGTCGAGTCGCTGCTTTCGATTTCCGCATACACTGACTGAGTAGGCAGTTTTTGCGTCTGTGGTGCGAGTGCCGCCAGCTTAAGTTTTAAATCGGGAAAGCCGCTACAGCCGATACTCTTGGCATAACGAATCACCGAAGAATCGCTAATACCCAGTTTAGCGCCGATTTTGGTGGCGCTAAACTTAGAGAGGTCAAACTGCTGCTCAATAATAAAGTGCGAAATCTTTTTCTCGTTCAGGTTGGTGGAATGAGCGAGTGCTTTGACTTTATTAATTATGCTTTCCATTGGTGCCTCTGCAGTGAAATCGTCCCGTCGCAGTGAATTATACGACGGGATGATATTAGCGACTTTTCGCTGGCTTTTCGACTGGATCGGTAAATCCTAATAGCATCGACGCGATAAAGCCGACAATCCATGCACACACTACCGCAAGCAGGAAGGATGGAATCTGCCCTTCGCCAACCAGTGGAATCAGAGAAAGCCCTGCAGTACCAAATGGAATGATGATGCCAATCTTGAAAGCCGCCATCATTGCACCGCCAGCAAAACCGCCAAGACAGCCTGCAATAAAGGTTTTACCTAACGGTAGCGATACACCAAACAACAGTGGTTCGCCAACACCCAGAATACCAACAGGCAGAGCACCAGTGATGGTCTTCTTCAGGCGTTCATTCTTCGACTTAAGGTAGACGTACGCCGCTGCGCCGACTTGCCCCATGCCACCCATCGCTAAAATCGGGAACAGGTAGTTAAGACCAAAAGTCTCAAGAATTTGCGCATGAATAGGGATAAGACCTTGGTGTAAGCCCGTTAATAGTAGAAACAGGAAGCCACCACCCAGGACACCGCCAACGGCGACGGAACCTGCGGATTCATTAAGCAGTGCAACCGAAACCAAATTACCTAGCCACACGTTTACCGAGTGGGCGATAGGTTGCAAGATGAACAAAGCCACTGCCGACGACACCAAAATCGTCACGGTTGGAGTAAAGATAAGGTCGAGACTTTCTTTACAGTGGCTACGGAACCAAAGCTCAAATTTAGAAGAAAAGACGCAGACCAACAACACCGCAAACATGCCGCCGCCGCCTGGTACTAACGCGTTACCAAATAACTCGATATTAGCGAGGCCCGGTGCAGCCAAAACTGCAGCCATCACCGCACCAATCGCAGGAGATGCCTGAAGTTCTTTGGCGGTATTCATACCAATCATGACAGAAAGCACCGCGAATACGGCTTTGCCAACGACAGTGAATAGCGAGAAAATATCTGGGTTGGCTGCGACAAATTCCGGAGCGATGAGTTTGAAGATGTTCACCATCCCCAGAATTAAACCACAACCGATCAGAGCCGGAATCGTCGGTACAAAGATCGCGGCTAAGGTGTTGAGAGCGCGACGAATCGAAAATGGTTGCGCGACAGGAGCCTCCGTCGAACCTTCCTCAATACCAGCGCCTTTCATTCGTTTATTCAGAACGCCAGCGACTTTTGCCGCAGTGCCCATGCCGACGATGATTTGATATTGTTCTCCGGCATCAACGACACCTTTAATACCCTCAACCTCTCGTAGTGCATCCATATTAAATTGGGAGCGGTCTTTAAGCACGATACGTACGCGTGTCATGCAGTTGGTCAGGGTCGCGACGTTATCAAAGCCGCCAATATACCGTTCAATGTGATCGGCAATGAGTTCCAGATGTTCTATCTTATTTGCCATGCTATTTTCCTTGCAGTAACTGCTGTTTCAGAGGTTGGAAGGGTTGCGCCGCAAGAGCCAACGCTTTAGAAGGTGAAGTGTCCAACGTGTGCAGCAATACCGCAGCACGAACATTGTATTTCACCGCATCCAATAGCTTGGCAGCGGTTAGCTCATCCACTTCACAAATTTGCTGCACCATGTGCTGGGCACGAATGCGCAGCTTCTGGTTATTCGCTTTGACGTCTACCATCAGGTTTCCGTGAACTTTACCCAGTTGAAGCATGACCGAGGTACTCAGCATGCCCAGTAACATCTTTTGTGCTGAGCCGCTTTTCATCCGTGTCGAGCCTGCCAGTACCTCTGCGCCGACATCCGGTGCAATAGACACATCGGCGTGTTGCGAAATAAGCCCTGGTCCCCGGGTACTGAGTGCTATCGTTTTGGCTCCTACTTGTCTGGCGTAATCCATTGCTGAGATAACAAAGGGAGTCCTACCGCTTGCTGCGATCCCTAGAACCACATCTTGAGCAGTCAGTTGACGTTGTTGAAGCTCGGCAGGGGCCGACTCGGTACAGTCTTCAATGTCTTCCACCGCAGCAAGCATAGTGTCAACGCCACCTGCGATAATCGACTGCACTAAAGCAGGATCGGTACCGAATGTAGGGGGACATTCCGCCGAATCCAAAACACCAAGTCGGCCGCTGGTTCCTGCACCAACATAGAATAAACGGCCGCCTTGTCTCATCTGCGAGGCAATCAGTTCAACCGCTTTCGCGACATCTGGCAGCACTTTATTAATCGACACCGCAACACTGGCATCGTGCGCATTGAGTAATTCCAGCACTTCCATTAATGGCAATTCGGACAGCAGTTCTGTCTCGGGGTTTTGCTCTTTATTAATGGTGGACGACAACTCACTCATAACTCTCTCCGTTGACAATCGACGTATAGATAATAATTAAATGTCGAATATCGACAATTTAAATAGTACGGATTATAGATTGGAGTCACATATGTAAAACGATGTTTCATTTATTTTTGTTGTGGTTCGACTACTTATTGATAGGAGACTTGACGGGGAGTGAACAGTTGTATTAACGAGTGAGAATGTCGAGAGGTGACATTCTCTAAACAAAACACTAGGTCGAGGAATCGGTGGGCAGAGGTAGCAATAATTCAAAGCAGTAGCCAGTACTGCACAAAGATAGCGTTAGTAACGTTTAACTATTAAAAAGGACTTTCCTTGCCCAGTTCATTGCAGATTTCGACAATGGCGAGGGAAAGCCCTGATTTGATGATTTGTTGTTGGCGCTGAAGTTGAAGCTGATAGAACTCTAGATCGATGTCGTCGTCTGGTTCATTGACTTCCAGTTGCACCATACCCATTTTCTTTACCAGATGAAGCTTTTTGATCGGGTCGAGAATGTTTGGGTCAGTGAACTCGTAGTCGGATGCGTCGCTGTTGAGTTGGTTTTTGAGCTTAATGATGTCTTCGATATCGTGGTAAACATCGTCAGGCAACACACCTAAACCAAACAGTAACTTGAGACGAACAGACAGATCACCCAGTGGGCCTGAGTCTTGTAAAAGCGGGCCGACAACGGACTGAACAGCGAAGTTATCTTTACGAAAGATTCTTTGTATTAGGCCGTCAATCGACTCGTTAAAGACGTCGACTGTGGCAATAAAGAAGCCCCGCACCGAGGGTGCGCTGTTGAGTCGTTCAATGATCTCGGTTTCGTTGATGTTATCTGCCATATACTGAGTAGTTGTTCAATCGTTATTGTAAGGGGAGCATTGCCCCCCCTGAGTTAATTACAGCTGGTTGTAGAGTGTCTCAATGTTAGCCACTTCAGCGCTGTCCTCTGCAAGACCAGTGTATTTTGCGAGCGTTTTCTTCACGCCGACTTGTTTTAATGAAGTTTGTAATTCGACGGCTTGCGGGTCGGTGTCGTTAGTGTACTTCAATGCCGCCGCAATCCCTTTTAAAAGTGTTTGATTTTCAGTGCCATATTCAATTGTACCGAGTAATGGCTTCACTAATCTATCATTTGCACCTAATTTGCGAATTGGCTGACGTCCAACTCGGTCAACTTCATCAACTAAGTATGGATTGGCAAAGCGACCCAGAATCTTCTCGATGTAGGCATTGTGCATGTCGCGGTCGAAGCTATAACGACGAATCAGTACTTCACCACTCTCTTGCATCGCTTGTTTTACTTCTGCCTGAATCTCAGGATCTTCAATCGCTTCGCGAATGGTGCGATGACCTTTTAAGCAGCCTAAGTAAGCCGTAATACAGTGACCGGTGTTTAGGGTGAACAGTTTACGTTCCACAAACGCCATCAGGTTGTCGGTCTTTTCCATCCCTGAGATATCTGGGATTTCGCCTTTGAATTGCTGCTCGTCAACAATCCACTCGCTAAAGCTTTCTACCGTGACTTCCAGCGGATCATCATTGGCCGCTTCTGCTGGTGGCACGATACGATCCACAGCGGAATCGACGAAGCCGACGAGCTCGTCTGCTTTTGTGTGCAGTGACTGATCAAGATGCTTGTACACTTCGCCTTTTAAATGGGTTGTGCCGCGAACCATGTTTTCACAGGCGATGATGTTCAGTGGTGATTCATTGCCCGATTCGAAACGTTTGGTGATGCCGGTTGCAATGGTTTTCGCAATAATGTCCAGCACGTTTGGACCCACGGCGGTTGTCACCAAATCGGTTTTTACGATGCGGTCAATCACGTCTTCACTTGCTGAGTTAACTGCAGTGACATGCGTGACTGTGTCGATTTGGCACTCCGTGCCCACCACTTTAACTTTGTATTCTTGTTTATGACTGAGCTGGTCTACCAACGGGGCATCAACGTCAGCGAAAGTGACCTCGACGTCTGCGTCTGCTAAAAGTTTACCGATGAAACCACGACCAATGTTACCTGCGCCAAAATGAACTGCATTTTTCATAACTGTTACCTACCAATGTCTAAAATATTGACTAACGAATCAGGGGGGAGGCCAACCGCATAGGGGGTGACAGCTGACCTCAGTTTGCTCAGGAGCAAAATAGTGAAGTAATTAAGCGGCTTGTTCGCGGCCAAGGATGTTGAGGATCTCTTCTACATCCATAGTGCTGGTTAGCTTCTCAATTGCTTCGGGCTCATCGAGCGCGTTCGTAATGGTGGTAATTACTTGGATGTGCTCATCATTTTTAGCGGCAATGCCGATAACCAGTTTCGCTACATCGTCTTCGTCTTCAGTAAATTGGATACCCGATGGGTATTGGCAGATAACAATGCCAGTCTTTTTCACGCGATCTTTCGCTTCAATCGTGCCGTGTGGCACCGCGATAGATTCGCCAAGGTAAGTGGGAACCAGTGCTTCACGATCAAACATCGCCTCTACGTATTCTGGTTCAGCGTAGCCAAGTTCAACTAACTTGTTGCCCGCAAAGCGAATCGCTTCTTCTTTGTTAGCCGCGCTTAAACCTAAGTGGATGTTTTCACGTTGAATCTGGAAAACAGATGGTTGTTGCTGTTCAAAATTGTCGTCGTTTGCTGCAAGAACCGATACTTTTACCATCTGATCGTCATTGGCAGATGAAGTTTGTGCCGCCAGCAGTTTGGTGACGAGTTGGTTGTACATTTCGCTGTCCAGGAAGTTAGTCAGTGAAATGTGGTGTGCGTTAGGAGCATGCTTACGTGCACGATCCGTCAAATCTTTATGAGTAATCACGATATCTGCACTCTCTGATAAATTGTTAATAGCAAGGTTAGTAACGTGGATGTTCAGACCTGCGTCCTGAACTTTCTTACGTAGCATGCTCGAGCCCATTGCACTTGAGCCCATGCCTGCATCACAAGCGACAATAATGCTTTGAACTGTCGCAAGGTCTACGTCGCCTTTGCTTTCACTGTTTACCGCTGCATTGTTTTTTGATGCAGATTTCATGTCTTTCATTTGTGAAGTTGCTTTTTCTAGCGCTGCTTTATCGCCGTCTTCTTCTGTCGATGTTTGAGTCTTCATTAACAGAGAGGCTACGGTGAACGATACGCCCGCTGCCGCTGCGATAGAGGCAAGTACACCAACGATCGAGCCTTTTTGCGTCATCAATAGTACCGCGAAGATAGAACCTGGAGACGCTGGAGAAACGATACCTGCGTTGAACATAGTGAGAACGAATACACCAGTCATACCACCTGCGATAGCCGCTAGGATGAGGCGTGGGTTCATCAGAATGTATGGGAAGTAAATCTCATGGATACCACCAAAGAAGTGGATGATAGAAGCACCACCTGCAGTCTGACGAGCAGTACCTTTACCAAACACCATGTACGCCAGAAGAATACCTAGACCCGGACCTGGGTTTGCTTCAATCAGAAAGAAAATAGACTGACCTGTTTCTGACGCCTGTTGAATGCCCAGTGGTGAGAAGATGCCATGGTTAATTGCGTTGTTCAGGAACAGAATCTTCGCTGGCTCAACAAAAATAGAAGTCAGAGGTAGAAGGTGCGCTGATACAAGGAAGTTGACGCCTGCTGCCAAAGCACCAGAAAGTACTTTTACAAAAGGACCGATCAGGAAGAAAGCAAGAATGGCACACAGCATACCGATGATGCCTGCAGAGAAGTTGTTTACCAACATCTCAAAGCCACTTTTCACTTTGCCATCGATGTAGTTGTCGAATTTTTTAATCGCCAAGCCGCCCATTGGACCGACGATCATCGCTCCCATGAACATAGGGATGTCTGTACCGACAATCACGCCCATAGTGGTGATTGCGCCGACTACCGCTCCGCGATCGCCGCCGACTAATTTACCACCGGTGTAACCGATAAGTAGTGGCAGCAAGTAAGTGATCATAGGACCAACCATGGCAGCCAAAGTCTCATTTGGCAACCATCCGGTTGGGATGAATAGTGCAGTGATAAAGCCCCACGCGATAAATGCGCCAATATTAGGCATTACCATGTTAGACAGAAAGCGACCAAAATTTTGTATCTTGATCTTAGCATCTGGTGATATCATAACAATTCCCCGTTCGATGTTCTGATGAATATTGTTGTCGTAAACGGTTCGCCAAAACCGCTTGTTTGATTGCTTAGTACCCAATCAATTTATCACACAATTTCCAATTAGAACTGACAACGGGCTTTTCGTGATCTACACCCGCACTTCTTCAGATAAAAAGCATTTTTTAAGTGATGGCGATCAATTTATTGATATGTAACTTAATAACAAAATGCAGGTTTTTAATCTGTCAATAAAAATCTTAGTGATCAAATCGATCTTATTACAAATTTGAGTTGAAAATATAATGTGATCAAAATCACTTATGATTTATTTCTGGGATCGAATTAAATATATCTATCGATCAATGTCACACTTTGTTTTTGTTTGGTTGTTGATAAAAGTGTGATGCGCGTCTGGTTGTGGTTTTTTTGAAATTTTGTAACGAGATATGCTGCGCAATATCAGCACATAGCGACTGATTGACTGGGTAAATGAGTGCGATGTCAGAAATATCGGAAAATTTCGGTTATATTTCTTACAAATTAAAAGGATAGTGCACTGCTTGTATCAGCAATGCACTATTTTTCTGGTAAGTTATTAATCGTGGTGTTGCGCTAAATACGCTTGTGTATTTTCCAGCCCCATGTACCTTGCAAGCGTCTTTTCTGGCACTTCGCGTAAGTCCACCATAATTAATCCGTCTAGCGCGTTGTTAAAGGCAGGATCAACATTAAAGCAGACCAGTTTGCCGTTTAAGCTTAAGTACTGACGCAACAACACAGGGACACCTTTGCCTTCATCAATTCGAGCGATGACGCGAGATAACAGCTGCAAGTCGCCTAACGCGGTGAGCATGCTGGTGTTCCAGCTCAGATTGTTCTCGGGCAATGGATTGGACGGTGTGACGTGCTCTGCACAGGCATTGTCGTAGTGATGCAGTGTCATGGACTGAGCCAGTAATTGCCGAGCGGTCTGGCTGTAATCGTTACTTATGCTGACGGGACCAAACAGGTGCGTGTACTCTGGGTTTCTGTGTACGAACGTCGCAATGCCTTTCCAAAGCAGCAGTAGGGCACTCATGCTCTTTTGGTATTGTTCCGCAATTACCGAACGCCCCATCTCAATTGATTTACCCATTTTATCGAGGAAGCGTTGGTCGTAATTAAACAGGGTGCGAGAGTACAACCCTTCAACACCATGTTTGGCCAGTAATTTATCCACTAATCCCAGACGATAAGCGCCTACCATGCATTGATTTTCACGATCCCAGACAAACAGGTGTAGGTAATCATGATCAAAATGATCGATGTCGATTGCTTGTCCTGTGCCTTCGCCCACCTGACGAAAGTTGTATTCACGTAGACGACCGATTTCATGCAGTAGAGATGGGATCTGATAAGCGGATGTGCAGTAGACTTCAAACTCGCCACTTTCAAGAAGTTTGGCTTCTGCAGGTAAGCTGTACAGCTCATCGAGTAATTGGCTTATTGGTAACCCTGCCGCAATAGGCAGCAAATCATTCGTCGATGTGGTTTGCCCAGGAGTGCTGGGATCACGGTTAAGCAGGTAGGTATTGAGCCTCAAATAATTGACCACCTGATCGTCACTGAGGTTATTCAGTTCTTTAAATTTAATCGCCTGTCCAAACGATAACTCAATGGTCTGAGCATTCTTATTAAGTAGCTCTCTACCCAGCATTAACGTTCTTAGCAAAGGATGGATTTTTCCGGCCATGTAAAAGCGTTTCGAGTTTTGTCCGTTAATAAATACAGGGACGGTTGTCGCTTTGTTTTTACGAATTAACGTACTGACACTGCGACTCCACTCTTTGTCTTCTATGCGTTGCTGCTGTTTATCAACCAGTTGGGATACTTCACCCGCCGGGAAAACTAACAGTAATCCGCCATTAGCGAGGTGTCTGTTCGCCGCGCGCAGTGCTTTCATGTTGGATTTGACCGCATCTTTGCCTTCAAATACATCCACACCAATAAACAACTGGTCGAGTTCCGGGACAGTTTTAAGGTATTGATTCGCGAGGATTTGGATGTCATCTCGAACCATGAGCAGTAATTCAGCCAGAATCACGCCTTCGACACAGCCGAGAGGGTGGTTGGCAACAATAACGGTAGGGCCTTGTTTTGGAACGGCGTCGAGCGAACCATGAGCAATTCGGTAGTCGATACCTAAAATCGACAGCGTAAAGCGTAAGAAGGTTTGAATATCTGCATTAACGGGTCTTTGCGCATAGAACTTATCGAGCTGGCTTAATCCAGTAGCCCACTCAGCGACATTTTCACCAATGCCAAATGGCGTTTTACGAGGGAGACGAAAAGGGGTAGTGCTATCCATATTTACCTCAGCGTGCAAGTTTCTAACTGGATAGTAGGAATTACAGATGACAGTTCAGCGGCAAAACAGTGAGTCTTTGGTGACAAAAGGGTGACGATTTATTGAACGCCGAGTTGAGATTAAGAAGGCGGTGCAGAATTTTTGTCCACTTTAGATAGGCTTATGTTATGGTAGTTACGGCTCATTATTTGGGCTCTTTACATGCCGTCATATCGGTATTTTTAATCAAATAAAACCACTCAACATCTTCTCTTGTGAAGATGTGGGTACAAGTCCGATTCCCCTGAAATGGTTGAAACGGCTAAGGATATTTATGAATGGAAACAATCTGGATTAAGAATCCACTCGCGATTTACACTGGCAATGAGCAGGACGCTCGCGGAGGTCTGGTGATTCGCGGAAACAAAATTATTGAGCTGGTGGCACTTAATGCCACGCCTGACAGCAAAATCGATTCGGTAGTCAACGCCAGCCAGCACGTCATCACTCCAGGGCTAATCAATGCCCACCACCACTTTTATCAAACTTTGACTCGCGCTTATCCCGATGCTCTCAATAAAGAGCTGTTTCACTGGTTGAAAAGCCTTTATCCGGTGTGGGCGAACCTTGACCAGGAAATGATGAGCGTTGCCACTGAATTGGCTTTAGTTGAGCTTATGCGTTCAGGGTGCACGACCGCTTCGGATCATCACTACTTATTACCCAATGGTCTGGAACATGCCATCGATCTGCAAGTTGAAGCTGCACACAGCCTTGGCGTACGCACTATTTTTACTCGGGGTTCAATGAGTTTGGGGGAAGATCAGGGCGGTTTACCGCCAAGGCATACTATCCAAACAGAGCAAACGATTGTCGATGACAGCAAAAGACTGATCAATGAATATCACCAAGACCATGATGGCGCGATGATTCAAATTGCGCTTGCGCCATGTTCCCCATTCTCGGTGACCACGGATCTGATGAAAGAGACTGCGCGAATCGCTCAAGATGAGAATGTCATGGTGCATACCCACTTGTGTGAAACCATTGATGAAGAGAACTTCTGTATCAAGCAGTTTGGATTACGTCCGGTTGATTATCTGGAAGATGTTGGCTGGTTAAACGAGCGGACCTGGCTGGCTCATGGTATTCATTTTAACTCTGAAGAGATTCTACGATTAGGTAAAGCGGGCGTTGGGGTCAGTCATTGCCCGACATCCAATATGATGCTGGCCTCTGGTATGTGTAAAAACTTGGAGCTTGAACAGGCCGGTGTGAAAGTTGGTCTTGGCGTGGATGGCTCTGCCTCAAACGATGGATCCAATATGATCGCCGAAGTCCGCATGGCGATGTACCTGCAACGCCTGCAGTATGGATCAGCAAAAGTAACGCATTTTGATGCTCTGCGCTGGGCGACAAAAGGCTCTGCTCTTGCGATGGGGCGACACGATATTGGAGAACTAGACATCGGTTATCAGGCTGATATTGCTATGTTTAAGCTGGATGATATTCGCTTCTCAGGGAGTCATGATCCGCTGGCCGCTTTACTGCTATGTGGCGCACAACAGGCTGACCGAGTGATGGTCGCTGGCCAATGGCGTGTGCATGATGGTGAAGTGATTGGGGTGGATTTACAGGACTTGATGGTTCGCCATAGCCGCGCTGCGAAGCGGCTGGCAGAGCTGTCCGCCAGTTAATGCCTGACAGAGCAAAAATAAAAAGCCGCTTACAAACCAGTAAGCGGCTTTCTCTATTCTATGTGTGAGAACTACAGAATCAGGTCGATGTCTTGTTCTGTGTGTTCCCTCTCACTTCTAATGACGTAAGGATGAATTGATATGTTCATTAGTTCTTTGTTTTCAGGATGTTCATCGCCGACAGGGATGACTGGGACAGTTTCTTATAGCTGTAATATTGAGTAGAAGTTAGCTTTTATAAAACTAACTTCTTATTGGTATCTAGCAGAAATTGACCGTAATCAAGCTAACGGAGTAATTAGAGGAGTATCTTGGTACGACGTACTGCTAGAAGGATTTAGTGCCATGATATATAAATATTTCTTACGTGAACTCTTGGGGTTAGCGATAGTGGTCTGTGTTGTTTTTGGAGTGGTAGGGGTCTTGTTGGATCTTTTTGCCCTGACAGCATTTTTTGAGCATCAAGATTCAATTGCTAATGTCTTTTTCCATGAATCACTATATTTTGTTATTTTCTTCATCCCGCCATACTTTCTCTGGAAGTTAATTGATCGTCCTGATTTAGTATTAGCGACTCAAAAGTACTTAGCTGCGAGGCTAGAAGCAGAGCGTCGTGGAAACGCTAATAATGTGTAGCCTGGCTTACCGAGTTCGTCAGAGGGTGAAGCTTAAAAGTAAAAAGGCTCATGGATAATATCTCCACGAGCCTTACTCAAAGATTCAGCTTAATCTTCTAACGTACACTTTTACAGGTTAGAACGCAGGTTCAATCGTTCCTTTAAATGTTTCTTCCAAGTAGTCACGAATCTCCTGAGACTGGTAGATAGAAACAAACTTTTTGTACTCTTGTTTATTTTTATCTGCTTCGCGCGTTGCGATAACCATAACCGCCAGAGGTGCCTGTTTAGACTCCAAATAAATACCCTGTTTTTTCGGGTCAAGGCCAGACGACATCACATAGTTCATGGTAATCGCTGCTGCATCCACATCATCTAACGTTCTTGGCAGCTGAGCTGCATCGACTTCAACAAACTGAAAACGTTTAGGATTTTCAGTTATGTCGGTCAATGCCGCTTTATGGCCGACGTCTTGTTTCAACGTAATCAAGCCCGCGTCAGCAAGAAGAAGCAAACCGCGCCCACCGTTGGTTGGATCATTAGGAATAGCGATACGAGCATTCTCAGGAAGCTCTTCAAGAGAGCGAAACTTGTTTGAGTAAATCCCCATACGCATCAGAATGGATTGGCCGATAGAGACCAAGTGAGCGTCATGGCTGTTGTTAAAATTGTCCAGAAACGGTTGGTGCTGGTAGCTGTTGATGTCGATACTGCCATCGCTTAACGCTGCGTTTGGTGTGACGTAATCGGAAAACTCGACTACTTCGACCTTTAGCCCTTGTTTTTCTGCTTCTTTGGCAACGGCTTCGACAACTTGTGCATGAGGACCAACCGTTGCACCTACCTTGATGACTGATTCATCTTTTTGCCCACAGGCCGCTAAGCTTAGGGCTGCGATGAGAACAATAGGTAACTGTCTAATTTGGCGCAAACTTTCCATAATAACTCCATTTATTTTTTTGGACGTCTATACGGCTAATCTAGCATATTTATAAAAGTCGTCAATATTTGATCGCTCGGTCTTCTTCTAGTGTGTCCCGCCAATGAGACTTTAGCGCTTAAAAGCGCACTTCCTTTTTTAACAGTTGCCTTTTTTCTTTAAGGAACTGCTTGTTCATTTGTTGTATGAATGGGTTAAAGTTAAAATATTCAAGTTTTTATGCATATAGCCCCTAAAGTGATGATGGTTTTGGTCGATACACAGAATGAGACTTTAGTTCCATATTTTTTAGCAGCAATAATGGAAAGGAGGGCTATGCGTGACATTGAGCCTACACAACAACACCGCTGCGTTAGCAACACGACGTCACATTGCTGATGCTTCTGATGATTATAATTCATCAATACTTAAACTTTCTTCGGGAAAAAAGATAAACAGTGCTAAAGATGATGCTGCTGGGTTACAAATTGCGAATCGACTACATGTACAAAGTCGAGGGCTGGATGTTGCAGCTAAGAATGTCAATGATGGAGTAGCCATAGTCCAGACTGCTGAAGGGTCTATACGGGAAATATCTAGCATTCTAAAGGATATGAGAGACCATTCATTGCAAGCGGCGAACGGGTCAAACTCAATAGCTGACAGGCAGGCAATTCAAAAAAATGTCCAAGCCTTAAAGGAAGAACTGCATAGTATCGCTAGCTCAGCTAACTTTGCTGGGACTAGACTGTTAGATGGTAGCTATGGCAAGAAAGCGCTTCAAGTTGGTTCCAATAATGAAACGATACTATTGGAACTAAAGGATATGCGTTCAAGCTCTTCACTGATGGGTGGAACGATATTTATTGCAGAGGAAGCCAAAGACGAAGGCTGGGCTGTCGAAGGTGATGCTCACGAGCTCGGTATGGATTTCACCGATAGAGCCGGAAACGATGTAAGTATCAATATCGAAGCCAAGATTGGAGATGATATTGAAGAACTTGCAACTTATATCAATGGACAGCAAGAGTTTGTTACAGCATCCGTATCCGGTACCGGTGAACTACAAATGTTTGTTGGGGCAGATGTTGCAGAAGGGGAAATTTGTTTTTCTGGATGTCTGGCCAGAGAGTTTAACTTCGATAACGGCCGTAAGACAATTGTAGAGAACATTGATGTGACAAGCATAGGAGGCGCCCAAGAAGCCGTCTCTGTCATTGATTCTGCATTGAATTATGTGGATGGGCATCAAGCAGATATGGGGGCTTTGCAGAATCGGTTTGATCGCATGCTCTCTAATCTAACGAATATGCATGAGAATATCAGTGAATCAAAAGGAAACCGTACGGATACCGATTACGCAAAAGAAACAACCGAAATGACGCGAGCTAAAATTCTTCAACAATCTTCATCATCTATGTTAGCTCAAGCTAGGTTGATTCCGAATGCTGCTTTGAATCTGCTGAATGAATAGTGTGTAACTTCAGCCTGTATCTCAATTACTGCTCATGTGTTTGTATTGCACGTGAGGTACTTATTGATACGAAAATTTATAGTAATACCAATGCCAAGCAATAATTTAGTCATTTCTGCGCGATTCTATGCTCACTAAATAACAGGTATTGGTAAAAGACGGGTGCGGTACTTGCTGGCAATAATTACGACCGGATATAGACCAAACCAGAAAAGATAAAGGCCCGTAGATTTCTCTACGGGCCTTTATCGGTGCGCTTTAAGTTACTTTTGGTTGTTGTGCTGGTTTAATCCCCCTTAGTAAAAGCATTTGATTAAGAGGCTTTTTGCATATGATTCGGTTGATGTGATTTGAGTCATGGCTTGTAAGCACTGTTTTGAATATTATGACGCGCGATAATTCATTGTAATTATTGATTAAAATGTCATGGCTATATGTGGCTATAAAAAATTAGTAAATTTTAGAGATAAAAATGAAAACTAAAAATGTATTTTCTTTAGCAGTGTTGTCTTTTTTCATCAGTAGTGCAGCGGTTGCTGGGACAAAAACAGGCTTTTATTTAGGAGCGGATGTGGCATTTGCGAATGATACGGAACTGGAAAATAGTGGTGTATCAATCGAGGAATCAAATGACGTTGGTTTTAATGCCGTTGTCGGGTATGAGTCAAAGTTAGAAGAATCTTTTAAACTTGCAGGCGAACTTGAATACCAAAATTTTGGTGAAGTGGATTTTTTAGGAACGATGAAAGCAGATGGGCATGCGATTTTTGCGAACCTTAAGCCTAAATATACTTTTGATAATGGTGCTTACCTTTCGGGCGTAGTTGGCCTAGGTCAAATGACTCTGAAAGATAAGACAAACGCAGTTGAAGAATCTGAGACTGGTTATCAATTTGGTGTAGAGGGAGGGTATAACATTAATGAAAGCATTAGCTTAAATGTTGGTTATCGAAGCGCAAATACTGAAATTGATGACGTAGAAATTGCGATACGTGGCTTTTATGCTGGTGCTCGTTACTACTTCTAACTCAACTAATCCAAACTCTAAAGTGCTGGGTCGGCCATATCAGGTTGACCCAGTCAGCCCTTACATTACCCACATCCCATCACATCAATTTTTACGCAAATTGTGTCGTTGTTCCGCTCCTCGTCCAGTCTTTAACTGGGAGTTTAGCGCTGTACTGTCTTCGTTGACGTCGCTAAATCAACTTCGAAATGAATCTGTAGCTGAGATACAGACCTGTGGCTAAAACTACGCTGAGAAGTTCTATGAGATGAGTTAGGACGCTTCAGATATGAAAGCTAACCAAGGTTCGTGATATCGGCTTGCTAACGTCTACTGACAGCGAAGGACCATCAGTCAGACTGGAAAGTATAGTGAGGTAAATCTAGGGCCGAATATAGACCGGACCAGAAAAGACAAAGGCCCGTAGATTTCTCTACGAGCCTTCTGGAATATGGTGGCCCCTCGCAGACTTGAACTGCGGACCAATCGATTATGAGTCGACTGCTCTAACCACTGAGCTAAGGGGCCTGATAGGTCAACGATTATAGGGGAAGCGCTGCGAGGTGTCTAGATACCAGTATGGCTAATTGCGCTTAGTTTTTATCCACTTAGAACAGTGGATAATAAAAAAGGTGACCTAGGGTCACCTTTTTAGGATTTTTTAACGCTGATGAGCGCCTGGCTTACTCGTCTAGGAAGCTGCGCAGAGTCTCTGAGCGGCTTGGGTGACGAAGTTTACGCAGTGCTTTTGCTTCAATCTGACGAATACGTTCACGAGTAACGTCGAACTGTTTACCTACCTCTTCTAGAGTGTGGTCAGTGTTCATGTCGATACCAAAGCGCATGCGAAGTACTTTTGCTTCACGCGGTGTCAGACCTGCAAGCACGTCTTTTGTCGCGCCTTTCAAGCTAGTTGCTGTTGCTGAGTCTAATGGCAGTTCTAGCGTTGTATCTTCGATGAAATCACCTAGATGCGAATCTTCGTCGTCACCGATTGGTGTCTCCATTGAGATTGGCTCTTTAGCGATTTTCAGCACTTTACGAATCTTGTCTTCTGGCATCTGCATGCGTTCTGCCAGTTCTTCCGGTAGCGGCTCACGACCCATCTCTTGTAGCATTTGACGAGAGATACGGTTTAGTTTGTTGATCGTTTCGATCATGTGTACCGGAATACGAATCGTACGTGCTTGGTCTGCGATTGAACGAGTGATTGCCTGACGGATCCACCACGTTGCGTATGTCGAGAACTTGTAACCACGACGATATTCGAACTTATCTACCGCTTTCATCAAGCCGATGTTACCTTCTTGGATTAGATCCAAGAACTGTAGACCACGGTTGGTGTATTTCTTCGCGATAGAAATTACCAGACGTAAGTTCGCCTCAACCATCTCTTTCTTCGCACGGCGAGCTTTAGCTTCACCGATAGACATGCGACGGCTGATGTCTTTAACATTTTGTACGCTCAAAGAAGTTTCTTCTTCAATCATTTTTAGCTTAGTGATTGAGCGACGAATTTCTTCTTCGTTACGTTTGATCTTCTCTGCATATGGTTTGTCAGAAGCCAAAACTTCATCTAACCAAGCATCAGTTGATTCATTACCAGTGAACAGAGCGATGAATGATTTCTTCGGCATTTTGCCGTATTCAACCACTGACTTCATGATCAAACGTTCTTGCGTGCGAACGCGATCCATAGAAGTGCGCAGCTCATTCACCAAGTGATCGAACTGTTTTGGCGTTAGACGGAATTCTTTGAATACGTCTAGCATCATTTCATTAGCGACGGTTGCTTTCGGGCTTTCGTAGCCGTATTCGTTAATCGCTAATTGTAGATTTTGGTATGTACTACGTAGCTGATTGAACTTCTCCAGAGCCAGTTCTGGGTCGATACCAACATCTTCTTCAGAATCATCATCTGAATCGTCGTCTTTGTCTTCGTCTTCATCATCATCAACGTCTGTGTTATCTTCATCTTCTAATTGAGATTCAGATAGCTCAGAACCGATGTGTGTTGCTGTCGGTGCAGCGGTATCGTCTGCATCTGGGTCGACAAAGCCAGAAATCAGGTCCGTAAGGCGAAGCTCTTCTGCTTGAACTTTATCAAATTGCTCAAGAATGTACGGAATCGTTCCTGGGTATTCAGCAACCGATGATTGAACTTGGTTAATACCTTCTTCAATGCGTTTTGCGATGTCGATTTCGCCTTCGCGGGTCAGTAGCTCAACAGTACCCATTTCACGCATGTACATACGTACTGGATCTGTAGTACGACCAATTTCACTTTCTACGCTAGAAAGTGCAGCGGCTGCAGCTTCCGCTGCATCTTCATCGGTAATATTTGTGTCATCATTTAGTGCTAAATCATCAGCATCAGGAGCAGTTTCTACTACCTTAATGCCCATGTCATTGATCATCTGAATGATGTCTTCTACCTGTTCTGAATCTACGATTTCAGCAGGGAGGTGGTCATTTACTTCGGCGTAGGTCAGATAGCCTTGTTCCTTGCCTTTAATAACAAGTGACTTTAGCTGTGACTGCGGATTTTGATCCATAGACGGTATCCAACTTCGTAATCTGGTGAAGGAATCAGTATGCGAAATGCAAACCACTAACTATAACAAATTAAATTGATGCTGACTAATTAAACAGGGTTACGCTTTTAAATCTAGCATAAGTGCTAGCAGCTCCCTTTTCTCTTCGGCTGATAAACCGACGCTTCTTGCTTTGGCCTGCAGGTTTTCAATTTGCTTTTCTACGCACTGGGCAATAATTTTGTCCAGTGAGTCTAAAAATATTTCTTCTTGGTTGTCTTCATCGAGTGGGATATCCCAGCTCGCAAGACGAGACAGAAGTGCCTCATTCTGGCTATTTCGCCAGTGCTCTAATAATTGGCCTGTGTTTATATGGGGATGCGCCTGGCATTTATCAAGTACATCTACAAATAAACTGAGGCCTGGTATGGATAAATCTCTCACTGTGGAAAGGTCCGGTACCATTTGAGCATAGCTCGGATTTTGAATAAGTAGAGCAATAACCTCACGCATTGGAGTTCGTTTGATCTCTTTGTGCGGCTGAGGTCGAGTTTCTGGATTGCTTTTGAGCAGTGTATTTAGAAACTTTTGTAGCTGAAAGTCACTCCATCCGGTACCCAAAGTTAGCTCTTTCCAAAGATATGCTTTTAAAGATGGGTCAGTCGTTTTGTCTAAAAGCGGTGCTGCTTTTGTTGCGACATACGTCCCCCATCTCTTAGGATCAGTATCTGGAGCTTCTTTTTTAATTTCAGTTAGTAGGAAGTCGATTAATGACTCTGCATTTGAAATCTCTTTCTCTAACTGTTCTTTACCGAATTTGCGCACAAAACTATCAGGATCTTCACCATCTGGAAGAAATAGAACTTTTAGTACTTTATTTGCATTGAGGTATTCGAGCGCATTTTCCATAGCTCTTCGGGCAGCTTCTCTACCTGCTCTATCACCATCGTAACAACAAACAATAGTATCTGTTTGTCGAAATAACTGGCGAATATGATCACCGGTTGTAGAGGTCCCTAGAGAAGCGACAGAGTAATCGACGCCATATTGCGCTAAAGCAACGACATCCATGTACCCTTCTACTACCAGGATTTGCTTCGGCTCTTTATGAGCCTCCATTACTTCGTAAAGGCCGTAAAGCTCTTTACCTTTATGAAAGATGGGCGTTTCCGGTGAGTTAAGGTATTTCGGTGTGCCATCGCCGAGCACTCGGCCACCAAAACCAATAACCCGACCACGACGGTCACGAATCGGGAACATCACACGCCCGCGGAATCGGTCGTAGCGGTTGCCTTTATCATTTTCAATCAACATGCCGCCCGTCACGAGCATGTCTTGAGCGTCTTTTTGCTGGCCGAAGTTTTTACGGACTAAGTCCCACTCGTCAGCCACGTAACCAATGCCAAACTTCTGCACGATTTCGCCAGATAAGCCACGGTCTTTCAGATATTCAATCGCAACTTTGTTGGCTGGCTGTTTTAGCTGGTTACGATAGAACTGAGCGATACTGCCCATTAGATCGTAAAGGTTACGCTTTTCACTGCTGCTGGCTTGTGGGCCAGACTTAAACTGCCCACCACCACTACGCTGTTCACGTGGAACATCCAGACCTAAATAAGAGGCAAGCTCTTCGATGGCTTCCACAAAGTCTAGGCGTTCGAACTCCATGATGAAGTCGATGGCGTTGCCATGCGCTCCACAACCAAAACAGTGATAGAACTGTTTTTCTTGGCTAACGCTGAAAGAGGGCGTTTTCTCATTGTGGAATGGGCAACAAGCGCCGTAGTTTTTGCCTTTTTTCTTAAGTTTCACGCGCGCGTCGACGATATCGACAATATCAAGCCGAGCTAGAAGGTCATCGATAAAACTGCGTGGGATGTGTCCAGCCATAAAACCTAACAAAAAAGAAAAATCATGATTGGTGCGAATGAATTACTGAGAAAGTTTGCGTGCGACTTTGAGTTATTTCATTCAGATACAAACAAGCCGTGCGTTCCAAAGGATAGCACGGCTTGCTGCAATTGGGTGGGGTGTTAAGCCAATTTAGCGCGAACTAAACCACTTACTTTACCCATATCTGCACGCCCTTGAATCTGCGGTTTCAAAACGCCCATTACTTTACCCATGTCTTGCATGCCAGCTGCACCAGATTCTGCAATAGCGCTCTCGATAAGAGTCGCAACTTCATCGTCTGTCAGTGGTTGAGGCATAAAGTCCTCAAGAACCGTAATTTCTGCTTGCTCCGCATCAGCAAGATCTTGACGACCCGCTGCTTCATACTGCGTAACAGAGTCGCGACGTTGTTTAACCATCTTAGTCATTACCGCAATAATGTCGTCGTCGCCCAGAGTAATCTGTTCGTCCACTTCACGTTGCTTAATGGCTGCTAAGGCTAAACGAATAGTACCAAGGCGCAATTTGTCCTTGGCTTTCATCGCTAATTTTTGCTCTTCTTTGAGTTGTTCAATCAGAGCCATAACTAAATTCCTCTATGGAGCTCAGTTATTAGTACAGGCGAACGCGACGAGCGTTTTCGCGAGCTAGCTTCTTAGCGTGACGCTTTTGAGCTGCTGCTTTAGCGCGTTTGCGAACTGTAGTTGGTTTTTCGTAGTGCTCACGACGACGCACTTCAGAAAGGATACCTGCTTTTTCGCAAGAGCGCTTAAAACGACGTAGAGCAACGTCGAACGGTTCGTTTTCACGTACTTTAACTACTGGCATATGCCTTTCACCTCAGGGGTTATTCGTTAATGCTGGAATTCAACAGACCAAATCACAATTATTTGGTCACTTACCAGCTGATCAAAAATGGTGCGGAATTTTAATCCGATCACAACTGCTTTGTAAAGCCTTTTATCGATTATTGTCTGTACAAAATTTGTTTGCAGCACGAAGGCAAGGTAATATGACGCCCAAATTTCCTCTATATAGAAAGCATACTGAGATAACCATGCGCATTATTGGTATTGAAACCTCTTGTGACGAGACTGGCATCGCGATTTATGACGATGAAAAGGGCTTATTGTCACACAAGCTTTACAGCCAAGTAAAACTTCACGCGGATTATGGTGGTGTGGTGCCTGAGTTGGCTTCACGTGACCATGTGAAGAAGACGATTCCTCTTATTAAAGAGGCATTAAAAGAAGCAAACCTTACCTCAAAAGACATTGATGGTGTGGCTTATACTGCAGGCCCTGGTCTGGTTGGGGCGTTATTGGTTGGCGCAACTATTGGGCGCAGTATTGCTTACGCTTGGGGTGTGCCTGCGGTACCTGTTCATCATATGGAAGGCCACTTACTGGCGCCAATGCTGGAAGACAACCCGCCACCGTTCCCGTTTGTTGCGGTATTGGTGTCTGGTGGTCACTCTATGATGGTCGAAGTAAAAGGCATTGGTGAATACCAAATTCTTGGTGAATCGATTGATGATGCGGCTGGTGAAGCTTTTGATAAGACGGCGAAGTTAATGGGGCTGGATTACCCAGGTGGTCCACTGCTTTCAAAACTGGCTGAAAAAGGCACACCGGGCCGCTTTAAGTTTCCTCGTCCAATGACAGATCGTCCGGGTCTGGATATGAGCTTCTCAGGTCTGAAAACATTCACGGCGAATACTATTGCGGCCAATGGCGATGACGAACAGACTCGCGCAGATATCGCGCTGGCATTTGAAGAAGCGGTCTGTGCGACGCTGGCGATCAAGTGTAAGCGAGCACTGGATCAGACTGGTATGAAACGTATTGTTATCGCGGGTGGTGTGAGTGCTAACCGTCGCCTACGCGCTGAACTAGAAAAACTGGCGAAGAAAGTGGGCGGTGAAGTTTACTACCCACGTACAGAGTTCTGTACCGACAATGGTGCGATGATCGCTTATGCGGGCATGCAGCGCCTGAAAAACGGTGAAGTATCAGATATGGCAGTCGAAGCCCGTCCTCGCTGGCCGATCGATCAATTAACGCCGATTGCGTAATCGTATTTATCTTATACCCAAATAACCTCGGGATGTTTGGTTCATTGGCAACACCGGATAGAAAAAGAAGTAATGGATATCGCAATGAATAAATTTGAAATTGAAGGTCAGCAACTTGCCTATCTGGATAAAGGTGAAGGGCCAGTACTGCTATTTGGTCACAGCTATTTGTGGGATAACCAAATGTGGGCACCACAGGTTGAAGTTCTCAGTCAGTTTTATCGCTGTATCGTGCCGGATTTATGGGCACATGGTGAGTCTGAGGCGGCACCTGCATCAACACGCTCTTTAGTCGACTATGCCCAGCATATGTTAGCGTTGATGGATCACCTCGAAGTGGAAGAGTTTTCTATTGTTGGTTTGTCTGTTGGTGGCATGTGGGGCGCGGAGTTAACTGCTCAAGCACCACAGCGCGTGAAGTCGCTGGTATTGATGGATACTTTTATTGGCTGGGAGCCAGAAGTCACACACAAAAAGTACTTCGCCATGCTCGATACCATCAATCAAGTTCAATCGGTACCTGAGCCGATTGTCGACGCTGTCGCTCCGCTGTTCTTTGCCAACAATGTCGAGCAAGCGAATCCAGAGCTCATCGCATCATTTAAGCAAAGCTTGCAAGCACTGCAGGGTGAGCGTGCGGTTGAAGTAGCGCGAATTGGTCGAATGGTCTTCGGCCGACGTGATGTGATTGAAGATTCAGAGAAGTTTGCTTTGCCGACGTTAATTGCAGTAGGACGTGAAGATAAGCCTCGCCCGGTGTTCGAATCTTATTTGATGAATGATTGCATTACAGGCAGTCAGCTGATTGAGATCCCAGAAGCGGGTCATATCAGTTCACTGGAGCAGCCTGAGTTCGTCAATCAGATGTTGTTGAACTTTCTAAATAAAGTTTACTCTTAAGACTGCGCTAAACAGAAACTCGGCACTATGCCGAGTTTTTTTCTGTCAGATTCTTTTGGCCAATTTTAGGCTCTTCGCCGGTTAACAAGCGTCGGATGTTCTGGTGATGTTTAAATACAATCAGGCAACACAACATCGCTACGGGTAAGGTGTACTGTGGCTTGAACATCCAGGTATAAAAGGGCGTCAGCAAGACAGTAACCAGGGCTGCAAGGGATGAATAGCGGAAGATGATCGCGACGCAGAGCCAGGTCAGCATCACTAATGCTGTAAGGTCAAGCCCAATTGGCGCGATAGCCCCCAGAGCGGTGGCAACGCCTTTTCCTCCTTTGAAATGGAAGAAAATAGGATACATATGGCCAAGGCATGCGGCGATTGCAATGACGCCAAGGATGATCGGGTTAATACCGAGGAAGTAGCCCCCCCATACCGGAATGGTGCCTTTGAGCATGTCACACAGCAATACAGAGATGGCAGCCCCTTTACCTCCAATGCGTAATACATTGGTTGCGCCTGGATTATTAGAGCCAACTTTACGCGGGTCTGGCAGTTTTAACAGACGACAAATTAACACCGCACTGGATATAGAACCCAGTAAGTAGGCGGCCATTGTCATTATCAGTGCCAGTGCGTCCATAGAAGTCCTTGATGGATTGGAAATTAATGCTCAGTTCCAGCGTAATTGCTATCATAGCGTGAATCTGCTGCTAGCAGAAACACTCTCTACGAAGGAGCTTGCATTATGTGAGTTCCTGTATATAAAGGTGTTTTGCAGTTTTTATACCTAAGCCACTTTATAGCAACCTTATAATAAGTGGCTTAGGTATAGAATATTACGATCAAATTACCCTCAATGGGTATCCGACCTCTGCAATAGAAGGACATAAGATGGCTCTGGATAAAGTGTTTATTGAACAATTAGAAGTGATCACCACGATTGGCGTGTACGATTGGGAACAGCAAATTAAACAAAAGCTGGTTCTGGATATCGAAATGGCACATGACAATAAGCTTGCTGGTAAAAGTGATGATGTTCAAGATGCATTAGATTACTCGCAAGTGAGTGAAGCAGTATTAAATCACATAGAGAATGGTCGTTTTTTATTGGTAGAACGTGTAGCGGAAGAAATAGCAGAGTTGATCATGCAACGTTTTTCGGTACCTTGGATTAAAATTCGCTTAGCAAAACCTGGTGCGGTTCCTCAAGCTCGCGCGGTAGGTGTGGTGATTGAGCGAGGTCAGGCATGATCACCGCTTATATCGGTGTCGGTACGAATATAGACAGAGAGCAGCATGCGAAGGTTGCTTATACAGAGCTGCTACAGCTTGGAGAAGATCTTCTTGTATCACCGATATATGAATGTGAACCAATTGGTTTCAGCAGCCAGAATTTCTACAACTTTGTGATTGCTCTGCGTACAACTTTATCATTAGAAGAGTTGAGCCATCGCCTGCGTGAGATTGAATTTAAGTGGGGGCGAGAAGAAAATGCGCAAAAGTATCAGGATCGAACACTGGATCTGGATATAGTGTTGTTTGGTGAGATCATTTCTAAGCAAAAACCTGAATTGCCTCGCAGTGATATCTATAAATATCCCTTTGTCACAAAGCCTTTGTATGATCTCGAACCACATTTGATTATTCCTGGTGATGGACGCACGGTTGCGGATGTTTGGCTCGCGATGCAGCCAGTTGATTGTCTTAAACCAGTTTCTTTTTCACTTTAAATTTGAGTTATTTACATGAGTTATTTGGAAGCCTTTATTTTGGCTCTTATTCAGGGTCTAACGGAGTTTTTGCCTATTTCCAGCTCCGCACATTTGATCCTGCCTTCCGCTATTCTTGGTTGGGAAGATCAAGGCCTTGCATTTGATGTCGCTGTTCACGTCGGGACCTTGATGGCTGTGGTGCTCTATTTCCGTTATGAAGTGCTTACGCTATTTCGGGCGTTGTTTGCCTCTATCTTTAAAGGGGATCGTGGTAAAGAAGCGAAACTGGCGTGGATGATCGTACTGGCTACGATTCCAGCCTGTGTGTTTGGTTTACTGATGAAAGATATCATCGAAGTATATCTGCGTAGTGCCTACGTGATCGCAACGACGACGATTGTGTTTGGTTTATTGCTTTGGTGGGCGGATAAACACGCGAAACAGGAAGCAGACGAATACCAGACTGGCTGGAAGAAAGCGCTATTTATTGGTGTGACTCAAGCCCTGGCGATGATCCCGGGAACCTCTCGTTCTGGTGCGACGATTACTGCAGCGCTTTACCTTGGTTTTACCCGTCAGGCCGCCGCGCGTTTCTCATTCCTGATGTCGATTCCTATCATCACTCTTGCCGGTAGTTATCTTGGTATGAAGTTGGTCACCAGTAGCGAACCCGTGCACGTTGGGTTTCTGCTGACGGGCATCGTGACATCGTTTGTGAGTGCGTACATTTGTATCCACTTCTTCCTCAAGCTGATTTCTCGTATGGGCATGACACCGTTTGTTATTTACCGTCTGATTCTGGGCGTGGGCCTATTTGCTTTTTTGCTTAATGCCTAATAAATTGCCTGATTTGCAGCTTGCTTAACCGCAAGCTGCAAACCTAAACCGCTACGTCATTCTGAACAGCGACGAAGGAGCGTGATTCAGAATCTTCTCTCCGAGTTTCTTGTAGCTTAGGCCATTTCTAAAACTTCCCTGCGTGCTGATATTAGATTCCTAGTCTCGCTTAAGCTCGCAGGAATGACCTGGCATGAGTAGCATTCGGTTAATTAACCTTAGATCAGGTCACTTATTCAAAGCGACTCTTACCGCTTCAATCCGCCGCTTTTCTTGTTCATCTCGAATCGCCGGCCCTTTAAATCCGTCCTGAATGATAGCCTGAACATCCACGGCTACTGCGGCTTGGTAAGCTCGGGTAAAAATCTCCGCTTGAGGATAAGGCAGATCTTCTAACCCTTTTCGACCTGCATGGTCAGCCTGACAGCAGATTAAAATATCATGCAGTCGATCGGCTTTACGCCATACATCAAACTTGTTGAGTATTTTGATGATGGTTTGCGGTTTTAACTCGGCTGCTCGGTGAATGTTGGAATGCTGTTCGCAGACCATCAAAGCCAAATCACGAAACTCATTGGGGACACGGACACGTTCACACAGTTCCTTGATCAGTTTAAGGCCCGTATGGCAGTGCATTTTGTGGCTCGGCCATTCATTCTTTGGCGTTGTTCCTTTGCCAAGATCATGCACTTGTGCCGCAAAACGAACTGGCAGAGAAACGCTGAGCTTCGCCGCTTGTTCTGCAACCATTAAGGTGTGAATGCCAGTATCAATTTCAGGATGCCATTTCTCAGGTTGAGGCACGCCAAACAGTGCGTTAATTTCTGGCAGGACAACCGCCAGTGCGCCGCAATCATGCAGTACAGCAAGAAAAATATCGGGACGAGGCGAAGATAGCGATTTATGCCATTCCTGCCAAACGCGTTCCGGTGTCAGTGTGTCTAACTCCCCGGATGCAGACATATCACGCATCAGTTGCATGGTATCGTCTGCCACCGTAAAGCCTAATGGCGCGAGCTTGGCTGCAAAGCGGGCCACACGCAGAACTCGAAGCGGATCTTCGATAAACGCATCAGAGACGTGGCGCAGGAGTCGATTGTTAAGATCGTCCTGACCGCCGTAGGGATCGTAAAGCTTACCCTGGTCATCCATTGCCATGGCGTTGATGGTTAAGTCACGACGAATCAAATCTTCTTCCAGGGTGACATTTTGATCGAAGAAGCATTCAAAGCCAGTATAACCTGAGCCTGATTTCCTCTCTGTTCGGGCTAACGCATATTCCTCTTTGGTTTGCGGATGAAGAAATACCGGAAAATCTTTCCCTACAGCAGTGTATCCCTGAGAAAGCATCATTTCGGGAGTCGCGCCAACCACCACCCAATCGTTGTCATAGTGATCAATTCCGAGCAATTGATCCCGGACAGCCCCACCTACTAAGTAAACTTGCACGAACAACCTCTTAATTTACTGATATGTCGTTGGACATTGTAGCAAGCAATGGTACTTTTCTTTACTCCCAACGGCAGATGCATTTATGTGTCTGAGCAAAAGTGGGTGGTTTGTTAGCTGGAGATCCTATGTATAAGGACTTTTTCGGGTTTGTTGAGCAACCTTTTTCGATTGTTCCAAACTCTCGTTATTTGTATCTGAGTCAACGTCATAAAGAAGCGATTACGCACCTTAAAGCCGGGTTAGGTGATGGGGGCGGGTTTGCCATGTTGACTGGTGAAGTGGGGACAGGAAAAACCACTGTGGCAAAAGCTATGCTGGCCAACCTGGACGAGACCACTAAGGCGGGTTTGATTCTTAATCCGACTTTTTCGACTCGAGATCTTCTGGAGGCGATTTGTGATGAATTCAATATCATTTACCCGCAAGATGCGACACTGAAGCAGCTCAATCGAGTGATTCATCATTATCTGCTAGACAATCACAATGCTGGCTGGCAGACGTTACTTGTCATCGATGAAGCGCAACACCTTTCCGCTGAGGTCTTAGAGCAACTTCGTTTGTTGACCAATTTGGAAACTGAGACCAGAAAGCTACTTAAAGTCCTTTTGGTTGGCCAGCCAGAATTACAACGATTATTACAAACCACTCAGTTACGTCAGCTCGCTCAGAGAATTACTGGTCGTTATCACCTATTGCCTTTGGATGAAAAAGAAACCGAGGATTATATTGCGTTCCGACTGCACACTGCTGGAGGGAATCAACAGCTATTTAATCGCAGTTCAACCAAACTGATAGCCAAGTACAGTCACGGTATTCCCAGGTTGATTAACCTTATTTGCGATAAAGCGCTTAACATGAGTTATCACCAAGGCAGTGCTGTTGTCGATAAGCAAATGGTTTTACGCGCCTGTGAAGAAGTCATGCAGTTTCAGGCCGACATTTATCAGCAAGACAACAAACCCGGACAGATGAGGGCTCGTCGTCAGTTTGGCTGGCCTGCCTGGGGCACTGCAGCCATAGGGGTGGCAGCGGCATTCGGTGTTGGTTGGGCTGCCGTTAACTATATGCCGAAGAACCCCATTTCTGCGTTTGTAGAAGAGACCGTCGCTATCAGTGTTCCTGAGAGTGCTCCTGAGCCAGTTGAACCCGTTGTGCTAAACGATCAGCTAACTGACGAGCAACGTGAATTATTGCTGTCACAAAAACAATCCAACCTTGCAGTCAACGACCTGTACAAGTTATGGGGTTACCGAGCTTCTGTGCGCGATAACCTCTGTTTATCAGAGGCGCAATCGACCATGGTTTGTGAAAGGAGAATGGCCACATGGCCGTTGTTGGTAAAGCAAAATAGACCCGTGATCTTGGAGCTGAATTATCAAGGCGAGATCGGCTATGTGATTCTCTACGCTGTAGGCGACGATAAAGTTGAAGTGCTTAATGGTGAACATCGCTTGCGTTTACCACTTTCCTGGTTAAAACCAATGTGGCAGGGAAATATCATTGAGCTATGGCAATCGCCGCTTCAAGAAACATTGCGGTTGGATATGCAAGGGCCCGCGATTGAAGTCTTAGATCAATTGCTTGCTGAAGCAGTCAGTGAGCGGCCTTTGGGAACCTCGATGTTTGATTCTGAGTTGAAAGAACGCGTCGAACTCTTTCAGCGCTGGCAAGGCATTGGTGTTGACGGTATAGCAGGTCAGCGTACGCTAGATCGATTACAACAGAATGTGCAGCCTAATGCGCCAACGCTGGCAAGCATTGATAAGGAGGAGGTGTAATGTCTATCGCCAAGCATGCAAGCCTGTTGCTTTTGCCTATTGGTATTTCTGCCCTAGGGGCTGCCTGGTATTTGGAGATGCTCGTTCCTGGCTCTCAGTCCGCGACGCCTGCGACACCAACAACACCAGCTCGTGTTACGGTTAAGAATGCTGCAGCACAGCCATTTGAGATATTGGACTACCCAGAAATCTCACAACTAGCACAGTTACCAAGAGAGTGGCCAAGTGCAGAGTTATCCGGTGATTTAGGGACTTATTTACAACCTGAAGAATATGCGAGCAGCTCTCAAGGAGAACAATCGCCAGCGACTCAAAATCAAGCCAGCGATGACGATTTAGATTTCACTTTGGAAGATATCGATTTATCGTCACTGTCACCGGACTTGGCGATGAAGGTTGAGAATGCATTGTCTCGCCGAAGTGAAGGAATAGCGCCACAGCGTGTGGCTCCCGTCAATGATTTGGAGGGGAATGCTCAGCGGTGGCAGGGTCGTTTGCCTGCTCTCAACTTACAAACACATATGTATGCCAGTGATGCCGAGCGTCGTTGGGTAAAAATTAATAACGTGGAATATCATCAAGGCGATGTGGTGGATGGCCAGATCACACTAAAAGAGATCCAGCCACAAGCGGTGATCGTTGATTTTCAGGGTGAGCAGATCCGGATTCCGGCCCTGTATGAGTGGGAAGGTTAACTCAGTCCAAATAAGCAAAAGGCCACAACAATGTGGCCTTTTGAATATTCAATTCTAAGGGAGTGATTATGCCCAGCCCGCAGGAGAGCGCTTCTTGCGTGGCACTAGGTGAGGTAACACCAAACCAAATAGTAGACCCAGACCCGCAACGCCACCACCGTAAGTAAAGTACTTCAGCAGCATGTCATCTTTTTGCGTATCAAGTTTAGCGCGCAGCTCACGATTTTCTGTTTCAATCGAAGTCAGTTGGTCGCTGATCTCTGAGTATTTGTTCTCAAGATCAGAAATTTGTTGATTACGCGTTTCTAGCGAGGTCACAAGACCGGCTTTTTCCGTGTCCGAAGTCTGACGAGCATTGGCCAGTTGTTCTTTCACTTCAGCCAGCTCTTTTTCAATACGAGGCAGGCGAATCGCCATGCTTTCTTCGTTGGTGACAAATTTGCTTTGCACCCAGCCAGTACGGCCACGAGAATCACGAATCTGTGTATAACCGCTCTCTTTATTTGCGCTTAGTAGTTGTACTTGAGAGCCAGCGTCAACACTACCAATAATGCGGTAAGTGTTGTTTGGACCTGAGTGCATAAAAGTGAATAGGTCATCAGAAATATAACGGTTTGCAGCTAGGGCCGTTGGCGCTGCTAGCAAAGTAAACAAAACCGTGATGATTAGTTTTTTCACAGTAAATCCCTTAACGATTTTTCTTGGATACAGCGTTGGCACCGTATGATTGGAGCCGGAATTAGACGAATAGTATGCAGTTTCAAACTTTGGTGCAACAAAGAAGGGAGGCAAAGCCTCCCTTTCTGTGCGTTTGAGTCAATAATGACAAAGCGCTTACATTCTATTGACGGATGTCTTAATTAAGCAAACATTGCTTGAATGCCGTAGAAGAATACCACAGCCAATAGTGCGCCAGCGGGTAGCGTAACAATCCATGAAGCAACGATGTTACGAACCACACCTAGGTTTAGTGCCGCAATACCACGAGCAAAACCGACACCCAGAACCGCACCAACCAGGGTTTGAGTGGTTGAAATTGGTAGACCAGTACCAGATGCCAGAACAACCGTACATGCCGTCGCTAGCTGCGCTGCAAAGCCACGGCTTGGTGTTAGTTCAGTAATACCTGTACCAACGGTTGCCATTACTTTGTGGCCCAGAGTCGCAAGACCTACAACGATACCAATACCGCCTAGTGGCAGAATCCACCAAGCGATTGTGCTTTTCGCTGTGATTTCACCCATGTGCTCAACGGTTGATACTACCGCGGAAAGAGGGCCAATTGCGTTTGCTACGTCGTTTGAGCCGTGTGCGAATGCCATCGCACAAGCCGTAATGACCATTAGAACACTGAAGATGCCTTCAACACCAGAGAAGCTGTGATCATCTTCACGGTTAGCAAATTTCTTCTGAATGTAGAAGTAACCGCCAGCCATAACAAGTGCCGATACCACAGCCGCCCACATCCAAGCTTCACCATTAGTCAGATGAAGACCAACGTGCTTAAGACCTTTTTTGATGGTAACCAGTGCAATCACCATTGTGGTGATGAACATGTAAACTGGCACAAAGCGTTTTGCATTAAACAGTGGATTTTCTGTATCAAAAATCAGGCGTTGTGCGCTGACAAAAATCACGTATGCAAAGAAACCGGAGATAACTGGTGTAATGATCCAACTACCGACAATGCCCTGAACACTCCCCCAGTCCACCGCTTCTGTACCTACAGATACACACGCAAAACCGATGATCGCACCGATAATTGAGTGAGTCGTTGATACCGGCCACCCCATGTAGGAAGCTAGCAGAAGCCAAGTTCCCGCCGCAAGTAACGCTGACATCATGCCGTAGACAAGGACATCAGGCTGGTGAGCAAAGAGAGATGTTTCGATAACACCTTTACGGATAGTGTCGGTTACTTCACCGCCTGCAAGATATGCACCCGCAAATTCAAAGATCATCGCAATGATGATGGCTTGTTTCACGGTTAACGCTTTTGAACCTACCGATGTACCCATCGCATTGGCAACGTCGTTCGCGCCAATACCAATTGCCATCATGAAACCAAAAATCGCTGCAACAATAATCAGGACAGTGCCGTAGTTCGCAAGGATATCCATCGTAATACCTAGTTGTTTTATAACAAGCGGAACAAAATTTTACGCGCGCCAAAAAGACGATGAAAACCGTCATCGTCCTTATGACACGTGTTAATTAAGCTCTTCGTTATGTCGTTAACTTATGTTTTAAGATCGAGATAGCATGACTTCCAAACGAGCACCTACGCGCTGCGCTTGGTCGGCAATACCACCTACCCATTCAAGAATCTTATACAAGAACATGACATCGATAGGGTTCATGTCAGATTCAATCGCCATCAGTTGTTGACGAAGTTCAATCTGCATCGCATCGGTATCATCTTCGATGACGTCTAACTGATGAATCATTTCAGCAACGAGTGTTACTTCACGGCCTTTAAAGCCAGTCTCTAACAATTCATCAAGTTCATTAATTACCTTTTGCGCCTGATTAGCCGCATCAAGACAACGTTGAACGTAAGCGAGGAAATTTGGCTGGAGAGCCTCTGGAATGACAAGTTGACGACCATATACACGGCCAGCAATGTCTTTTGCCAAGTTAGCAAGCTTGTCTTGTTGAGTTAGAAGCTCAAGCATGTCAGTACGGTCTACTGGCATAAACAAACCGCGAGGCAGTTTTAGACGGATTTCACGTTTCAGAACATCCGCTTCTTTCTCAAGATGAGAGATTTGAGCACGGATTTCTGCTGCTTTTTCCCAGTCACCCTTTGAAGAAACTTCAAAGAATTTCACCAGGTGTGAACAACATTCGTTGACACAGACAACGTGGCGTTGCAAAGGCTTTATAGGGGACTTTGCAAATAACCCCATAATTGTATTTACTGGCATGGTCATTCAACCTAATAACTATAACCTAAAAAAAACATACACCATTTCTTGAGTCTTGGCGAAATGTTGAACGATGGCTATAAAGGCGCGCATGTTAACTCATTAAATCGCTCTTTAAAACTGTTTTAGATCATCATTCGAGTGATATTTCTCTCTTGCCGTGTAAGAAAATACGCAATATCCTGTTTCTATCTGCTTTGAAAGGTATAGCTATGGAAACCGAAATAGAACTGAAGTTTTTTGTTTCTCCTGAATTTTCAGAAACTTTAAAGGAAAAAATTTCTGAGACAAAAGTACTTCAGCATAGTTGTCGTGACTTGGGTAACACCTACTTTGATACTGGCGATAAATGGTTAAGAAAGCATGACATTGGTTTAAGAATTCGCCGTTTTGATGATGTATTTGTTCAAACCGTGAAAACCGCAGGACGCGTCGTCGCTGGTTTACATCAAAGACCAGAATACAATGCTGAGCACACGAGCGACGAGCCGGATCTCACGCTTCATCCTTCTGACATCTGGCCTTCAGGTAAAGATGTCGAGACCTTGCAATCCGAACTTACCCCATTATTTTCGACTAACTTCACTCGTGAGCAGTGGTTAATTGGTATGCCTGATGGCAGTCAGGTTGAAGTTGCCTTTGATCAAGGCATGGTTATCGCTCAAGGTGAAGAGGGAGAAGAGAGACAAGAGCCAATTTGCGAAGTCGAACTGGAACTCAAATCCGGCCAAACCGATGCTCTGTTTACATTAGCGCGTAGCTTCTGCGAGCAAGGTGGTATGCGTCTGGGGAATTTAAGCAAAGCGGCCAAAGGCTATCGTCTGGCAACTGGCTATGCAGGCGATGAGGTAAAACCGTTGGCTTTAGTCGACAGCCGTAGCACAGACACCGTGGAATATTGTCTGATTAACTCTTTAGAGCACGCGTTGTCCCACTGGCATTACCATGAGCAAATCTATGCGGAGCGTGAGTGTGTCGAAGCATTACGCGAAATCAGCAATGCGCTGCGTTTTATCCGTCAGACCTTAACCATATTTGGTGGCGTTGTCCCACGTCGAGCCAGTGCGATTCTGCGTCAAGAACTAAAGTGGCTGGAAGAAGAGCTTGGGTGGTTAGACGAACATGCTCACCTTGAGGAGTTGCTTGATGACAAAGGAAACGTCCTGCGTAAGCTTGACGCTCGCAAGTTCTTGGTTTCTGAGCTAACCCAGCAGCTACAAGAGCTTCCAAGCCGTGAAGAAGTGCTGGAGCTATTAAGCTCAGCACGTTACACAGGCTTGTTGCTTGACCTGAGCCGTTGGATTCTTGCGCGTGGCTGGCAGCCATTCTTGGATGAAAAAGCACGTGAAAAAATGGCGAGCAACATTATGCCATTTTCTGTGACGCAGCTGGATCGCACTTGGGCGGAGTTGATGGAAGCGTTCCCGGCAGAGCGTGATTTGTCTGCGCAGGATTATGTCGATCAGCGCTACCGTTTGCTGCGTAACCTCTACACTGGAATTGGATTTGCGAGTCTGTACAACAGCGATGAGCGGAACAGCTTCCGTCTTCCGTGGGCGGATCTGGTTCATGGTATTGATGACCTGTTGATGCTGAATCACTTGTTGCCGCTGGTGGGTATGCTGCAAGCTGATGAAAAAGAGCAGCTAGAACGCTGGTTGCACCGTCAAGAGCGTTCTATCTTGCATGCGATGGATCAAACCCGCGCCATCAGCGTTGAAGCGCAGCCCTACTGGCGAGAATAATGACATTAAACGTTGAAACGATTTTTATCTGCGTCATTCCAGCGAGCTCTAGCGAGACTAGGAATCTAATAGCAGCGCCCTGAGCCGTTATGAAATAACTTTGGGCATAAAGTACTCGGCAACTAGATCCTGAATCACGCTCCTTCGTCGCTGTTCAGGATGGCAGGGACTTAAACATGCCGTTCGCTGTTAAACGAACGGCATTCGACCATGAAGCCCTATTTTTCTTTTGGACTCTGTTGCTCTTGTTGCTGCATTTCCAGTTCATGAATCCGATTAAGTAGTGTTTCCTGCTGCTCGAGGAGTTTACTCAACATGCGCTCAGTATGTTGAGTACGGTGATCTTCCTGCTTGGTTGGCGCGGTCACGATTGACGTGACTAAACCTGAGATCATACCGAAGATCCCCACGCCACAAACAATGATCACTACAGCCAGGAATTTACCACCACTGGTCACCGGATAATGATCGCCATATCCTACGGTCGAAATAGTCACAAACACCCACCATAAAGCGTCAGCCCCTGTACGAATATTGGCTGCAGGATCTTTGGCTTCAATGAACAGCATCGTGCTAGAGCCTAAAGTAATTAAAATCACCATCAACAATAGGATGGAGGCGACGGTTGTCTCTCGACGGTTCTCTTTGAGTTGATGGAGAATGAATCTAGAAGAGCGCAGTACCAGTATCATACGCAAAATATGAAAGACTCTGGCAAAGCGTAATGGCTCGATCATTGGGATACTGGCAATAAAATCTATCCAATGGAGCTTAAGGAACGTCCACCGATTTGTGGCGCGGATCAAATCAATGGTGAGTTGTAAGATAAAAATACTACAGATTATGAAGTCCAGACCGATAAGTACTTGACGGGTTTCGCGATCGATCGAAAAAAATAACAGGCCTGAGGTCACAAATAATGCCAAAAAGGACAGAACTAATGACAAAAGTCCCATTGGACGTGTGCTGTCTTTGATATCGTTGTTTTTCATACAAATCTCGAAATAATTCGCGTAACAGAATGACAAAAACTATATAAGACTCGGTGGAGAACTGACAATGGAAAAACTGGCATTTAAGCCGTGGGAAAGAGTCATATCCGACATTCGACTGGTACCAAAAATGGTCATATTAATGGTCTTCAGTACTATTTTGATTGTGGCAAAGCAACTTTGGGATGCCAACACGTTTTACGATTCATTGTTGGATGCGACACAGAATGTCGATGTTGCTCAGCAGCACTACGAGGCGTACCTCACTCAGGTTGTATGGCAGACTGCGTTACTTATCATCGTCTTTGTTGTTTTATTGTTTGCGGCAGCACGCGTCATGCTGCGTCAAACTCAATACCTGAATGACGCAATAAAACTGATGGCGAGCAAGAATTTATCGGTACCCTTTGGTATGGATTGCAAGGACGAATACGGAGATGTGGCACGAGAACTGGAAAAAACACGTCGCCAATTACATGACGTGATCCAAATGCAAGTCAATGCTTCTGATGAGTTATCGGCTCTGACCGAAGTGATGACAATCAGCATGTCTGAAACCAAAGAGTCTGCTCAAGAAGAGTTCAATGAGATAGATCAGCTTGCCACCGCGATGAGTGAGATGTCTTCTACTGTTCAAACGGTGGCGGAGCATGCGCATCAGGCATCAGTTCTTACGGAACAAGCATCTTCCCAGGCGGTTTCTGGCCAACAGTTCTTACAGAGCACCGTCGCGAAAATGAGTGAACTTTCTACCGACATTGCCTCTTCTGCTCAGGCCGTTAATCAGGTTGAAGAGCGCGTGGAAGCAATTGGCAGTGTGGTGGGAACCATTCAGGGTATTTCTGAACAGACCAACTTACTGGCACTGAATGCGGCGATTGAAGCGGCACGAGCAGGTGAAGCTGGACGAGGCTTTGCAGTCGTCGCAGACGAAGTTCGTAACCTGGCACAGCGGACACAACAAGCGACGATTGAAATTCAGGAAATGATTACTCAACTGCAAACCAGTGCAGAGTCTGCTGTGGAATTGATGGAGAAAAGCGTGGTTGAGGCTGCTGAAGGAAATGAGCTGGTCTCGAATGCTGGCACTGAGCTGGATGGCATTGTTACCCAGGTCACGCACATCAATGATATGAACTTCCAAATTGCCACGGCATCTGGTCAGCAAAGCAGTGTCGCAGAGGAAATGAGCCAAAACTTAACCAATGTAAGAGAACTGGTGGAAGCTTCTGTGATTGTGGTGACCGAGCTGTTGGAAACGTCTGAAACCATGCAAAGCAACGCTGAAGAGCTAGACAAGAAAATTAAGTCATTCAGTGTATAAGAATTTACAGCTTATGATTAAACGCCCACAAACCTTTTGTGGGCGTTTTTATTTGCGTCAACTCTGGTATAACTTAAACCTCATTTATCGTGCTTTTCACAAGGAAGAAAAATGCAGTTGCCTCCGTCGTTGATTTCTGTCGCTGAATCTGCCGTTCAAAATGCTCAGCAAGCTGGTTACTTTCAATTGTGGCCAAGTGAATTAGCAGAACAATTTTACTATGTCTCTGGCCTGAGTCAGTTCATTACTGAAGCCATTCATCGAGATGAAAAGCTCGCTCAGGACTTGCCAGAGATGGTGGCGGAGCCCAGTCGACAAGCATCCTACCGGACAAGACTGGCGGTACTACTGGCAGAGTGTCAGGATGAGATGTCAGGTCATCGTGTATTACGTCAGTTCCGTAATCGTGAGATGGTCTATATTGCGTGGAAGGATTTCCTCCATGCCTGGACACTGGAAGAGTCACTGAGTCATCTTTCTCAACTGGCTGAGGCGCTGATCTTCGAAACTTACCAATGGCAATATCAGGCTTGTTGTAAAGAGTGGGGGACGCCCACCAATGCTGAAGGTGAAGCACAGCCTATGTTAGTCATTGGTATGGGCAAGCTCGGTGGTAGCGAGCTTAATTTCTCTTCCGATATCGATCTCATTTTTACCTATCCAGAAAACGGTGAGACTCAGGGTACTCGGCGTAGTATTGCCAATGCGCAGTTCTTTACCCGTCTTGGCCAGCGCATTATTAAAGCACTCGATCAGCAAACCTTTGATGGTTTCTGTTACCGCGTTGACATGCGTTTACGCCCATTCGGTGAAAGTGGCCCGTTGGTGATGAGTTATGCGGCTCTGGAAGACTATTATCAGGAGCAAGGCCGAGACTGGGAACGCTATGCAATGGTCAAGGCTCGTGTGATGGGGTGTGAAATGTATCCCCAGTACCAAGAACTACGCAAGATGCTGCGTCCATTTGTGTTCCGACGTTACATCGACTTCAGTGCGATTCAGTCCTTACGCCGTATGAAATCGATGATCAGCAGTGAAGTGCGCCGTCGTGGATTAAATAACAACATTAAGCTTGGTGCGGGCGGTATTCGCGAAATTGAATTTATTGCTCAGGTATTCCAGCTGATCCGAGGTGGGCGCGAGCCCTGTCTGCGTAATCGAGGATTGCTGGAAACACTGCAAGGCATTGAAGAGCTGGCTTTGTTGACATCGCAAGAAGTTCAGAACTTGGAAGAAGCATATAAATATTTGCGCCGGTTAGAGAACTTGCTGCAAGCCATGGCAGATAAGCAGACTCAGACACTTCCAGACTGCGATATAGAGCGCACGAAATTGGCGACGGCAATGCAATGCGACACCTGGGAGCAGTTGACCTCGCAGACTCAGCAACATATGGGTAACGTTCATCAGGTGTTCGATGCGTTGATTGGTGATGATGAAGAAGATGAAGGCAGTACTGTTGCTCGTCATTTTCATGAACTGTGGGATATGGCGAAAAAGCAGGATGTCATTGAACATATCCTGCAGCAAGATATTCAGGTGGAAGATTTTGCCTCTTGCGCGAAAAGCATAATGGCGTTTAAGCAAGATATCGCAAAGAAAACACTTGGGCCTCGTGGGCGAGAAGTGCTGACCAGACTCATGCCTAAAGTCTTCGATGCGGTATTCGCTCACCCGGACGCGCAATTTGGTTTACCAAGAGTGCTGCACTTGCTGCACAAAATCTGTACTCGAACCACTTACTTAGAGCTTTTAGATGAACACCCGGCAGCGCTGGTGCAACTCGTGAGACTGTGTACGGCGAGTCCGATGATTTCTGAGCAGTTGTCTCGCTACCCAATCCTGCTTGATGAGCTGATCGATCCGCAGCAACTGTACAACCCGATTCCTTTAGACAGCTACCGAGTTGAGCTGCGCGATTATCTGGCGCGTATTCCAGAAGACGACATGGAACAGCAGATGGAAGCACTGCGCCAATTCAAGCAAATTTGTATCTTGCGTATTGCTGCGGCAGACATTGCTGGTGCCTTACCTGTGATGAAAGTGAGTGACCACTTAACTTATCTGGCAGAAGCCATTGTGGAAGCGGTTGTCAGCCAGGCCTGGTTGCAGGTATCAGAAAAGTATGGTGAACCTACCCATGTCAAAGACCGTGAAGGCCGAGGGTTTGCGGTTATTGGTTATGGCAAAGTTGGCGGCTGGGAGCTGGGTTACAACTCTGATTTGGATATCGTGTTTATGCATGACTGTCCGGTCAGCGTGTACACTGATGGTAAGAAAGAAATCGATGGCCGCCAGTTCTATCTTCGCTTAGCGCAGCGCATCATCCATATTTTCTCTATCCGCACCGCATCAGGAATTCTGTACGAAGTGGACACTCGCTTACGCCCATCGGGTGCCTCAGGGTTACTGGTGAGCCCAACCGATGCCTTTGACGAATATCAGCATCAGGAAGCCTGGACCTGGGAACATCAGGCTTTGGTTCGTGCGCGAATGATATATGGTGACGAGCCGCTAGCCGTCGCTTTCCACAACACTCGCCATGACGTTTTGTGTAAAGAGAGAGAGCAAGATGCGCTTAAACAAGCGGTAGTCGAGATGCGCGAGAAAATGCGCGATCATCTCGGTGGAAAAAAAGCAGGACGCTTTATGCTTAAACAGGATGTTGGAGGCATTACCGACATCGAGTTTCTTGCTCAGTATCTGGTACTTAACTACAGCCATGCTAAACCTAAATTAACGCGTTGGTGTGATAACGTACGAATTTTTGAAACGCTTATTGCACAAGGGGTAATGGACGAACACCAAGCGATGCAACTGATAAACGCCTATACCTCAATGCGTAATGAGATACATCACCGAAACCTGCTCAATTTAGATGCAGATGTTGTCGAAGATAAGTTTGTTGCTGAAAGAGAGTGGGTGAAGCAGGCATGGAATCAGTGGTTCAGTTAAGGCGAAATATTTAGCCACGACAAGGGCTGTGGTAAACTCTGCACGATTTAATTTTTGGAGACCAATAATGAAACCAATTCTACCTGATTACAACAGCGCTGGTGTGCTTATCATCGGTGATGTCATGCTAGATCGTTACTGGTATGGCCCAACTGGACGTATTTCACCTGAAGCGCCAGTCCCTGTTGTGAAAGTAGAAAACAATGAAGAGCGTCCGGGCGGAGCCGCAAACGTTGCGATGAACATTGCATCATTGGGTGGCCATGCTCACATTGTTGGTCTGACAGGCATGGATGAACCGGCGAAAGTTCTGACTGAAACACTTAACTCACTCAAAGTAAAATGTGACTTTGTAGCATTGCCAGAATACCCAACGATCACCAAGCTCCGCGTAATGAGCCGTGGTCAGCAGTTGATCCGTCTGGACTTCGAGGATAAGTTCGAAAATACCGATGCCGAGCCTGTACTTAATCGTATGGATACCGCTCTGCCAAACGTTAAAGCCGTGATCATGTCAGATTACGCAAAAGGCTCTCTTGAACATGTACAGGCATACATTCAGAAAGCGCGTGCTGCCAACGTTCCTGTCTTCATCGATCCAAAAGGTGCCGACTTTGAACGCTACCGTGGTGCGACACTTCTGACGCCAAATATGAAAGAGTTCGAAGATGTGGTTGGCAAAGTGAAATCCGATCAGGAGCTGGTGGAAAAAGCACTGGCGCTTGTGGAAGAGTTTGACTTTGAAGCCCTGCTGGTTACCCGTAGTGAACATGGTATGACGTTAATTCGCCGTGGCCAGGAACCGTTCCACCTACCAACACAAGCAAAAGAAGTGTATGACGTAACGGGTGCAGGTGACACAGTGATTTCTGTACTGGCGGCTTCAGTTGCTGCGGGTAAATCATTTGAAGAAGCGTGTGCTCTAGCGAATGCGGCTGCTGGCGTTGTAGTTGGTAAACTAGGAACATCAACTTTGTCTGAAATTGAACTGGCTGAAGCGGTACATGGTAGTAAAGATACCGACTTTGGTGTGATTTCAGAAAAAGCTTTGATCGAAGCGGTGAAGAAAGCACGTGCTAAAGGCGAGAAGGTTGTGATGACCAATGGCTGTTTTGACATTCTTCACGCAGGCCATGTGTCTTACTTAAACCATGCGGCTGAATTGGGCGATCGCCTAATCGTAGCCGTGAACACTGACGAGTCTGTTAAGCGTCTTAAAGGTCCTGGCCGTCCGGTAAACCCAACCGATCGTCGTATGGCGGTATTGGCTGGTTTAGGTGCGGTAGATTGGGTGGTACCATTTAGTGAAGATACGCCGCAGCGTCTAATCTCTGAAGTGCTGCCAAGCTTGTTGGTGAAAGGCGGAGACTACAAACCAGAAGAGATTGCAGGTGGCAAAGAGGTGATTGCTGCTGGCGGTGAAGTTCGCGTACTGAACTTTGAAGACGGCTGCTCGACCAGTGAGATCATTAACGCGATTAAAGGCGGCAAAGGTTAACGGGTTAATGCCTGGTTTTCACTATTACTATCGGGTCATTCCAGCGAGCTTTAGCGAGACTAGGAATCTAGAGTCAGCACGCTGAGAAGTTAATGAAATAATTTCGGCCATAAAGTGCTCGAAATTAGATCCTGAATCACGCTCCTTCGTCGCTGTTCAGGAAGACGGTTGAATGGAATATTCTGCTCGCTGTTCAGCAAAAGGCTACCTGTGGGTAGCCTTTTTTGATCCCTTGAGCGATAGCCAGGTTCAAACTGTGTTTTTCAGGCAATAAAAAACGCCAGTTGCTTTGTTGTAACTGGCGTTTTGCTTATCTTGTGGATCGATTAGTTTACTGGCGTCAGACCCGCATCGATATTCAAGATGTCTTGCTCACTTAGAGTGCCCACTGCCTGGCGCAATTGCAGGCCACTTAGGATGTAATCGTAACGAGCATCAGATAGATTGCGGTTTGCATCATATAAACGACGAGTGGCATCAAGCACGTCAACAATGGTACGAGTACCCACATCAAAACCAGCTTCAGTCGCCTCTAGTGCTGAGCGTGCAGAAACTACAGATTGTTCGTAAGCGCGTAAAGCACCGATAGACGCGTTGATGTTGTTGTTTTGTGCACGGACTTCTTTCACTACGCTACGGTACTGAGCTTCAAGATCTTCACTTGCAGCAACGTAAGCATACTCTGCTTGTTTCGTTTGTGATGTCGTGTTACCACCCGTGTATAGAGGAACCGATAGGTTAATGCCAACGTTTAGAGCATCAAGATCGTAGTCGGTGGCACTCTGTGCTCTATCCGAGTAGTTATAACCGCCATCTAAACTCAACGTTGGTAAGTGGCCAGAACTTGCTAGTGAGATGTTGTCACGAGCGATATCCTGTGAAATACGTGATGAAAGCAAGCTCAAGTTCTGCTCTTTTGCTACTTCTATCAGTGCTTCAGCAGGGCTATCCGAACGGCTTGCAGAGAAGCGATCAGTATCAAGCACATTTAGGTTCTTGTGCTCTTGGCCTGTGATTTCACGTAATGATTCGTAGCTATTGATCAGATCGTTTTCTGCCAAAACTTCATCAGCCAGTACTGCATCGTATTCAGCTTGCGCATCATGAACGTCTGTAATTGCAGATAGGCCTACTTCAAAACGTTGTTTAGTTTGCTCAAGTTGACGGCCAACAGCAGCTTTTTCTGCGCGAACAAAGACCAGGCTGTCTTGCGCACGCAGTACTTCAAAATAAGCTTGTGAAACACGCAGGATCAAACTCTGCTGGGTTGCTGCGTAAGTTGCATCTGCCTGACGAGCTGTTTTCTCAGCAGTGTCTAACGTAATCCAAGATGCGCGGTTGTACAGTTCTTGACTGAAGTTGATGCCAGCGGTCAGGTCATTCTTGTCATAAGTTGATTTACCTGCTGAATCGTAATCAATATCACCACGAATTATTTCGTAACCCGCAGTTAAATTGATTTGTGGTAGAAGGGCACTACGGCTTGAGGTGATTGCTTCGAAAGCTTGGTCACGCTGAGCTGCTACGCTAAGCAATTGTGGGTCATTCTGCTTTGCTAAGTCGTAGATGTCAGCTAGTGAGTCTGCATAAGCCGATGCACTTATGCTACCTAGCGCTGCACTGATAAATAGTGGAAGCAATTTTTTCATTTTCTATTCCCGCGGTCAATAGATTGGTTAATTCTCAGTAGTTTAACTCAATTTGGACGATATTTACTCTAAACTTTGCATTTTTTTACACGTAATTATCCATCTGTGCAATAAAAATTTGTACAATACTTAAAATAAATTATAACTATTATACAAAAAGTTGAGCCAAGTCCTTTGAGCAAGTGATTAACAATGAGTACACTACAAGATTCACTCAGAGAGGTGTTGAATGCAACAGTGTGACAAGCGACAAGACGAGTTTACTTCACAAGATGTGGAAATCATCTCGAAAGAGACCTTATTTAAGGGCTTCTTTAAAATGGTGAAGTACCGTTTCAAACATCGGCTGTTTGCTGGTGGTTGGAGTGATGTTGTCGAGCGGGAAATGTTCGAACGTGGACACGCTGCGGCGATGTTGCCTTATGATCCAATACAGGATCAGGTTGTTATCATTGAACAGATACGAGTTGGTGCATTAGAACATGCTCACCCTTGGCAGCTTGAAATAGTTGCCGGCATGATTGATCGAGATGAGTCCGTTGAAGATGTGATCCGCCGCGAAGCTCACGAAGAGGCGGGGCTTGAGGTGGGGCGTGTTATTCCGATGACGTCTTACTATCCCTCTTCAGGCGGATGCTCAGAAAAGTTGGATATTTTTGTCGGAGAAGTCGATGCTTCTAAAGCGGAAGGCATTCATGGTTTAGACTATGAAGATGAAGATATTCGAGTTCACGTCATCAGTCGTGAAGAAGCATATCAATGGGTGATAGATGGAAAACTTGAGAATGCTGCCTCAATTATTGCAGTACAATGGTTGCAATTAAACCATTTAGAGTTGAAATCACAATGGGCAAGCCCCCATAACGGTGGAGAGTAAGTAATGGCACAGATAGCTGAAAAACAGCGATATCATGTTGATTTAGCGGGTCTAATGAGAACCTATGAGACCAATTACGCTAAATTAAATGCTTTGCTACCTGTCTCTGCCGAGGTCGGTGATGTGCGCTGCTATCAAGCTGCGCATATGGTTTACCAGCTGACCGTGAAAGAAGTCACAAAATACACCACAGTTGTTGAGATATGTCAGAGTGATGAAACACCAGTGTTTCCTTTACCGACGATGTCTGTCAGGCTTTATCACGATGCGAGGGTAGCGGAAGTGTGCTCAAGCGGAGACTTCTCTCGCATTAAAGCTAAATATGATTATCCCAACGACAAATTGATGCAACGAGATGAAAAGCATCAACTAAACACATTCCTTGGTGAATGGCTGACGTTTTGTTTAAGAAGTGGAATCAGTAGAACACCACTTGCCTTCAATTGCTCGTCGCGTCGCTAAAGGAAAATAACAAATAACAATATAGTGGACGAATCAGGTTTTCATTTTGCAATCATCTAGTGACAGCATCAAACTTTTACAAATCACGGATACTCATCTGTTTGACGCCGATGAGGGAAGTTTGCTGAGCGTAAAAACGGCCGACAGCTTTTCTGCTGTGGTTGATGAGGTTTTGCGCCGCAAAGTGGGGTTTGATTACATTTTAGCAACCGGGGATATTTCGCAAGATCACAGCGCAGGATCGTATCAACGATTCGCCGCAGGTATTGCGCCGCTCGAGAAAGATTGTTTTTGGCTGCCGGGCAATCATGACTACAAACCCAATATGGGCAGTGTGCTGCCATCAGAGCAGATCAAGGCCACAGAGCATGTATTGCTTGGTGACAAATGGCAAGTGATTCTGCTCGACTCTCAAGTCGTCGGCGTACCACATGGTCGTTTAAGCGATAAGCAGCTGACATTGCTTGAAGAAAAATTAGCCGAGTATCCTGAGCGTTATACGCTGGTACTATTGCATCACCACCCAATTCTTGTCGGTAGCGCATGGCTAGACCAACACACACTCAAAGATACAGAAACATTCTGGCAGATTATTGAGCGTTTTGATGGTGTTAAAGGGGTTCTGTGTGGGCACGTTCATCAAGATATGAATGTGCTTCATCATGGGGTTCGAGTCATGGCGACACCTTCTACGTGTGTGCAATTCAAGCCTAACTCAGATGACTTTGCACTAGATACCACTTCGCCAGGCTGGCGAGAATTAGAGCTGCACCCGACTGGCGAGATTACGACCCAGGTTAATCGATTACCAGAAGGTCAGTTCCAACCCGATTTCTCCTCGAACGGATACTAATCCTGCCCGAACATGATGTTCGGGCTTTGTTTTTATGTGAGACTCTTATGACGAAACCTTCTCTACTACTGTATATCCACGGTTTTAATAGCTCACCACTCTCAATGAAAGCGAATCTAATGAGAGAGTATTGTCAGCAGCATCGCCCGGACATCAAAGTGATCATTCCGCAATTGCCGTGTTTCCCGCAGCTGGCCGCTCAACTGTTGTTGGAAATTGTCGAGCAGTATCAAAAAGACTACCGAATCGGATTAGTAGGCAGTTCGTTAGGGGGCTTCATGTCCACTTGGTTGAACAGTCAATTTGGCTTCAAAGCGGTGGTAGTTAATCCAGCCGTCAGACCTTATGAGTTGTTAGTCGACTATTTAGGCGAACAAACAAACCCCTACACGAATGAAACTTATACACTTGAGACTTGCCATATTGACGAGTTGAAAGCTCTTGATGTACAAAGCATCGCATCGCCAGACTCATTTTGGTTACTGCAGCAAACCGGAGACGAGGTTTTAGATTATCGCCAGGCGGTAAATAAGTTCGCACAATCGAAGCAAACGGTAGAACAAGGCGGTGATCACAGTTTTGTGAGCTTTGAGCGTTATCCTGCAAAGATTATCGAATTTCTAGAACTGTAACTGATAGCAACGCTTGGAATACGCTCATAGTTTTTGCTGATATATCCAACCGTTGCTTGACATAGGCGGTTTGCTTTCCGACTATATTTTGCTGAAAGATCTTAAGGGTCATAGACTCTGGCTGCTTTGTTATGTATCGGATTTACAAACATTTAAAGATACTAACAGGGTGGCTTTTTCGTTTCCTGAGTAAGCACATTCTGATTGGTGTTGCTCAGGTAACAAATAAACGTTGAGAACAATTCCGTATTATGACTGAACAATATAATGCTGGGGCCATTGAAGTACTGAATGGCCTAGAGCCAGTACGTCGCCGACCAGGGATGTATACGGATACAGCGCGCCCGAACCACCTGGGCCAAGAAGTTATCGATAACAGTGTCGATGAAGCGCTAGCCGGACATGCCTCTAAAGTACAAGTCATCCTACATGCTGACCAATCACTGGAAGTGATCGATGATGGTCGAGGCATGCCAGTTGATATCCACCCAGAAGAGAAAGTCTCTGGTGTTGAGCTGATCTTATGTAAGCTTCACGCGGGTGGTAAATTCTCGAATAAAAACTACCAGTTCTCCGGTGGCCTTCACGGGGTAGGTATCTCAGTAGTAAACGCACTGTCTAAGCGTGTTGAAGTGACGGTCCGCCGTGATGGTCAGGTCTATGAGATTGCCTTTGAGCATGGTGATAAAGTCTCCGATCTTACCGTAACCGGTACATGTGGCCGACGTAATCGCGGTACCAGCGTACACTTCTGGCCAGAAACAAAGTACTTTGACTCGGCAAACTTCTCTGTGACGCGTTTGGTCAACAACCTGCGTGCTAAGGCAGTACTTTGCCCAGGCTTAGAAATCACTTTCACTGACAAAGTGAACAACAAAGACTACAAGTGGCACTACGAAGATGGTTTAAAAGACTATCTGGTTGAAGGGGTTAAAGGCTACACGGTTCTGCCTGAAGAACCATTTACCGGTGAATTCTCTGCAGAAACCGAAGCGGCAAATTGGGCGGTGATCTGGCAGCCAGAAGGCGGCGAGATGATCACCGAAAGTTACGTCAACCTGATCCCTACCGCTCAGGGTGGTACACACGTTAACGGTCTGCGCCAAGGTTTATTGGATGCAATGCGTGAGTTCTGTGAATTCCGTAACTTGCTTCCGCGTGGCGTCAAACTGACTGGTGATGACGTCTTCGACCGCTGTTCATACGTGCTGTCGGTGAAGATCCAAGATCCACAATTTGCTGGTCAAACCAAAGAGCGTCTCTCTTCGCGTCAAACGGCAGCGTTCGTATCAGGTGTGGTGAAAGACGCATTCAGCCTATGGTTAAATGAAAAGCCGCAACTGGCAGAGCAACTGGCTGAAGTTTGTATCGCTAACGCACACCGACGTATGCGTGCGGCCAAAAAAGTCGTACGTAAAAAAGTGGCATCAGGTCCGGCTTTGCCAGGTAAATTGACCGACTGTTCGGCACAAGACCTAAACCGTACAGAAATCTTCTTCGTGGAGGGTGACTCGGCGGGTGGCTCGGCAAAACAAGCTCGTGATCGTGAGTTCCAGGCAGTTATGCCACTTCGCGGTAAGATCCTGAATACCTGGGAAGTGTCTGCTGACCAAGTTCTGGCCTCACAAGAAGTGCACGATATTTCCGTTGCGTTGGGTATCGACCCTGACAACGACAACCTCGACGGACTTCGTTACGGTAAGATCTGTATCCTTGCCGATGCGGACTCGGATGGTCTTCATATCGCGACACTGCTGTGCGCCTTATTTACTCGTCACTTCCGCGCACTAGTGGAAGCGGGCCATATCTATGTCGCCATGCCACCGCTGTATCGAATCGACTGCGGTAAAGAAGTGTTCTACGCGCTTGATGACGATGAAAAAGATGGCGTACTAGAGCGCTTGTCGAAGAAGAAAGCCAAAATCAACGTGCAGCGATTCAAAGGTCTGGGTGAGATGAACCCATTACAGCTGCGTGAAACCACCATGGATCCGAATACGCGTCGTCTGGTTCAGTTAACCATTGACGACTCTGCGGCGACCATGGAAATGATGGACATGTTGCTTGGTAAGAAGCGTGCAGATGACCGTCGCTCTTGGTTACAAAACAACGGCGATTTGGCAGAGGTTTAACGAATGTCTACAGAAATTACTTACGATGGCGTTGAACAGTTGCCGATGCGCAAGTTCACCGAAGACGCTTATCTGAATTACTCGATGTACGTAATTATGGACCGCGCATTGCCATACATTGGCGATGGTTTGAAGCCGGTTCAACGACGTATCATCTACGCGATGTCGGAGCTAGGTCTCTCGGCATCAGCAAAATACAAGAAATCAGCACGTACTGTCGGTGACGTGCTGGGTAAATACCATCCGCACGGCGATTCGGCGTGTTACGAAGCGATGGTGTTGATGGCTCAGCCGTTTTCTTACCGTTACCCACTGGTTGACGGTCAAGGTAACTGGGGTGCGCCGGATGATCCAAAATCCTTCGCTGCGATGCGTTATACCGAAGCGAAACTGTCTAAGTTTGCTGAAGTACTGCTGGGTGAGTTAGGTCAGGGTACGGTTGAATGGCAGCCAAACTTCGATGGCACAATGAAAGAGCCGCAAATGCTGCCGGCACGTCTGCCTCATATCTTACTTAACGGCGTAACGGGTATCGCGGTTGGTATGGCGACTGATATTCCTCCGCATAATGTACGTGAGGTAGCTGATGCAACAATCCATCTGATTGATAACCCTAAAGCGGAACTGCCGGACGTAATGCAGTACGTGAAAGGCCCGGATTATCCAACGGAAGCTGAGATCATTTCCCCGCAAGCGGAAATTGAAAAGATCTACCGTAACGGACGCGGCAGCATCAAGATGCGTGCAGTCTGGCATAAAGAAGGGTCGGATATCGTCATCTCGTCGATTCCGCACCAAGTGTCAGGCTCTAAGTTACTTGAGCAGATTGCAAACCAAATGCGCGCGAAGAAGTTGCCAATGGTTGAGGATCTTCGCGACGAATCGGATCACGAGAACCCAACTCGTATCGTTATCGTTCCTCGCTCTAACCGAGTCGATTGCGATACCTTGATGAACCACCTGTTTGCCTCGACGGATCTTGAACGCAGCTACCGCGTTAACCTGAACATGATTGGTCTGGATAATCGCCCTCAGGTTAAAGGTCTGGTGCAGATTCTATCGGAGTGGATTGAGTTCCGCCGCACGACGGTTCGCCGTCGTTTGCAACATCGCTTAGACAAAGTGATGGCTCGATTACACATCTTAGAAGGTTTGTTAGTTGCTTACCTGAATCTGGACGAAGTGATTGAGATCATCCGTACTGAAGACGATCCAAAAGCGGTGCTGATGGAACGTTTTGCTATTACTGATATCCAAGCCGACGCGATTCTGGATACCAAACTTCGTCATCTTGCCAAACTGGAAGAGATGAAGATCCGTGGTGAGCAAGAAGAGCTGGAAAAAGAACGTGAGAAGTTAGAGCAGCTATTAGGTTCTGAACGTCGTCTGAATACACTGCTGAAGAAAGAGATCAAAGCAGATGCAGAGAAATACGGCGATGACCGTCGTTCTCCTCTGGTAGAGCGTGCCGAAGCGAAAGCGTTGACTGAGCGTGATCTGGTACCAAGCGAACCGATTACCGTTGTTCTGTCTGAAAAAGGCTGGATTCGTCACGCGAAAGGCCACGAAGTTGAAGCCGAAGGTCTGAACTACAAGTCTGGTGATAAATACCTGGCACATGCCCGAGGTAAGAGTAACCAACCGGCGGTGTTCCTTGGCAGTGATGGGCGAAGCTACTCGCTTGAATCGCACTCTTTGCCTTCCGCGCGTAGTCAGGGTGAGCCAATTACTGGTCGCCTGAACATCACCGCAGGCAGCAGCATTCGCCAGGTGATTATGGGCGAAGAAGAGCAGCTATGGTTAGTGGGCTCTGATGCGGGTTACGGCTTTGTATGTAAAGGGGCCGATCTGTTGTCGAAGAACCGCAGTGGTAAAGCGTTAGTGACCTTACCAGCGAATGCTGAAGTGATGACGCCAAAAGAGGTTGAAGATTTAGACTCTGATGAAATTCTGGCGATCACCAACCAGGGACGTATGTTGTTGTTCCCGATTAAAGACCTGCCGCAATTAGCAAAAGGTAAAGGGAATAAGATCATCAACATTCCTGCGGCGAAAGCGAAAGAGCGTGAAGAAGTGTTGTCACATCTGATGGCTCTGCCGCAGGGAGCCTCTCTGACGCTTTACGCGGGTAAGCGCAAGCTGGGCTTAAAGCCTACAGACTTAGATAATTTCCGTGGTGAGCGTGGTCGTCGAGGCAGTCTGCTACCAAGAGGCTTACAGCGAGTGACGAGAATTGAAGTTGAACTCGGTGAGAGCAGCACTGAAGAATCGAGCGCAAGCGAATAAAACTAGATAAAAACAACAATCCCAGCCAGTGGCTGGGATTTTTTATGCTTCTTGTTTGTCTTCAGCAATGGTGACTTTTAACGTTATCTCTTTGCCTTTACGAATAATGCCCACGTCTACCGTTGTACCAGGGCGTAAATCAGTGACAATATCCATTACGCTTTGACGACCCTGAACTTTATTACCATCAATACTGATAATAATATCTTGCTTCTCGAAACCAGCATCACTGGCTGGGCCATTAGGATCGATGCCGAGCACAACAATGCCTCCAATGTGCTGATTACCCAGTAATCGAGCGGTGACTGCATTAATATCCTGGCCATCAATGCCGATATAGCCACGTATCACACGGCCGTCAGCAATGATCTTTTGCATAATTTTACTGGCAAGTGGTGCTGGTATGGCGAAGGAAATGCCATAGGTTTCTAAATCGGTTGCTTGCTGGAACGAAGCCGTGTTGATTCCGACTAGCTCACCTTGGGTATTCACCAGCGCACCACCGGAGTTACCTTCGTTGATGGCTGCGTCAGTTTGAATAAAGGCTTGTCGTCCGTCGCTGATAGACGAGCGTCCAGTAGCGGAGATAATGCCAAAGGTCGTGGTTTGTCCTAAGTTATATGGGTTACCAATGGCCAGTACCACATCGCCAACTTGAGGTTTGTATTCTGAATTGAGGGGAATTACGGGCAGATTCGTACCTTCAACACGCAGCACGGCGATATCGGTGCGTTTGTCAGTACCGACAAGTTGCGCTGCGGCCGCTCTGCCATCTTGCAACGCAACGACGATTTGGTCTGCCTGTGCGACAACATGGTAATTGGTAATGATGTAGCCTTTCTCACTGACAATCACACCAGAGCCAAGTCCTTGGGTAGACAGTTTGCTGCGATCATTTTCCACATACTTGCGACTGTAAATATTTACCACGGCTGGAGCGGCTTTTCTTACTGCCTGGTTGAAAGAGATCTCAAGAGAGGCCATGTTGCTTGGTTGAGGATCAAGTGCTGCCGGAATTACGCTATTACGTAAAGATGGAACTGCAAGTAGGACAACGGCGGCGGTTGCTAAGCCTAAAAAGACAGAACGTAATAAAAAGCTAAGCATATCCTCTCCATGTATGAACGCCAAACTGGCATCGGAAGGTGAAGAATAGCATTACATTGAAAAATAACAAAAGGACAGCACGTGATTGTGCTGCCCTTTTAATTGTCCGATGAAAAGTTCATCAAAGTATTAGAGCTCTGTCACCGAATGTTGTGTATCCAACGCGCTTCTATCGACTCATGTTTGAACGGATATTGCTATCGGATTACCAGGTAAATGGTACGATCACCGCGTTGAATATTAAGTGCGAGTACGCCTTCATGCTTCTCTACAATGGCACGAAGCTCAGCTAGATTTTTCACGCGCTGACGGTTCACACCGATAATGATATCACCTTCTTGCAACTGGTATTGTGCTGCTGGTGAGTTTTCAACAACGCTGGTTACTTTCACACCTTGAACGGAATCACTCTGGTTGGTGTTACTTAACTCAGCACCTTTAAGGCCATCGTGCAGTGTTTCCGCTTTCGCTTTGATGTTGGTTGACTCGCCAAGCGTAACGTCGAAAGTTTTGTCTTTACCATCACGCACAACACCCAGGCTTATCTTCTTGCCTGCGCCCAGTGTTGCCACTTTTGCGCGCAATTCAGAGAAGGTATTAATAGACTTGCCATTCACGGATACGATGATGTCACCAGCTTTCAATCCAGCTTTATCAGCTGCGCTGTCTGGAACAACCTGACCAATAAATGCCCCTTTGCTAGACTCGTAGCCGAGTGCTTCCGCTAACTCAGAGGTTACTTCGCCACCTTGAACTCCCAACATGCCGCGTTTGACTTCACCAAATTCTAAGATTTGCTCGGTCAGGTTTTTCATCATGTTAGAAGGAATCGCAAAGCCAATCCCGACGTTGCCGCCATTTGGACCCAAAATTGCGGTGTTGATACCGATCAGTTCACCATTTAAGTTGACCAATGCACCACCTGAGTTACCGCTGTTAATCGCTGCATCGGTTTGAATGAAGTTCTCGAAGTTTTCAAGGTTTAAACCGCTGCGGCCGAGGGCGGAAACAATACCTGAAGTGACGGTTTGACCGAGACCGAATGGGTTACCAATCGCAACGGTAAAGTCACCGACGCGCAGTTTATCGGAATCAGCGATGTTGATTTGGGTTAAGTTTTTCGCTTTTTCTAATTTGAGTAACGCTACATCGGCCATCTCATCGCCACCAACGAGCTCTGCATCATACTCCCGACCGTCATACAAGCGTACTTGAATCTTATCTGCCCCTTTTATTACGTGATAATTGGTTACGATATGACCTTTTTTCGCATCAATGATGACACCGGACCCTAATCCGCGGAATGGACGCTCTCGCGTTTGCTCCGTAGGGAAGTCAGGGCCAAAGAAAAACTGAAACTGTTCAGGAATGCGGCTGGTTTGCACTTGTTTGCCTTCTACCGCAATGCTAACTACTGCTGGGGTCACTTTGTCCAGCATGGGGGCGAGGCTAGGTAATTGCTGACCATCCATGCTGAGCGGCAAGGCTGCCGTCGCCTGAATTGGCGTGATGATAGAACTCAAACTTAGAGAAAGAACGGTCAGTGCAAGCAGTGGTTTTTTCATCCAATAACTCCTCTTGAAACATGTCTGCCAAAAAGAAATATCCTAACTATTAGTAACTATTTATATAGGGATTAGTTGGGATAATCAAAAGGGGTAGCAGTACACAAGTAAGTTAGAGATGACGGTTTAAGAAAAGTTCAAAAACGGTCGATACAAAAATGCGTTTTGTATCGACCTGGTAGGGGAGGTAAGAGATGTTATGATGCCTTGGCTGTGACCGCTTCAGGTGCTGTAATCACTTCTTTCTCTTGATCCTTTAGCAGACCAGTTGCGCCATTGGCATAGTCTTTAGGCTGTTCGTTGACATTTGGCTGATCTTCTTTGATCTGCTCTGAAGCCATCGCCGTCTTCTTATCAAACGGGTTGTCTTGTTCAGGTAAATTAGGCAGAAGCTCAGAAGAGGTCTTCGCTAAATGCTGATACAGTTTGGTGTAATCTTTACCTAAGGTATCCAGCATTTCTGCGGTTTGGGCAAAGTGGTCAACGAGCTCTTGGCGTTGTTGTTCTAGTTCAAACTTCGCCGACTCAAGTTCTTTCTGTACAGACTTCTGTTTTTTGTATTCAGGGGTGGTTAGTCTGCTAATGACTACGCCTACTATTGTACCGACCAGCAAACCCACAATTGCATGAATCCAAGGCATAACTGCTCCTTATATTTGTTTTAACAAGTCTTTTACTGCTTAGTTACACACGGTGCTCGTCCATGTTACTATGGCTTGAACAGCCGATAAAGAAAAATAGCAGTATGTCTTCGGGGACTGATCGTTAATTCTCTCTAATCAGACATTGCCCCCGAGGTGACACTTTCCTTGTACCTCTAAAACGACTTAATGCGATGACACCACTAGAACGATATCAAAAAGATATAGCAGAACATGGGTTCCAGCGTGATGAAGCACAACATCAAGCGGTCACTGCTTTAGATAAGCTCTACCATGCTATTGTTGAATTTCAGTCTGCACCAATGCCTCAATTGTCTAAATGGCAAAAGCTCATGGGTAAAAAGGTTGAAATGCCTGAGTCACCTAAAGGTTTGTACTTTTGGGGAGGCGTCGGTCGCGGTAAAACCTATTTAATGGATGCTTTTTTTGATGGGTTGCCAACAGACAGAAAGATGCGGGTGCACTTCCACCGGTTTATGTACCGAGTGCACGATGAATTAAAGCAACTTGGTGATGTTGAAAACCCTTTATCGAAAGTGGCTGACACGTTCAAAAACGAAGCTGACGTAGTTTGCTTTGATGAGTTTTTTGTCTCTGATATTACCGATGCAATGATTCTGGCGACGTTACTGCAAGAGATGTTTAAGCGTCAGATGATTTTGGTCGCGACTTCGAATATTGAGCCACAAAACCTCTATCGTAATGGGCTACAGAGAGCGCGGTTTTTACCCGCGATTGATATGATTCTGGCTCGCTGTGATGTATTGAATGTTGATAGCGGGGTGGATTACCGCTTACGAACTCTGGAGCAGGCTGAGATCTATCATCATCCGCTTGACGAGCAGGCGACAATCAACCTGAACCGGTATTACCAGCAACTGACGGGCGAGCGGCAACATGTGGCGCATCAGATAGAAATTAACCACCGCAATATCGATGTGATTGAAGCCAGCGATGGTGTGTTGCATGCTTCATTTGCCCAGCTATGCCAAACCACCCGCAGCCAGAATGATTACATTGAGCTATCGCGCATATATCACACGGTATTGCTGGCTGATGTTGAGCAGATGAGTGGAAAAATAGACGACGCTGCACGACGTTTTATTGCTCTGGTTGATGAATTCTACGAGCGCAATGTAAAGCTTATTATTTCTGCGCAAGTGCCGATGGACAGCTTATACACCCAGGGCCAGCTAGAATTTGAATTCAAGCGCTGCCTATCTCGTCTGACTGAGATGCAGAGTCATGAGTATCTTGCAAGAGAGCATTTAGCCTAAATCTGCTGGTTTCAAAAAAAACTGAAGAAAAAATTAGTGATTTGGCGCAAAAAAAGGTGATTTTTTCTTCGGTCTTCTCTATAATCCTGCGACCCACCGTTACTGCAGACCTGATTATCGAAGTTATTTCGACAATGAAGGTCGAGAGTACCAACGACTCGAAGGGGTGATGACTGGGCTCTTAGACAGTGTGGGAGCACCAAAGGGTGTTCCTTTAAAGTTTAAAATTTAATTAACGGGTTATTATTAGCATGAAAACTTTCGTTGCTAAACCAGAAACTGTAAAACGCGACTGGTACGTTGTAGACGCTGAAGGTAAAACTCTTGGCCGTCTAGCAAGTGAAATTGCATCTCGCCTACGTGGCAAACACAAAGCTGAATACACTCCTCACGTTGATACAGGTGATTACATCATCGTTGTTAACGCTGAGAAAGTTGCTGTAACTGGTAACAAAGCTAAGAACAAAGTGTACTACCGTCACTCTGAATTCCCAGGTGGTCTAAAATCTATCACTTTTGAAAAGTTGATCGATCGTAAACCTGAGATGGCTCTTGAGCTTGCAGTTAAAGGCATGCTTCCTCGTGGTCCTCTAGGCCGTGCTATGTACCGTAAGCTTAAAGTTTACGCGGGCGCTGAGCACAACCATGTTGCTCAACAACCACAAGTACTAGACATCTAATTGGGGATTTCGAAAATGGCAGAGAATCAATACTACGGCACTGGCCGTCGCAAAAGCTCAGCTGCACGTGTTTTCATCAAACCAGGCAGCGGCAACATTGTAGTAAACAAGCGTAACCTTGACGAATACTTCGGTCGTCCAACAGCACGTATGGTTGTACAACAACCTCTAGAGCTAGTTGAACTAACTGAGAAGCTAGACCTTTACGTAACAGTAAAAGGCGGCGGTATTTCTGGTCAAGCTGGTGCTATCCGTCACGGTATCACTCGCGCGCTTATGGAATACGATGAGTCTCTACGTCCTGCTCTACGCGCAGCTGGCTACGTTACTCGTGACGCACGTTGCGTTGAACGTAAGAAAGTTGGTCTACGTAAAGCACGTCGTCGTCCACAGTTCTCTAAGCGTTAATTTCCTCTTATTGGGAATTATGCTTTCCAGAGTTATTCTGGATACTGTGCACCAAAAGCTCGGCTATATGCCGAGCTTTTTGTTTTTATTTTACTGGAAAAATACGACGCTCATTCGATATTAATCTCTGCGCTGTTCCTTAATATCCATGCAACATTTCTTTGAACCTTTATTAAGTTTTGTCTTAATTTTATGTGCTACAAAGTTTTAATAAATTTTGTCAGTAGGCTAGCTATGTTTTTTCTTTTTCAGCAGACTTAATCTACTGAAAACAACCGATATAAAAGGGACAAACCTCGCTATTCCCTGCCTCTTCGTTTTGCTTTCTTGTTACAAATCACATCAAACATTTATTATTTTACTGCTTTTGTGACGACACGGGCGATTTGCCTCACAAATGTTACAAAAAGGTAGCTTTATCTTGTCAAAAAGTAGGGTTTTCTTTATCATTTCATCCCAATAAATATAACGAAATTCATTATGTGTTAGCCATGCTCTTATAAGCGGAATAATAACTATCCAAGGGAGCAAATGGGAGAATGTTTGGATGAGCAACGCGCCTTTAAATAACGGTCGCAGGCGTTTTCTAACCGCTACAACGGCAGTTGTAGGTGGGTTAGGGGCAGTCGCCGTCGCCGTGCCTTTTATCAAATCATGGAATCCGAGTGCTAAAGCCAAAGCGGCGGGTGCACCGGTGGAAGTGGATATCAGTAAAATCGAACCGGGCCAATTGGTTCGTGTTGAGTGGCAGGGTAAACCTGTATGGATCGTACGCCGTACTCAACAAGTGCTCGATAACATGAAAACTATCGACGATCAGCTTCGTGATCCACAATCTGAAATGGAGCAGCAACCGGCTTATGCTCAGAACGAGTACCGTTCAATTAAGCCAGAGTACTTCGTCGCGGTTGGTTTCTGTACGCACTTAGGCTGTTCACCTACCTATCTACCGGACTCTTTCGCAGAGCAAGTTCAGGGTGTTAAATCTGGCTTCTTCTGTCCTTGTCACGGTTCTAAGTTTGATATGGCTGGTCGAGTGTTCCAGGGTGTTCCTGCGCCGTTGAACCTTGTGATTCCTAAGCACATGTATCTGAGTGACACAAGGCTTATAGTTGGTGTTGATGAGGGGGATGCATAATGCAAGCAATGTTAGACTGGGTAGAAAAACGTATTCCAGCCATGAATGCTTATAAAAAGCATTTATCTGAATACCCTATGCCGAAGAACTTCAACTTTTGGTACCTTTTCGGTTCTCTGGCAATGTTGGTTCTTGTTAACCAAATCCTGACGGGTATTTGGCTAACCATGAACTATGTCCCTTCTGGCGAAGGTGCGTTCGCGTCTGTCGAATACATCATGCGTGATGTTGAGTACGGTTGGTTGCTACGTTATATGCATTCTACTGGCGCTTCAGCATTCTTCGTGGTTGTTTACCTACATATGTTCCGTGGTCTGATCTACGGTTCTTACCAAAAGCCTCGTGAGCTACTGTGGATCTTCGGTATGTTGATCTTCTTGGTTCTTATGGCTGAAGCCTTCATGGGTTACCTACTACCATGGGGCCAGATGTCATACTGGGGTGCGCAGGTAATCATTTCTCTGTTTGGTGCGATTCCTGTTATCGGCGATGACTTAACGCTTTGGATCCGTGGTGACTACATCATCTCAGGTGCAACGTTGAACCGTTTCTTTGCACTTCACGTTATTGCGCTTCCAATCGTACTGCTTCTGCTTATCGTGCTTCACGTATTGGCGCTGCACGAGGTAGGCTCAAACAACCCAGATGGTATCGAGACTAAGCTACCAAAAGGTAAAATGGGCGACGATTACCAAACGCAATTCAAGTTCCACGATTACTACACGAAGAAATATGACATCATTGATTCTATTCCGTTCCACCCTTACGGTACGGTAAAAGATTTGGTTGGTGTTGCTGGTTTCTTGTTCTTCTTCTGTTACGTGTTGTTCTTCAACCCAGAAATGGGTGGGTACTTCCTTGAGCCGCCTAACTTTGAAGCTGCAAACCCACTGAAGACGCCTGAGCACATTGCTCCTGTATGGTACTTCACTCCGTTCTACGCAATCTTGCGTGCGGTTCCAGACAAACTGTTAGGCGTAATCCTAATGGGCGCTTCGATTGCTGTACTGTTTGTTCTACCTTGGCTGGATCGCTGTAAAGTGCGCTCGTACCGTTACCGTAGCAAAATTCACCTATTGAATATTGTTCAGTTTACGATTGCCTTTATCGCTCTGGGTATTTTGGGTGCGCTGCCGGCAACGCCAACGTACACACTACTATCTCAGATCTTTAGCTTGTGTTACTTCATGTTCTTTGTAGTGCTGTTCTTCTACAGTAAAAATGAAGCGACCAAACCATTACCAGAGAGGGTAACATTCAAATGAAGAAGTGGATTGTAATTCTATTTGCTATGTTGCCATCCCTAGCGATGGCAGCCGGTGCCAGCGTACCGCTTGATAAAGCACACGTGGACCTGACGGATAAAGCTTCGCTGCAAAACGGCGCGAAGCTATTCATGAACTACTGTTTTGGCTGTCACTCTACGCAATACCAGCGCTATGAGCGTGTCGCGACAGATTTAGAAATTCCAACGGACTTAATGAAAGAGAACTTGATTTTCAACCCAGAGGCGAAAATCGGTGATCTGATGGTTAACTCTATGCCACCTAAGCAAGCGGCAAACTGGTTCGGTGCTCCACCACCAGATTTGACGCTGGTTGCTCGAGTTCGTGGCGCGGACTGGCTATACACTTACCTGCGTTCTTTCTATGTGGACCCATCTCGTCCATTTGGTGTAAATAACATTGTATTCCCAAGTGTGGGTATGCCACATGTACTTGAAGAGCTACAAGGTATCCCAACTCCAGTCTACGAGACTCACGTTTCTGATGGTGAAGAAGTACAGGTAGTCGTTGGTACTGAAACCAATGGTACTGGTGAGTTAAGTACCGGTGAATACGATAAAGCTGTGGGTGATCTGGTTAACTTCTTGGTTTACTCTGGTGACCCTGTGCAGCTAGAACGCCATGCGATTGGTTGGTGGGTGATGGGCTTCTTAGTCATCCTGACTATCATCGTTGTGTTGCTTAAGAAAGAGTATTGGCGTGATGTGCATTAATTGTGCTAAAATACCGTGCTAATTCCCAATTTTTAATTGACTGTACAATGGAGGCTTAGCCTCCATTGTTTTTATTTGTAAGTGTACTGGAGGGCTCCATGGCTGTAGCTGCCAATAAACGTTCTGTGATGACTCTTTTCTCAAGTGCATCAGATTTGTATAGCCATCAGGTTCGCATTGTACTGGCTGAAAAAGGTGTAAGTGTTGAAGTTGAGCTTGTTGATGAAGCTAACCTTCCTGCTGAACTTATCGAGCTAAACCCATATAAATCAGTGCCAACTCTTGTGGATCGTGAGCTTGCGCTATACGATTCAAAAATTATCATGGAGTACTTGGACGAGCGTTTTCCTCATCCACCTCTAATGCCGGTTTACCCTGTTGCCCGTGGTAACAGTCGTTTGATGATGTACCGTATCGAACGTAATTGGTACTCACTAGCTGAAAAAGTAATGAAAGGTAACGCGGAAGAATCAGAAAAAGCACGTACGAAACTGCGTAACGATCTTCTGACTCTAGCGCCAATCTTTGCTGAATATGAATACTTCATGAGTGAAGAATTCAGCCTGATCGATTGCTACTTAGCTCCACTGTTGTGGCGTTTACCTCAACTTGGTATCGAGCTTGTTGGTCCTGGCTCTAAAGAGATCAAGGTTTACATGAACCGCGTATTTGAACGTGATTCATTCCTGGCTTCTTTGACGGAAGCAGAACGTGAAATGCGTCTGGTTCGTTAAGCGATTAAAGACGTTATGGATATTGCAAAAATGACTGCTCGCCGTCCTTACATGCTTCGTGCGTTTTATGACTGGCTGGTAGACAATGATTTAACTCCTCATTTGGTTGTTGATGCAACCATGCCAGGTGTACGTGTACCTGTTGAGTTTATTCAAGATGGCCAGATTATCCTGAATATTGCCCCTCGTGCCGTTGGTAATCTTGAGTTGGGTAATGATGCGATTACCTTCCATGCTCGTTTTAGCGGTCGTCCGCACTCGGTAATTGTGCCTGTTTATGCGGTTCAAGCTATTTATGCACGTGAAAATGGTGCAGGTACGATGTTTGAACCTGAAGAGGCTTATACACATATCGAAGAGGAGACGATGGAAGAAGAGCAGTCGCCATCGTTTACGACGGTAAGTGATGAAGCTCCTCAAGCAGAGGACTCGGAATCGGGTGACAACGAAAGTGAAGCACCTCGTCCGAAAGGCAAACCAAGCTTAAGAGTGATTAAATAAAAAAAGCAGCGATTACGCTGCTTTTTTTTGGTTTCTTGATTTTTAAAGTGATCCTTTGGCGATCACTCACTTATAGTGAATACCTCAACGTTCTCTTCACCATCTTGGTTTGTGTCACTTTGTATTGGTTTTGCACCATTATTTGGTAAGTCCACGTCAACGGGTTCTGCCTCTCCGTACTGGAACCCATTAATCACTTGCTTTACCCCCGAGACATTACGTGCGATTTCTATCGCTCGCTGACTCTGTGCTTCTGTTACATAGCCGAACAGAAACACTTCACTATCTTCAGTAATCACTTTTACTTTGACAGCATTTAGCTGCTCATCAGTGAGCAGCGAGGATTTTACTTTGGTGGTGATCCAGCTGTCATTACTGATTTGCGTAACCGTTAGCGGCGCTTTTTGCTTCATTTGGTTGTGAATGACTTTCACGCCGGTGATTGCACGGGTTCTTTTCTCAAGATCACTGATTAAGTCCTGAGTTGGAGCTTGACCCATTAGTACTACAGTTCCATTGTATGAGCTGGCGAAAACACGAGCCTGACCTTTAAATGGCTGCTTATTACCAATCGCGGCGACCTCAAACTCAATGTTGTTGTCTTGCCAAATCTGTTTGGTCGTACGTGTATCGGTGACGATATTGGCTGTCGTTGCTGCGCCAGCAATGAACAAACCTGCACAACCACTAAGATTAAGCACAGTAAATAAAATGATGAGGCTGCGTAACATAATTCTGATTCTCGATCTGAGTTATTCTTCGTGAGCAGGGAAAAGTACTTGGTCAATCAAGTCACATAAACAATGCAGGGTCACCATGTGGACTTCATGAATGCGTGCTGTGCGATGAGACGGGATTCGAATCTCGACGTCATTTTCACCCAGTAGACCCGCCATCTCGCCGCCATCTTTGCCTGTGAGTGCAATGATCGTCATGTCTCGAGTTACCGCCGCTTCCATTGCTTTGATGATGTTCTTGCTATTGCCGCTGGTCGATAGGGCAAGAAGAATGTCCCCCGGCTGACCAAATGCACGAACTTGCTTAGAAAAAATTTCCTGATAATGGTAGTCGTTGGCAACGGCTGTTAGCGTTGTGTTGTCAGCGGTCAGGGCCATGGCTGGTAGGCTGGGACGCTCTGTCTCAAAGCGGTTTAACAGGCAAGAGACAAATTGTTGTGAATTGGCGGCACTTCCACCGTTTCCACAGCATAGGATTTTGTTACCGTTGAGCAAACTCGAAACCATGGCTTGAGCGGCATGAGTTATAGCGTCTGGCAGTGCTTCAGCAGCTGCAATTTGAATTTGAATACTTTCTGTAAAGCTGTCTTTAATGCTATCTAGCATCGCTTATCCTTCAGATATTGCGTTTTGTATCCAGTTAATATCTCGGCCATTGTCGTGAATGGCGATAACATCGAACCGGTAATCGATTGTATATATGGACTGTCTCTGGCGACTTAGCCAGATGTTTGCGGTTTTGATCAGCTTGCGCATTTTGGCGCGAGTGACCATTTCCGCTGCCGAGCCAAAACGATCATTCTTGCGATATTTGACTTCGACGAAGACGATAGTTTTACCTTGTTGGAAGATTAAATCAATTTCGCCGACTTTTGTCAGAAAATTTTGCTCAACAAAGCGTAAACCCTGGCGAATTAGGTACTGCTTCGCCAGAGTTTCATATTGATTACCTATCTGACGTTTACTGAAAAGCCCCACGCTCAGCCCAACTTAGCTCACGTTGCACAACACAGTTGTTATCGAGGCTTAGAACACCTGTCTGACCTCGGATAGATAGCCCTGGAACCAGCTTCATCTGAGGCAGTTCGCCAATCAACTTGTATGCATCCATACCAAGCGCTTTTAAGCGGACTTCCATATTGGATTGTTCTGCCCATAACTCTTTCATTTCAGCGGCAACCGTCGGGTCTGGGTCGATCAGTAGCGGAATATCGCTGTAAATAATGCCAGTCAAATCATCGTAAGTTGCGCCACCGCTATTACTACGAGAGTTAGAGAAGATTTGTGGCGGCTTGGCATCTGGGTTAATCGCGACTTCGATGAATGGTTTAATCAAAGTCAGTTCAGAACTTCTCGCTACTATGTACACTGCATCGACGTCGCGACGGCTACGTGGCTGTGTCTCCAGTTTAATTTTCATCAGCGATTGCATCTGAGCGATACGCTGTTTACTTTCCTGCAGGCCGAATACGTCATTGATGTCTTTTTGCAGCTGTCGTTTATCTCCAAAGTAGCTGGTTGCGACTTTGTTTGAGCTGTATTTATTCCACTCTTCATTAAACGCTTCAACCACTCGCTCGCCGTAACTGCCTTTAGGAGCAAGAATTAGCGGGAAATTATAGCCTTGGTTAAACAGGTATTTCGCTGCTTGTGCCACTTCTTGCTCTGGTGAAAGTGCCAGATAGCAGATATTACTGCCCGGTTTGATCTCTTCAGGGATGTTCAACGCTAAAGCTGGAATGGTTGGACCCGCAGAAGAACCATCAATAGAGGTCTGTAACAGCTCAACATTTTCTTTTTGCAGCGGGCCAACAACAAAATCGATATTTTCGTTGATAAGACGTTGTTTGATTTGGTCGGCGCTATAAGCATGCGTATCGATAACGGTTAAGCTTGTGCTCTGGTCACGATTCTCATCATTCATCATCGCAAACATGAAGCCTTCACGGATCAGCTGTGCCTGAGGAGCAAATTTCCCCGTCAGTGGTAGAAGCAACGCGGTATTATTCGGCTTAACGATGTTGAGCGATAAAATGTTTTGAATTTCTTCTGGTGTGTAGACGGCTGCTGGGTGAGATGGGTTTTCTGTTAACCAATTCTCTAGCGTGTTTCTTAGCTGAGAAAGGTTGCCTGACATCGATTTAGAGTAAATCGCCAGTTGCAACCAGCCACTCAAAACTTCTTCGTTTGGAGCCGTGCTTAGCGATGTCAATTCTGCTTCTGAGTAGCTACCGAAGTTCATCCAAATACGGCTGGAAATTTCTCTCTGTTCTGAAGAAGAGGAATACTGACTTAGCATAACCAGTTCGCGGTTTGCTTCAAATGACTGGTTCAGGCTTTGGTAAGCGTCTGCTCGTAACGCATAATAGTCCTTCCACTGTTCATTCGGCAGTTTCCACCAAGGCTTAAAGTTCAGTAGTTGTAGTAACTGAGAGTAATTGCCTTGCTTTTGCTGTATGGTTCCTCGCGCCAGTTGCCACTCAGCCTGTTGTACTTCTGACAATTGCTGGCGAGAAAGTCGAGTGATCAGTAGTTCGGCCTGATCAAGTTGGTTGGCTTGAATTGCGGCCTTGGCTGCCATGATCAACCAGTCGTTTTGTACGCTGCCTTCCGAGCTGTCAGCTTGAATCATGTAGCTCTGCACTGACTGGGTAGGCTCCAGTGTGACATCTACACCATCAGGTTGTCTCGGACCTGAAGAACAGGCGGCGAGTGTAATTGCTAGTGCAACAGGAGTGAGTATGCGTGGTACACTGAGTCTCTTATGGTTAATCATTGCCGTGAGTTCTCTATAATTTTGTACAAAATTGTCTTTATATTAATCGTTGAAGTGATGGTAAACAAATGACAGATAAAAATAATTTGCCGAATGAGGGGCCAACTCTCTTTATCGTACCGACTCCCATCGGAAATTTAGCAGATATCACCCAACGTGCTATCGAGGTTCTGTCGAATGTGGACATCATTGCTGCTGAGGATACCCGACATACGGGTAAATTACTGTCTCACTTCAATATTCAAACCAAAACTTTTGCGTTGCATGATCACAACGAACAGCAAAAAGCGCAGGTCTTGGTGGAAAAGCTACTTTCAGGTCAGTCCATCGCGCTGGTTTCTGACGCAGGAACACCTTTAATCAGCGATCCAGGGTACCATCTGGTGACAAAATGTCGTCAAGCGGGCGTAAGAGTTGTGCCTCTTCCTGGTGCGTGTGCGGTTATCACAGCGTTAAGTGCTTCTGGTTTGCCCTCTGACCGCTTCAGTTTTGAAGGGTTTCTACCGCCGAAAAGCAAAGGACGTAAAGACAAGTTTTTAGAAATCGCATCGGTAGAGCGCACTTGTATCTTCTATGAATCTCCGCACCGTATTTTAGACTCGCTACAAGATATGTTAGACGTTCTTGGCCCTGAACGAGAAGTTGTTTTGGCGCGAGAGTTGACCAAAACGTTTGAAACTATTCAAGGTATGCCGCTTGGAAAGTTAATCGAATGGGTGAAAAGCGACGATAACCAACAGCGCGGAGAAATGGTGTTACTGATTCATGGCCATCGAGAAACTGCGGATGACTCTTTGCCTGATGACGCGTTGCGCACACTGGGTATTTTAACCAAAGAGTTGCCACTCAAAAAGGCGGCGGCGTTGGTGGCAGAAATCCATAACCTTAAAAAGAACGCTTTGTATAAATGGGGTTTAGAAAACCTGGATTAATCAGGCGGCCTCTGTCTAAACAGGTTTACCTAGCAAAATGGATTAGGGCTAATGATTTTCATTAGCCCTTTTTTCTGTTAACCAGACGTCATGTTGGGGCGTTGTTAGAGCAAAAAAGCACCACTTGATGCATTCCTTACATCATATCTGTGATCTCACTAGACGCGGAGAGGAGAACTCTATACAATCCGCCCTCGGAGCTGACTGGGTAGTCGCTGCTTTGTTGATGTCCTTCGGGAGACTGACGTTGAGGTCCTTCGGGAAACTGACGTTGACGTCCTTCGGGAGACTGACAAAGGGGAGGAAAGTCCGGGCTTCATAGAGCAAGGTGCCAGGTAACGCCTGGGGGGCGCAAGCCTACGACAAGTGCAGCAGAGAGAAGACCGCCGATGGCCCGTAAGGGATCAGGTAAGGGTGAAAGGGTGCGGTAAGAGCGCACCGGACGACTAGCAATAGTTCGTAGCAGGGTAAACTCCACCTGAAGCAAGACCAAATAGGCCTCCACATTGCGTTGCTCGCGTAAGGAGGCGGGTAGGTTGCTCGAGCCAGTGAGTGATTACTGGCCTAGACGAATGGCTACCGCCGCGCAAGCGGAACAGAACCCGGCTTATGTGTCGGCTCCAACTATTCGAGACCCATCATTACTTGTTAGTAATGATGGGTTTTTTGCATTTTATTGACTCAGACTGCGTCATTACCAATAAACTTGGTATTTAATCACGTCTCACTCTAGACTTGTGGTGGCGATGATGTGGGAAATCAGTACACTAGGAACTATTATTCACTCGCTGATTAATTCAGCATGAGAGCACAACACGCCCTAAAAGTCGCTTCAAGATTATTCAACGAGAAAGCTATGACCGAAACCTTTCAACATATTTCCGTGTTATTAAATGAATCCATTGATGGCCTGGCAATCAAACCTGACGGTATCTATATCGATGGAACATTTGGCCGAGGCGGTCACAGCCGTACGATTTTATCTAAGCTAGGTGAAAACGGCCGACTTTACAGTATTGACCGCGACCCACAGGCTATCGCAGAAGCGGGTAAGATTGACGACCCTCGTTTCACCATTATTCACGGTCCATTCTCTGGCATGGCTGAATACGCACAAGATTACGATCTGGTTGGCAAAGTAGACGGTGTATTGCTAGATCTTGGCGTTTCGTCTCCTCAGCTAGATGACGCTGAGCGTGGTTTTAGCTTTATGAAAGATGGCCCACTGGACATGCGCATGGATCCAACCACGGGCATTTCGGTATCTCAGTGGCTAATGGAAGCGGATTTGGATGACATCACCTGGGTGATTCGCGAATTTGGAGAAGACAAACACGCTCGCCGTATTGCGCGCGCGATTGTGGAATACCGTGAAAACGAAGAAAACGAGCCAATGGTTCGTACGGGCCAGTTAGCGAAGCTAATTTCAGAAGCGGCTCCAAAAAGCTTTAAAGAGAAAAAACACCCTGCGACGCGCGCATTTCAGGCATTCCGTATTTACATCAATAGTGAACTAGAAGAGATTGATACTGCGCTAAAAGGAGCGGCAAGTATTCTTGCTCCACAAGGGCGTTTGTCTGTAATTAGCTTCCACTCATTGGAAGACCGCATGGTGAAGCGCTTTATCCGTAAAGAGAGTAAAGGGCCGGAAGTCCCGCATGGTATTCCGCTAACCGAAGCACAAATCAAAGAGCTGGGTAGTGCGAACATGAAACCCATTGGCAAAGCGATTAAGCCAAGTAAACAAGAAATTGACATAAATCCTCGTTCACGCAGTTCTGTGTTAAGAATTGCTGAAAAGCTTTAATTATTATGACGAAAGCCACTCCTAACCTTGCTAAGTTGATTGCCACGGACTTACTCACAGTTGGTCGTTGGCCTTTATTGTTGTTGCTGCTTATTCTGGCATCAGCAATGGGAGTGGTATTTGCTACCCACCATGCGCGTCAAGCGATCACCGAAAAAGATCACACTCTGGTCGAGCGAGAGCGGCTAGACAGTGAATGGCGCAACCTGATGTTGGAAGAAAACGCCCTGGCAGAACATAGTCGAGTTCAAGACCTTGCAAAAAAGGAACTTGAAATGAAACGACCTGACGGCGATAAAGAAGTGGTTATCACACTAAAATGATTAGAAAGAAAACCAATACCAAACAAGGAAATAAGCGCAAGGTTTCCACAAAAGCAAAAGCTGCAGTCGATGATAATAAAACTGAAAAAACAGCAGCAAAAGTTGAGGTAGAAGAGTCTTTTTTGATTCGTTGGCGTTTCCATCTATTACTGTTTTTTGTCTTCTGTGCGTTTGCGCTGCTTATTGGGCGTGTGGCGTACATCCAAATTATCGAGCCCGATAACCTAATTAAACAAGGTGATCTGCGCTCTGTTCGAGTTAAGTCGATTCCTTCTGCACGAGGCATTATCTCTGACCGCAACGGAGAAGCTCTTGCCGTCAGTGTTCCTGTTGAAGCCGTTTGGGCCGATCCGGCGACTATCTTTAAAGAAAATGCCCTGAGTCAAACTCAAAGCTGGCATGCGCTGGCTGACGTTTTGGGCGTTGATCGTCAAGGTCTGATTAACAAAATCAGGAGCAATGAAAAGCGTCGTTTTATTTACCTGCAGCGTCAGGTTAGTCCCGCCATGGCAAATTATATCCGCGAGTTGAAATTACCGGGCGTCGGGCTTAAATCCGAGTCTCGTCGTTATTATCCGGCAGGTGAGGTTAGTGCTCACTTAGTGGGAGTAACGGGAATCGATGGCCATGGCTTGGAAGGCGTAGAGCGCAGCTATGATGAATGGCTGACTGGCCAAGAAGGTAAAAAAACCATCCGTAAAGACCGTTATGGTCGAGTGGTCGAGAATATTGCCTGGCAAGACAAACAAGAAGGTAAGTCTCTGCAACTAACCATAGATCAACGTTTACAAGCGATTGCGTATCGAGCCATTAAACAGTCGGTGGCGGACCACCGTGCCACCTCTGGCTCTGTTGTGATGTTGGACGTTAAAACTGGCGCGGTATTGGCGATGGTTAACGCGCCATCGTATAACCCGAATAATCGCAGTGATTGGCAAAGTTACAAAATGCGCAACCGTGTGATTACTGACTCCATGGAGCCGGGGTCAACCATTAAGCCATTTGTGATTCTGGCTGCGTTAGAAAATGAAATCGCTGATACCGATACCATCGTTGATACGGGAAACGGCGTGCTTCGATTAGGTGGAAGCCGGGTTAAGGACGTCTCTCGCGTTGGTAAAGCCAGCCTGGAGATGATCCTGAAAAAGTCCAGTAACGTCGGTGTGACTAAACTGGCGATGCAAATGCCTGTTGAGGCACTACTGGGTTTATACAGCTCTGTCGGTTTTGGAGAGCTTTCTGGTTTGAACCTGGTGGGTGAAGTGACGGGGATTTTCCCAAGTCGGTCGCGCTGGTCACCGATTGAAAGGGCGACCATCTCTTTTGGCTATGGTCTCTCTATTACACCCATTCAGCTTGCGCACGCTTATGCCACGCTCGGAAACCTTGGTAAATACGAGCCGATACATATCATCGAAAGTAACGACAACAATATGTCTCGCCAGGTCGTCAGCCCTCTGCATGCGCGTCAGGTACTTGATATGTTAGAAACGGTAACGCAGCAAGGTGGCTCAGCTCGCCGTGCGGCAGTGCCGGGCTACCGAATTGGGGCGAAAACCGGTACCTCTCGTAAAGCTTCTGCGGGGGGGTACAGTGATGAGTATATTACTTACACCGCAGGTCTCGCTCCTGTTAGTGACCCGAAAATCGCACTCGTGGTGATCGTCAATGAGCCGCAAGGTGATGATTACTATGGTGGTTCTGTGGCATCTCCGGTTTTTTCTGAAATTATGAAAGGTGCGCTACAGATCCTGAACGTGGCACCAGATGAAAATAAATTCCAGCAGTAAGCAAAGTTAGCTTACTGCTAAATAACTTGAGTAAACCTGAGCCAAAGCTCGGAGAACAAATATGACTAAAGCCATCAGTATGGACGCATTGCTGTCCTCTTGGGTTGATTGCCCAAGTTTAGCGTCCGTTCTTGTCTCTGAACTGGAACTCGACAGCCGAAGAGTTCAACCCGGTACCACTTTTGTTGCGATTGTCGGGCACGTCGTGGATGGAAGGAAGTTTATTCCGGCGGCAATTCAGCAAGGTGCGAATGCGGTTATTGCGCAAGCCTGTGAGAACAAAACGCATGGCACCATAGAGTGGGTCGATGACATTCCGGTTATTTATTTGAGTGCTTTGGATAAGTGTCTGTCTGAAATGGCCGGTCAACTTTATCGCTATCCAGCAATGGATCTTATTGGTGTGACAGGAACCAATGGCAAGACCACCATCACCCAACTAATTGCGCAGTGGATTGAACTCATCGGTTCGAAAGCGGCCGTGATGGGGACGACAGGAAATGGTTTCTTAGATCATTTGCAAGCCGCTGCGAACACCACTGGCAACGCGGTGGAAATTCAACATACGCTCGCGTCATTAGCAGAGCAAGGCGCGAAGTACACTGCGCTGGAAGTCTCTTCTCATGGTTTAGTGCAAGGACGAGTGAAAGCCCTGTCATTTGCTGCAGGAGTATTTACCAACCTGAGCCGTGATCACCTTGATTATCATGGCACGATGGAAGATTACGCGAGCGCTAAATTTACCCTCTTTACCCAGCACCAGTGTGAAAAAGCCATTATTAACGTTGATGATGATGTCGGTGCAGCTTGGGCTAAAGACCTTTCGAATGCGATTGCAGTTTCTTTAGTGCCAACAACTGAGTTTACAAACGCACTATGGGCCAGCAACGTCACGTATGCCGAATCTGGTATCACTATCGATTTTGACGGTATGTTTGGTAGCGGCACTTTATATGCCCCTTTGATTGGGGAGTTTAACGCGGCGAACTTGATGTTAGCGTTTGCGACTTTGCTAAGCTTAGATTTTGACAAACAAGAGCTTTTGGCGACGGCGAATCAACTGCAGCCAGTATTAGGTCGAATGGAACTATTCCAGACAGAAAAACGAGCCAAAGTGGTGGTCGATTACGCGCATACCCCTGATGCATTAGAAAAAGCGTTGCAGGCGCTGCGTGTGCATTGTGAAGGTCAGCTTTGGGCGATAGTCGGATGTGGCGGAGACCGTGATGCAGGTAAACGTCCTATGATGGCTGAAATCGCAGAACGTCTGGGTGATAAAGTGGTGTTAACGGACGACAACCCACGTAGCGAAAGTCCGGTACTTATCGTCAAAGATATGCTGGCTGGATTATCGAAACCGGCCGAGGCGATTGTTCAGCATGACCGTTTTAAGGCTCTGTCTTATGCCCTCGACAATGCGTCAGCCCAAGACATTATCTTGCTGGCTGGTAAAGGCCACGAAGACTATCAAATTCGTAATGGCGAGACGATCCATTATTCGGATAGAGAATCTGCAATGCAGCTATTAGGACTGTCATCATGATTAAAGTCACTTTGTCTCAACTTGCTGAAATTACGTATGGTGAACTGGTTGGTGAAGACATCACCATCGCCGCAGTTTCAACCGATACCAGAACTATAGAAAGTGGCTCATTGTTTGTCGCATTAGTGGGTGAACGATTTGATGCGCATGACTTCTGCCAGCAGGCGGTTGACGCTGGAGCAGGTGCCCTGCTGGTGCAAAAACGTCTCGATGTGGATGTCCCACAAGTGGTGGTCGCTGATAGCAAAATTGCTTTGGGTGAAATCGCAGCCTGGATTCACCAATCTTGCCAAACGCCAACCGTCGCTATTACGGGTAGCTGCGGCAAAACCACAGTGAAAGAGATGGTCGCGAGCATTTTACAGTTGAAAGGTCAGGTGCTGTTTACAGCTGGCAACTTCAACAACGACATCGGTGTGCCATTAACGTTATTACGTTCGCAAGCAGACGATGACTATGCCGTCATTGAGCTGGGAGCAAATCATATCGGTGAAATAGCCTATACCACGCAATTGGTGAAACCAGATATAGCTTTGGTTAACAATGTTGCAGCCGCTCACCTTGAAGGTTTTGGTTCCATTGACGGGGTTAAACAAGCAAAAGGTGAAATCTACCAAGGCTTGTCAGCGGGTGGAGTTGCTATTGTTAATTTGGACAGTCATGGTGATGTGTTATGGAAATCTGCTCTCGTCGATAAGAGGGTGCTCTCTTTTTCGCAAACTAACACTCAAGCAGATTTCTATGCGTCCAATATAAAACTGAATGAAGAGGGTAAAGCCAGTTTTACTTTGCACCTCGCAGAAGATGAACAAGAAATTGAACTATCTCTGGGCATTATTGGTCAACACAATGTTGCGAATGCGATTGCGGCTTCAGTCATTGCGCTACAAATGGGCGCAACAATCGACGAAATTCAATCTGGTTTGTTGCACTTGAGTAAAGTGCAAGGCCGAGTGGACGTTGAGCAACTGAGTCAATCCATTAAGTTGATAGATGACAGCTACAATGCCAGCGTTCCCGCAATGAAAGCCGCAGTTGACCTTTTAAGCGCCTTCCAAGGTCAGCGCTGGCTGATTTTAGGCAATATGGCGGAATTGGGCGAGGAAAGTCTTGCACTTCATCGTCAAGTCGGGGAACATGCTGCCCCACAAAAATTTGAACACGTTCTCACTTATGGCGCGGACGCAAAGGTGATCAGTGACCTGTGCGACGGAAGCCACTTTGAGACACATCAAGATATGATTGACTACATCAAGCAGCATCTAGACCAAACCGTTTCCGAAAACCATACCATATTGGTTAAAGGAGCGAACGGTGCTCGTATGTTTGAAGTCGCTGCTGCTTTGAAGGAGTATTTTTAATGATTATCTGGCTTGCCGAGCTGCTACAGCCATACTTCTCTTTTTTTCGCTTGTTTGAATATCTGTCATTTCGAGCAATTTTAAGTGTATTAACAGCCCTAGGTCTGTCTCTTTGGATGGGACCTATCATGATCAAGCGTTTGCAAATGCTGCAAATCGGTCAGGTAGTACGTAACGAAGGCCCAGAATCTCACTTTAGTAAACGTGGTACGCCAACCATGGGCGGTATCATGATTTTGGCTGCGATTTCTATCACCATTCTGCTTTGGGCGGATTTATCAAACCCTTATGTTTGGGCGGTTCTTGCAGTGCTGCTTGGTTATGGTGCTGTCGGGTTTGTTGACGATTACCGTAAAGTGGTGCGCAAGAATACCGACGGTTTGATCGCTCGCTGGAAATACTTTTGGCAGTCGTTAATTGCATTTGTAGTAGCGTTCGCTCTTTACGCTTACGGCAAAGATACAGCGGCAACTCAACTTGTAGTACCATTCTTTAAAGATGTCATGCCGCAAATGGGCATGTTGTACATTATCTTCACTTATTTTGTGATTGTCGGTACGAGTAACGCGGTAAACCTGACTGATGGTCTGGATGGATTGGCGATTATGCCGACGGTTCTGGTGGCAGCAGGCTTTGCCGTTATTTCTTGGGCCACGGGTAACGTTAACTTCTCTGAATACCTGCATATCCCTTACCTGCCTCATGCTTCTGAACTTGTGGTGGTCTGTACGGCGATTGTTGGTGCTGGTCTTGGCTTCTTGTGGTTCAACACTTACCCAGCGCAAGTATTTATGGGCGATGTCGGCTCACTGGCTTTGGGCGGTGCGCTGGGTACTATCGCGGTATTGGTTCGCCAGGAATTTGTGCTGGTTATTATGGGTGGTGTATTTGTTATGGAAACCCTGTCGGTTATTCTTCAGGTGGGTTCTTACAAGCTACGTGGCCAGCGTATTTTCCGCATGGCACCTATCCATCACCACTATGAACTTAAAGGTTGGCCAGAGCCTCGCGTTATCGTGCGTTTCTGGATTATTTCTATCGTTCTTGTTCTGATTGGTCTAGCAACATTGAAGGTGCGTTAATCGCGCCTCTTCAGACAAGAGTTACAGTGTGAACAAATATGGAACGTTGGCAAAACATACATAATGTTGTCGTCGTAGGGCTCGGTATTACCGGGCTCTCTGTCGTTAAACACCTAAGAAAAAATCAGCCACAACTAGTGGTTAAAGTCATTGATACCCGAGCTAATCCTCCGGGGGCTGACCGCCTTCCTGAAGGGATTGAGCTGCATAGCGGTGGTTGGAATACCACGTGGCTTACAGAGGCTGATCTGGTTGTGACCAACCCTGGCATCGCGCTTGCGACGCCTGAAATTCAGTCCGTACTAGGTCGCGGGACACCCGTTGTCGGGGATATTGAACTGTTTGCCTGGGCAGTCAGTAAGCCTGTTGTTGCGATTACCGGCTCTAATGGTAAGAGTACGGTCACGGACTTAACCGGAGTAATGGCAAAAGCGGCGGGTTTGAATGTTGGTGTGGGCGGCAATATTGGCGTTCCTGCGCTCGATCTACTCGAACAAGAGGCGGACCTATATGTGCTGGAACTGTCTAGCTTCCAGCTGGAAACCACGTCCAGCCTTAAGTTAACTGCGGCGGCGTTTCTGAATCTTTCAGAAGATCATATGGATCGCTATGCAAGCATGGCCGACTACCGATCTGCAAAATTGCGTATTTTCAATCATGCTGAGCTTGCGGTTGTCAATCGAGATGATCAGGAAACCTTGCCTGATCATGCCATGCCAGTGGTTACCTTTGGCGGCGATGAGCAAGCCTTTGGTTTAGATACCGATGGTGAGAAAACCTGGTTACTTGATCACGGCCAGCGCGTGATTGCCAGTGATGAACTTAAGCTGGTCGGCAAACACAACTTAGCGAATGTTCTGGTGGTGTTGGCTTTGCTCAAAGCGACAGGTATCGACTATCACAACACATTGAATACACTTAAAAATTACACCGGACTGACACACCGTTGCCAGGTTGTTGAAGATAATCAAGGTGTTAAATGGGTCAATGATTCCAAGGCAACCAATATTGCTAGCACGATGGCAGCGTTATCGGGTCTGGAACTTACTGGTAAGTTGTATCTACTGGTTGGTGGCGTTGGTAAAGGCGCAGATTTTACCCCCTTAGAACCGATCTTCGCGACACTCAATTTACAGTTGTGCTGCTTTGGTAAAGATGGTGATGAATTCTTACCATTGCATGAGTCAGCGATTCGTTTCAATACGATGGAAGATGTGATTCAGCAAATATCTTCGCAGTTAAAAGCGGGTGATATGGTGATGCTGTCTCCTGCATGTGCTAGCTTTGATCAATTCGACAACTTTATGGCAAGAGGTGATGCGTTCGCTGCTCTTGCTAAAAAATACGCATAATAATTGAAGGTCACTCGTTTCGTGGGTTTAGGTAACGTTAAACATAATATCAGTCATTGGCTCAGGCAGCCCGCACCACAAGCGTTGTTTGATCGTCAGTTAGTATGGATTGCGTTGGGGTTAATGCTGACAGGGTTGATCATGGTAACGTCGGCTTCTTTTCCGATCAGCTCACGACTGACCGATCAACCTTTCCACTTTATGTTTCGTCACGCCACTTTTCTTGTACTGGCGTTGATCACATCAGCGGTGATTCTTCAGGTTCCTTTAGAAGAGTGGTTCAAGCGCAGTCACTATTTGCTTTGGCTCTCTTTTACGCTGCTTATCATCGTGTTGCTTGCAGGGAAATCTGTAAATGGTGCCTCTCGATGGATCCCTTTGGGGCTGTTTAACTTGCAGCCAGCCGAGGTCGCAAAGCTGTCCTTATTTATCTTTATGTCTGGCTATTTAGTCCGCAAGCAAGAAGAAGTGCGTCAAACTTTTTTTGGCGGCTTTATGAAGCCAATCATGGTGTTTGCCTTTTTTGCCGTACTATTGCTGGGACAGCCAGACTTGGGAACCGTTGTGGTAATGCTGGTAACCTTGTTCGGTATGCTGTTTATTGCGGGCGCAAAGTTAACCCAGTTTCTCGCACTGATGGTCGCTGGTATTGGTGCTGTAGTCGGTTTGATTCTGGTCGAACCTTACCGTATGCGACGTGTAACCTCCTTTCTTGACCCTTGGGAAGACCCATTCGGTAGCGGCTATCAGTTGACGCAATCTTTGATGGCGTTTGGTCGCGGTGAATGGTTTGGTCAAGGGCTTGGCAACTCAATTCAGAAACTCGAATACCTACCAGAGGCGCACACTGACTTCGTATTTGCCGTATTGGCTGAAGAGCTTGGTTTTGCTGGCGTTGTACTGGTACTGATGTTGATATTTAGTCTGGTACTGAAAGCCGTTTATATCGGTAAGCGCGCTTTCGAAGACGGCGAAATCTTTGGTGGCTACCTCGCGTTCGGTATTGGCATTTGGTTCGCGTTCCAGACACTGGTTAACGTAGGCGCTGCCGCAGGTATCGTACCAACCAAAGGTTTGACCCTCCCGCTAATCAGTTATGGTGGTTCCAGTCTGATTATTATGTCCGTTGCAGTATCCATATTGCTGCGTATCGATCACGAATGCCGCTTGAAACGCGAGCAACAACAATCAGAACAACAAACTAATGAAGAAAACTAAACGTTTGATGGTGATGGCTGGTGGTACTGGCGGTCACGTATTTCCGGGGCTTGCCGTTGCTAAGCAATTGCAAGAACAAGGTTGGGAGATTCGCTGGTTAGGTACGGCGGATCGAATGGAAGCGGATTTGGTACCAAAACATGGTATTGAAATCGACTTCATCAAAGTGAAAGGTTTGCGAGGTCAGGGCGTGAAGCGTCTTCTGGCGGCGCCATTCCAAATTATCAATGCCATTATGCAAGCGCGTACTCACATGAAACAATGGCAGCCGGATGCGGTTTTGGGCATGGGTGGTTACGTGAGTGGACCCGGTGGTGTTGCGGCTTGGCTAAGTGGTATTCCTGTTGTCCTACATGAACAAAATGCCGTTGCAGGTTTGACTAACCAGTGGCTGTCTAAGATCGCTAAAAAAGTATTTCAGGCTTTTCCTGGTGCTTTCCCAAAAGCTGAGGTTGTCGGTAATCCTGTACGTGAGGATGTGACTCAACTGGCTGAACCAGCGCTTCGTATGCAAGGCCGCCAAGGTCCGATTCGGATTTTGGCAATGGGTGGTAGCCAAGGCGCTCGTATTCTTAACCAAACTTTACCTGAGGTTATGGCTAACTTAGGTGAAGACTACTGTATTCGTCATCAAGCGGGTAAAGGATCAGCGCAAGAGGTGCAAGCCGCATATCAGAAACACAATGTGGTTAATGCTGAAGTGAGCGAATTTATTGATGATGTGGCGGAAGCCTATGCATGGGCAGACCTGTTAGTGTGTCGCTCAGGCGCTTTGACGGTATCTGAAGTTTCTGCTGCTGGTGTCGGCGCCATTTTCGTACCGTTTATGCATAAAGACCGTCAACAAGCACTCAATGCGGATCACTTAGTCGAATGCGGAGCGGCGAGAATGATTGAACAACCAGTGTTTACGGTTGAAACACTCACTGAGCAAATCCAGCAGTTAGATCGCAAAACTTTACTAGAGATGGCTCAGCATGCACGTAGCGCCGCTAAACTGGACGCCGACAAAACTGTCGCACAAGCCATCGTCGCTTTGACTGAAAAGCGTTAATGAATTATCGAGAATAGAAACAGATGACTATTGAACATACACAAGACTTAGCTCAGATTCGCGCAATGGTTCCAGAAATGCGTCGCGTGAAATCAATCCACTTCATCGGTATTGGTGGTGCGGGGATGAGCGGCATTGCTGAAGTGCTCCTAAACGAAGGTTATCAAATTACCGGTTCTGATCTTGCAAAGAATGCAGTAACTGAACGATTAGCCGCTAAAGGCGCGACTATCTATATCGGGCACCAGGCAAGCAATGTTGAGCAAGCAAGTGTGGTTGTTGTTTCTACGGCTATCAACGAAGAAAACCCGGAAGTGATGGCGGCCCGTGAGTTGCGTATTCCAATTGTTCGTCGCGCAGAGATGCTGGCTGAGTTGATGCGCTTCCGTCACGGTATTGCTGTGGCAGGTACACATGGCAAGACCACTACCACGGCACTTGTGACGCAAATATATTCAGAAGCGGGCCTGGATCCAACGTTTGTCAATGGTGGTTTGGTGAAAAGTGCGGGAACCAACGCACGTCTTGGCTCTAGTCGCATTCTTATTGCTGAAGCAGACGAAAGCGATGCGTCATTCCTGCACCTTCAGCCAATGGTGAGTATTGTTACCAACATCGAAGCCGACCATATGGATACTTACGGTGGTGACTTTGAAACTCTGAAGCAAACCTTCATCGACTTTCTGCATAATTTACCATTTTACGGTCAAGCGATTGTCTGTATTGATGATCCTGTCGTTCGCGAGTTAATTCCACGTATTAGCCGTCAGGTGATTACCTACGGTTTCTCTGAAGACGCGGATGTACGTATCGAGAATTACCGCCAAGAAGGCCAGCAAGGTAAATTTACGGTGGTTCGTAAAGGCAGAGCTGATCTTAATATCACGCTAAATATCCCGGGTCGTCATAATGCACTCAACGCATCAGCCGCAATCGCAGTTGCAACGGAAGATGACATTGAAGATGAAGCAATTCTGAAAGCCATGGCGGGAACGCAAGGTACGGGACGTCGCTTTGATCACCTTGGTGAATTCGATACGGGCAACGGCCATGCAATGCTGGTGGACGATTACGGTCACCACCCAACGGAAGTCGGTGTCACGATCAATGCGGCGCGCAGCGGCTGGCAAGATAAGCGCCTGGTGATGATTTTCCAACCGCACCGCTACAGTCGAACTCGTGATTTATATGATGATTTTGCCAATGTCCTTGAGCAGGTCGATGTGTTGATTATGTTGGATGTCTATTCTGCGGGAGAAAAGCCAATTGCAGGTGCTGATGGACGCGCATTATGTCGCACAATTCGCAGTAGAGGTAAGTTAGATCCAATTTTTGTTCCAGAAATCGAGCAATTACCGTCAGTTTTGGCTAACGTTATACAAGACGGAGACTTAATTTTAACGCAAGGTGCCGGAGATGTTGGTAAAGTGGCTAAACAGCTCGCCGCTCTTAAGTTAAATGTTAATAAAATGGTGGGATAAACTGGAATTCAGTGTGAGCTTGAAGATAAAGACCTAGATCTCGATTTTGCGCCAACAACGTTGTGATTTATTGTTATCAGTGTTTGATAGTTTATTAGAGCTCAGTATAATCTCAAAGTTAAAGTCATTGCTTTTGTTAGTGTGTATTAACATGAGCGAAGGTATGCGACAAAGGTCAGGAAACACAGACGTTGTTAAATATTGCACTAAATGAAGAGCGACGAAACACGGAAAATAATCGTGGTCGCAAAAATAAAATCTTAGGTGCGCTATTTTTTGTCGTAGTTTTGACTTTAATTAGTTCTGTTTTGTACTCGGCGATCAGTTGGATGTGGGATGACCAAAGACTTCCTCTATCCAAAATAGTGCTCCAAGGAGAGTTGGAGTATATCAAAGCTGATGATGTTCAAACTGCATTCAGCAGAATTGACCACATTGGTACGTTTATGTCGCAAGACATCGATGTATTACAGCAAAGTGTTGAAGCCTTGCCGTGGGTTGCTCATGCAGCAATTCGAAAGCAATGGCCAGATACAGTAAAAGTTTTTTTGACAGAGCATCATCCTGAAGCCATCTGGAATGGCAACGAGCTGTTGGATAAAAACGGCTTGGTATTCGACGGGGATGTTGGTCTGGTAAAGGAAGATAAAGTTAAGCTGTATGGACCTAAAGATAGCGGACCTGAGGTTTTACAAACCTACCGTGATTTGAGTCCTAAGTTTCAGCAACTAGGTTTAGCGATATCGTCTCTGGTATTAAATGAGCGACGAGCTTGGCAAATCATCCTTGAAAACGGTATTCGATTAGAGCTCGGTAAAGAGTCTCTTCTTGAGCGTATAGAGCGTTTTTTTTCACTCTATAACAAGCTTGGTAGTGACACGCAAAGAATCAGTTATATCGATCTCAGGTACGATACAGGAGCTGCAGTCGGTTGGTTTCCTGAAGAAGAGTTAGAAGAGAGTACAGATGACTAAGGCCGCAGACGACAACATTATTGTTGGTCTTGATATAGGCACTGCAACCGTATCAGCTCTAGTGGGCGAAATTTTACCAGATGGCCAAATTAATATAATTGGTGCGGGTAGTAGCCCTTCGCGTGGCATGGACAAAGGTGGCGTGAATGACTTGGAGTCGGTTGTAAAATCAGTACAACGCGCAATTGATCAAGCTGAGTTAATGGCCGAGTGCCAAATCAGCCGAGTATTCATTTCGTTGTCTGGTAAGCATATCGCAAGCCGAATCGAAAAAGGTATGGGTACGATATCTGATGAGGAAGTTTCTCAGGAAGATATGGACAGAGCTATCCATACTGCAAAATCAATTAAAATCGGTGATGAACAGCGAATCCTTCATGTGATTCCACAAGAATTTACCATCGATTACCAGGAAGGGATTAAAAACCCGCTTGGTCTCTCTGGGGTAAGAATGGAAGTGAGTGTCCATCTTATCACGTGCCATAATGACATGGCGCGCAATATCATTAAGGCGGTAGAACGTTGCGGCCTTAAGGTAGAGCAACTTGTATTTTCTGGGCTTGCTGCAAGTAATGCAGTAATTACCGAGGATGAAAGAGAGCTTGGAGTTTGTGTGGTCGATATTGGCGCCGGCACGATGGATGTTGCAATCTGGACGGGTGGTGCGCTACGTCACACCGAAGTATTTTCATACGCGGGAAATGCGGTAACAAGCGATATTGCTTTTGCTTTTGGTACGCCAGTAAGCGATGCTGAAGAAATAAAAGTAAAATATGGCTGTGCTTTAAGTGAACTGGTCAGTAAGGATGACACGGTTAACGTTCCAAGCGTAGGTGGGCGACCTTCACGTAGTCTGCAACGTCAAACATTGTCAGAAGTGATAGAGCCACGCTACTCTGAGCTTATGGGACTGGTTAACCAAACGATCGATACCGTTCAGGCAAAATTACGCGCAGAGGGCATTAAGCATCATCTGGCTGCTGGTGTTGTACTAACTGGCGGCGCCGCGCAAATGGACGGGGTGGTAGAATGTGCGGAACGCGTATTCCGTAACCAAGTAAGGGTCGGTAAACCGCTCGAAGTCAGCGGATTAACTGACTATGTAAAAGAGCCGTACCATTCTACGGCAGTTGGATTACTTCATTACGCAAGAGACATGCAGTCCAGCGACGATAGCGATTACAATGAACCTAAACGCTCATCTGTCACTGGCTTTTTCGGTAAATTGCGTAACTGGATACAAAAAGAGTTTTAACCTGAGTTGCAGGATAAACGGAGACAACACATGTTTGAACCGATGATGGAAATGTCTGACGATGCAGTAATCAAAGTCGTTGGAGTTGGTGGCGGCGGTGGTAACGCTGTTGAACACATGGTGCGTGAATCCATCGAAGGTGTGGAATTCATCAGCGTTAACACTGATGCGCAAGCACTTCGTAAGACAAGCGTTGGCAATGTTATTCAGATTGGTGGTGATATCACTAAAGGTCTGGGTGCAGGTGCGAATCCACAGGTCGGCCGTGAGGCAGCTCTCGAAGACAGAGACAGAATTAAAGATTCCCTAACTGGTGCCGATATGGTGTTTATCGCAGCCGGTATGGGTGGTGGTACAGGTACTGGTGCAGCACCTGTTATCGCTGAAGTAGCAAAAGAACTAGGCATTCTTACCGTTGCAGTGGTAACTAAACCGTTCAGCTTTGAAGGTAAGAAGCGTTTAGCGTTTGCTGAACAAGGTATCGATGAGCTTTCTAAACACGTTGACTCATTGATTACGATTCCAAACGAAAAGCTACTTAAAGTTCTTGGTCGTGGTGTGACGTTGCTAGAAGCGTTTGCAAGCGCGAATGATGTTCTTAAAAACGCGGTTCAAGGTATCGCGGAACTGATTACTCGTCCTGGCATGATCAACGTCGACTTTGCGGACGTACGTACTGTTATGTCTGAAATGGGTCACGCAATGATGGGTAGCGGTATCGCGAAAGGCGAAGACCGCGCTGAAGAAGCGGCTGAAATGGCAATTTCTAGCCCACTTCTGGAAGACATCGATCTGGCTGGCGCACGTGGTGTTCTTGTTAACATTACTGCAGGCTTGGATATGCGTCTTGACGAGTTTGAGACAGTGGGTAACACGGTTAAAGCATTTGCTTCTGATAATGCAACTGTAGTTATCGGTACTTCTCTAGACCCAGACATGACGGATGAAATCCGTGTAACGGTTGTCGCGACAGGTATTGGTAACGAGAAAAAACCAGATATTACCCTTGTTGCTGGTGGTAAGGCAAAAGTAGCGCCAACGCCTCAAGCTCAACCACAACAACAAGCAATGGCAACTCAAGCTGAAGAGAAACCGGCACAAACTTTGCGCCCTCAAGTGCAAGAGAAGCCTCAGGTTACTCCTCAGCCGACAAATACAGCTTCTTCTTCTCCTGCGTCGTCGAGTCAAAGCTCAGCTGCACCAAAGCAAGAGAAAGAGAGCGGTTATTTAGATATACCGGCATTCTTACGTCGCCAGGCTGATTAATCTTTAACCCATAAATTTGACATGGTTCAAAATTATGGTAGCATTCACGGTCGACGTTACAGACGACCGTGTTTTGTAGCACACTTTAGAGAGGCAAGCAGATGATCAGACAACGTACTCTGAAAGAAATAGTGAAAACAACTGGTGTGGGTCTCCACTCTGGTCGTAAAGTCACGCTTACTCTGCGCCCAGCTGCTGCAAACACAGGTATTATTTACCGTCGTACCGATGTAAACCCTCCTGTAGATTTCCCAGCTGATCCAGCGTCTGTTCGTGACACTATGCTATGTACCGCACTAGTGAACGATCAAGGCGTGCGTATCTCAACGGTTGAGCACTTAAATGCTGCACTTGCTGGTATGGGCATCGATAACATTGTTGTTGAAGTCGACGCGCCAGAAATTCCAATTATGGATGGTAGTGCAAGCCCATTTGTATATCTGCTTCAGCAAGCGGGTATCGAAATGCAAAATGCTCCTAAGCGTTTCATCCGTATTAAAAAACCAGTTCGTTTCGAAGATGGCGATAAGTGGGCAGAGTTTGTTCCATTTAACGGTTTCCGTATGGACTTTGAGATTGACTTTAACCACCCTGCAATAGAATCAGATGAGCAGCGTTTACTGTTTGATTTCTCATCTAAAGGGTTCGTTCGTGAGATTTCTCGTGCACGTACGTTTGGTTTTATGCGTGATATCGAATATCTACAATCTCAGAACCTAGTTTTGGGTGGTAGCTTTGATAACGCTATCGTACTGGATGATTACCGAATTCTTAATGAAGAAGGTCTGCGTTTTGACAATGAGTTCGTTACTCATAAAGTGTTGGACGCCATTGGTGACCTTTACATGTGTGGCCACCCGATTATTGGTGAATTCCGTGCATTTAAATCAGGTCACGGTCTAAACAACCAACTTCTACGTGCTGTTCTGGCTGACCAGGAAGCATGGGAATGGACAACATTCGAAGAAGAAGCCGGTTCTCCAGTCGCATTTGCAGAGCCAAACATGGTACTAGCATAAGCTTAAACTGAATTTAATAAAACCAGGTCTCGACCTGGTTTTTTTCTATCCAAAATTCAAACTTATCAGTGCATTATTGCTTTGACTTGTCTGCCATGTCAGCCAGCCTTTTCAGACGCTCTTGAATTTTTGGTGGCGCCATATCTGCAATGACCATTAATGATTTGGCCGCTGCCTCAGTCAACGGCGGTCGCTTAGGTCTATCGTCTTGCTCGTGCCGGTTACGATAAAGGGATGGATTAATTCTGACCTCGACACTGATCAACTTTGCATAGCCTTGAGTGCGGAGTTTATTGAGGATCATTAGTCGATCGTAGTCGATCTTCATTTTAATTGCAGCGCTCGATACATCGATCAACAGATGACCGTTGCGAATATTGGCTACCCGGCAATGATCCGCTGTTCCTTTAGGTAGGATCTCCTGCAAGGCTTGATTGAGCTGCAAGATTTCTCCAGCATGCTCTTGAATCTGCTTAAACTGAGATTCAGCAATAACATCCTCGGTTGAGGTTGGTCGATGATCACGCATAGGTAAAATCTAATTTTGTTGATATACCAGCTATTCTAGAGCAGCTTTCTACTTAGGTATAGTTTACATTAGCCTCTTTAGTACAAACTGTGCGGAAACGGCAAATGAAAGTAAAACTGATAGATTTGGCGCTTTGCCACTGAATCCTTGGCTAATCTATCACCACTTTCAATAAAATTTTCAGAGTGCTTCAAACAAATAGGTCTATTTATGGTTGTATCGATTAAAAATCCTTACACTAAGCCCCAATGTTTCTAAATTTAGCCTTGAAATATGGATGTTTGGACTCAATATCATTTGTTAAATGATTTATATCAGTATTCTTAGTGCCAAACTGGCAGAGACTGAAGGCATTACGAGTAGATCGGCAACGGTCTGATGAAAGAGAGATTCACGAAAAATGATAGCTAAGCTACTGACAAAAGTTATTGGCAGTCGCAACGATCGAACACTGCGCCGCCTTAGAAAAATTGTAAAAGAAATTAATAATTATGAGCCGACATTTGAAGCTCTATCTGATGAAGAACTAAAAGCAAAGACTGTTGAATTCCGCGAGCGTCTGGACAAAGGTGAAACTCTCGATCAACTCCTTCCAGAAGCTTTTGCTACCGTTCGTGAAGCGTCTAAGCGTGTTTACGGCATGCGTCACTTCGATGTACAGCTTATTGGTGGTATGGTCCTGAATGCAGGTCAAATCGCGGAGATGCGTACAGGTGAAGGTAAAACTTTAACTGCAACTCTTCCAGCTTACCTAAACGCACTAGCGGGTAAAGGCGTTCATGTTGTCACCGTGAACGATTACTTGGCTAAACGTGACGCAGAGACAAACCGTCCATTATTTGAATTCTTAGGTATGAGCGTTGGCATCAACGTGCCAAACATGCCACCTCAAGAGAAAAAAGAAGCGTATCAAGCCGATATCCTTTACGGAACAAACAACGAGTTTGGCTTTGATTACCTTCGCGACAACATGGCTTTCCGCAACGAAGACCGCGTACAGCGCGAGCGCTTCTTTGCCGTTGTCGATGAGGTTGACTCAATCCTTATCGATGAAGCTCGTACTCCTCTTATCATCTCTGGTCCTGCTGAAGACAGCTCTGAGCTATACACTCGAATCAACCTACTGATCCCGCATCTTGAGAAACAAGATCAAGAAGATTCAGAAGAATACCGCGGTGATGGTCACTACACGTTAGACGAAAAATCGAAACAAGTTTACCTGACTGAAACCGGTCAAGAGTTTGTTGAAGAGCTGATGGTTAAGAACGGCCTGATGGAAGAGGGCGATACACTTTACTCTCCAACCAACATCAGCCTACTTCATCACGTTAACGCTGCGCTGCGAGCTCATGTACTGTTTGAACGTAATGTTGATTACATCGTTACTGAAGACGGTGAAGTTGTCATTGTTGATGAGCACACGGGTCGTACTATGCCAGGCCGTCGTTGGTCTGAAGGCTTGCACCAAGCTGTGGAAGCGAAAGAAGGCGTTAAGATTCAGAATGAAAACCAAACGTTGGCATCTATCACATTCCAGAACTACTTCCGTTTGTACGAGAAGTTGTCAGGTATGACTGGTACAGCGGACACTGAAGCGTTTGAGTTCCAGTCTATCTATGGTTTGGAAACGGTGGTTATTCCAACCAACAAACCAATGATCCGTAATGATATGCCAGATGTGGTGTACCGTACCGAAGCTGACAAGTTTGCTGCAATCATTGAAGATATCAAAGAGCGTGTAGCAAAGGGTCAGCCATCCCTGGTTGGTACCGTATCGATTGAGAAATCTGAGCTACTGTCTAATGCACTTAAGAAAGCTAAGATTAAGCACAACGTACTGAACGCTAAATTCCACGAGAAAGAAGCAGAGATCGTTGCCGAAGCAGGTATGCCTGGCGCTGTAACTATCGCGACAAACATGGCGGGCCGTGGTACCGATATCGTGCTTGGTGGTAGCTGGCAATCTAAAGTTGATATGCTGGAAAATCCGACTCAAGAGCAAATCGATGCGATTAAAGCGGATTGGAAAGTTGTTCACGACAAAGTACTGGAAGCGGGTGGTCTGCACATCATAGGTACAGAGCGCCACGAGTCTCGTCGTATCGACAACCAGTTACGTGGTCGTTCTGGTCGTCAGGGTGACGCAGGTTCTTCTCGTTTCTACCTCTCAATGGAAGACTCGTTACTGCGCATCTTTACTTCAGACCGTATGGCGAGTTTGATCCAAAGCGGTATGGAAGAAGGCGAAGCGATTGAATCGAAAATGCTATCTCGTTCGATTGAAAAAGCGCAGCGTAAAGTGGAAGGTCGCAACTTCGACATTCGTAAACAGCTACTGGAATACGATGACGTTGCGAACGATCAGCGTAAAGTCGTGTACGAGCTACGTGATGAGCTAATGAGCGTTGACGATATCAGCGACATGATCGAGCAAAACCGCGAAGACGTGATGACGGCGATCATCGATGAATACATTCCACCACAATCTCTGGAAGATATGTGGGATGTTGAAGGTCTGCAAGAACGTCTGAAAGCGGACTTCGATCTGGACGCACCAGTCAAGCAATGGCTTGAAGAAGATGACAAACTTTACGAAGAAGCACTTCGTGAAAAGATCATTGCATTGGCAGTTGAAGTTTACAAAGCGAAAGAAGAAGTGGTTGGTGAACAAGTACTGCGCAACTTCGAAAAATCAGTCATGCTACAGACACTGGACACGCTTTGGAAAGAACACTTGGCGGCAATGGATCATTTACGTCAAGGTATCCACTTACGTGGTTACGCACAGAAAAACCCGAAACAAGAGTACAAGCGTGAGTCGTTTGAACTGTTCGAAGGTTTATTAGACGCGCTGAAATCTGATGTTATCACAGTACTGTCTCGCGTACGTGTTCAGCAGCAAGAAGAAGTGGAACGTATGGAAGAGCAACGCCGTGCGCAAGCAGAAGAAGCGGCGCGCCGTGCACAAGCTCAGCATGCGGCGGCAGAGAACCAGCTTGCTGATGGTGAACAAGCTGATGATGGACAGCAACCAGTCGTTCGTGATGAGCGTAAAGTGGGTCGTAATGAGCCTTGTCCATGTGGCAGCGGTAAAAAATACAAACAGTGCCACGGAAAAATTGACTAACAGAGTTTAGTCACATATTGATAAAGAGTCGCTTAGGCGGCTCTTTTTTTAAGTAAATTTTATTGCTCCCAATCGTGCCATACCAATCCGGAAAATTAACTGGTCAGGGAACAGGGTTCGATAAACAAACTCTATTTGCCATGGATGGCAAATCGAAGCCCCATGGATGGGTTGATGCGTGTTTGTGTTCGATGCCTGTTTTCTGGTTCTCTATAATTTAGTATGACCACTTTCTTTCTTACTTAGGTTGGTATCATCCACTTGCGGGTAGCAAGCATTTCAGCTTTAGGAAGTATTCTTCATGAAAAGAATTCACATCGTTGCGGCGATCATTTTTAACCAGGATAAATCGCAGATCTTCATTACTAAACGTCCTGACGATAAACATAAAGGCGGATTCTGGGAGTTTCCTGGTGGCAAAGTCGAGCCCGAAGAGTCTGTTGAACAAGCGATGACTCGCGAGCTGGAAGAAGAAGTGGGAATTTTGGTGACAGAGCAGTCTCTGTTTGAACACCTTGAATACGACTACCCAGACAAATCCCTCAAGTTCGATTTTATCTCTGTTACCGCTTTTGAACATGAACCATATGGTAAAGAAGGCCAGCAAGGACGTTGGGTTGATATCAAGAGCTTGCCTGAATATGCGTTTCCGGAAGCGAATGTGCCAATCCTCGAACGCGTCGTACAAGAGTTTTCTTGCTAGTTTCGTCTGTAAGTATCTTGTGGTTCGCAAGGTATGTTGTTAGTTTAAAAAGATTGAGCGAAACGTGAGAAAACGAGAATAGATCTCGTGATCCAGAGAAGGAGATAAAACGCAATGGTTCGTATTGCAATCGCAGGAGCAGCTGGCCGTATGGGTCGCAACTTGGTCAAAGCTTCACACCATCATCAAGAAGCATCGATAGCGGCTGGTTCTGAACGCCCGGAATCATCACTCGTTGGTGTCGATATCGGTGAGCTTTGTGGTGAAGGTAAGTTTGATGTTGTGTTGACGGATGATCTTGTTAAAGACGTGGATAACTTTGATGTCATTATCGACTTTACTGCACCAGTAAGCACTTTAGCTAACCTGGAGCTATGCAAACAGCATGGTAAGAGCATTGTGATTGGTACCACTGGCTTTAGTGAAGAAGAACGTGCGCTTATTGATGAAGCTGCGAAGCAAGTTCCTGTTGTAATGGCTCCTAATTACTCTGTTGGCGTGAATCTGGTATTCAAGTTGTTAGAAAAAGCAGCCAAAGTCATGGGTGATTACTGCGATATCGAAATTGTTGAAGCACACCATCGCCATAAAGTGGATGCACCGTCAGGTACTGCAATTGGTATGGGAGAGGCTATTGCAGGTGCGATGGGTAACAATCTTAATGACGTAGCGGTTTATGCTCGTGAAGGCATTACTGGTGAGCGAACTAAAGATGAGATTGGCTTTGCCACCATTCGAGCTGGCGACATTGTTGGTGAACACACTGCGATGTTTGCAGATATTGGTGAGCGTGTTGAGATTACACACAAAGCAACGGATCGCATGACCTTTGCAAATGGCGCAGTGAAGGCCGCGGTTTGGTTGAGTGCTAAACCTGCAGGCTTTTATACCATGACCGATGTACTGGGCCTGAATGAACTGTAGTTACATAATTATTCGCCGGCGTAAGCCGGCTTTTTTATACCCATAGGTATAGATGTAAAATAAATGATTTAATGATGCCCGAGTTTTTACTTTAGTTTAGTGGTTGTTTTGGCGTCTTTGTTGTCAATTTTGCCTATAGGCATTAAAAAACACAGTTATTTTTGTTTGGTTAACGTTTGCGTAAAATTCTCATCGGATTTTGTGATCTGTAGAAAGTTCAAATTTGTAAAATTCACAAAAAAGTCACCCCCTCCTATCTAAAGATGTCTAAAACTTGTTATTTTGGCGGTTATTCTGCCTAAATGCCCTTACTTGCGAGAAATTCATAATTTATTTTTAATTGCTTATTGACAGGTTTCCAGTCCGTCTTTAGAATACCGCCAATTTGTCTGAAGTACCTATTTATGTCGAATTTATAGGTAAAGGAAGGCATGTTTGCAGTTTGATTTATTTTTTTTGCATTTTTATTCTGGAGGTTGTCTTGGGTAAATTAGCACTGTTAGTCCTAGAAGATGGGACAGTGTTCCGCGGAGTGTCCATTGGGGCAGATGGCGTATCCGTCGGTGAAGTCGTTTTCAATACCTCGATGACGGGGTATCAAGAAATCCTCACTGATCCTTCCTATTCTCAGCAAATCGTTACTCTTACTTATCCTCACATTGGCAATACCGGAACCACTTCCGAAGATGAAGAATCCTCTTCAATTCATGCACAAGGCCTTGTGATTCGCGATCTTCCTCTTATCGCTTCTAACTTCCGTAATGAGCAATCTCTTTCTGATTACCTTAAATCACAAAACATTGTTGGTATTGCCGACATTGATACGCGCAAACTGACTCGTATCTTGCGTGAAAAAGGGGCGCAGAATGGTTGTATCGTCGCTGGTGACAACTTAGATGAAGTTTTGGCATTAGCAAAAGCAAAAGAATTCCCTGGCTTAAAAGGAATGGACCTTGCGAAAGAAGTTACAACAAAAGAAGCGTATCAATGGAAACAAGGCTCGTGGACGCTTGAGGGTGGACTTCCGGAAGCGAAAGATGACAGCGAGCTGCCGTACCATGTCGTTGCATACGACTTCGGAGCGAAGCGAAACATCCTACGCATGTTGGTTGACCGAGGATGCCGCTTAACGGTTGTACCTGCTGAAACTTCAGCAGAAGAAGTGCTGGCTCTTAACCCAGATGGCGTTTTCCTATCAAACGGCCCTGGCGACCCAGAACCATGTACTTACGCGATTGAAGCAACAAAAGTGTTCCTAGAAAAAGGTCTACCTATTTTTGGTATCTGTCTAGGTCACCAAATCTTGGCGCTAGCGTCTGGTGCACAAACGGTGAAAATGAAGTTTGGTCACCACGGTGCGAACCACCCAGTTAAAGATTTAGATCGTAACGTTGTAATGATTACCTCTCAAAACCACGGTTTTGCAGCGGATGAAGCAACGCTACCGGAAAACCTACGTGCAACTCACGTATCTCTATTTGATGGCTCTCTGCAGGGTATCCACCGCACAGATAAGCCAGCATTTAGCTTCCAGGGTCACCCAGAAGCGAGCCCAGGTCCACACGACGCGGCACCGCTTTTTGACCACTTTATCGAACTAATCAAAACACACAGCGCTTAATTCGGAGTAGTAGATAATGCCAAAACGTACTGACATTCAAAGTATTCTAATTCTTGGTGCTGGTCCGATTGTTATCGGTCAGGCATGTGAGTTTGACTACTCTGGCGCACAAGCGTGTAAAGCTCTTCGAGAAGAAGGCTACCGAGTTATTCTAGTTAACTCTAACCCAGCAACCATCATGACTGACCCAGAGATGGCTGATGCGACTTACATCGAGCCAATCCAATGGGAAGTGGTACGCAAGATCATCGAAAAAGAGCGTCCTGATGCGGTTCTACCGACAATGGGTGGTCAGACTGCACTTAACTGTGCTCTCGATCTAGAGAAGCACGGCGTTCTTGCAGAGTTCGGCGTAGAAATGATTGGTGCAACGGCTGACGCGATTGATAAAGCGGAAGACCGTTCTCGCTTTGATAAAGCAATGAAGTCTATCGGCCTTGAGTGTCCACGTGCTGATACCGCTAAAACCATGGAAGAAGCTTATGCCGTTCTCGATATGGTTGGCTTCCCTTGTATCATCCGTCCATCATTTACGATGGGTGGTACGGGTGGCGGTATCGCGTACAACAAAGAAGAATTCGAAGAAATCTGTCGTCGTGGTCTGGATCTTTCTCCGACCAACGAACTGCTTATCGATGAATCTCTAATCGGTTGGAAAGAGTACGAAATGGAAGTAGTTCGCGACAAAGCGGACAACTGTATCATCGTATGTTCAATCGAGAACTTTGACCCAATGGGGATCCACACGGGTGACTCAATCACAGTAGCACCAGCACAAACACTGACTGACAAAGAATACCAGCTAATGCGTAACGCATCGCTAGCAGTTCTGCGTGAAATCGGTGTTGAGACAGGCGGTTCAAACGTACAGTTTGGTATCAACCCGAAAGATGGCCGTATGGTTATCATCGAGATGAACCCACGTGTATCTCGTTCTTCTGCTCTAGCGTCAAAAGCAACAGGTTTCCCAATTGCTAAGATTGCAGCGAAACTGGCGGTTGGCTTTACTTTAGACGAGCTACAAAACGACATCACTGGTGGTGCAACTCCAGCATCATTCGAACCAACAATCGACTACGTAGTCACTAAGATTCCTCGTTTTAACTTCGAGAAATTTGCGGGTGCTAACGACCGTCTGACAACACAGATGAAGTCAGTTGGTGAAGTAATGGCGATTGGTCGTAACCAACAAGAATCTCTTCACAAAGCACTACGTGGCCTAGAAGTTGGCGCGACTGGTTTTGACGAGATGGTTGACCTAGAAGCGCCAGATGCACTGACTAAGATTCGTCACGAGCTGAAAGAAGCTGGTGCTGAGCGTATCTGGTACATCGCAGACGCATTCCGTGCAGGTATGTCAGTCGATGGCGTATTTAACCTAACGCAAATTGATCGCTGGTTCCTGGTTCAAATTGAAGAACTAGTGAAACTAGAAGCAGAAGTGAAAGCGGGCGGTTATGCTGGCTTGACCAAAGACGTTCTTCGTCAACTTAAGCGCAAAGGCTTCTCTGATGCTCGCCTGTCTAAACTACTTGGTGTTGCTGAAAGCGAAATTCGTCGCGCTCGTGAACAGTTCGACATTCACCCGGTTTACAAACGTGTGGATACGTGTGCAGCAGAATTCTCTTCTGACACGGCTTACATGTACTCATCTTACGATGAAGAGTGTGAAGCAAACCCAACAGACAAAGACAAAATCATGGTTCTTGGCGGTGGTCCAAACCGTATCGGCCAGGGTATTGAATTTGACTACTGTTGTGTACACGCGTCACTGGCACTTCGTGAAGACGGTTACGAAACCATTATGGTTAACTGTAACCCTGAGACCGTTTCAACGGACTACGATACGTCTGACCGTTTGTACTTCGAACCAGTAACGCTGGAAGACGTACTGTCTATCGCTCGCGTTGAGAAGCCAAAAGGTGTGATTGTTCAGTACGGTGGTCAAACACCACTTAAACTGGCTCGTGCACTAGAAGCGGCTGGCGTGCCTATCATTGGTACTAGCCCAGATGCTATCGACCGTGCGGAAGACCGTGAGCGCTTCCAGGCAGCAGTTGACCGTCTAGGTCTGCTTCAGCCAGAAAACGCGACAGTAACGACGATGGAGCAAGCGGTTGAGAAGTCTAAAGAAATCGGCTTCCCATTGGTTGTTCGTCCATCTTACGTACTTGGTGGCCGTGCGATGGAAATCGTATACGACGAGCAAGACTTACGTCGCTACTTCAACGAAGCGGTAAGCGTATCGAACGAGTCTCCAGTTCTACTAGACCGTTTCCTTGATGACGCAACTGAAGTTGATATCGACGCTATCTGTGATGGTGAGCGTGTTGTTATCGGCGGTATCATGGAGCACATCGAGCAAGCAGGTGTTCACTCAGGTGACTCGGCATGTTCACTTCCAGCTTACACGCTAAGCCAGGAAATCCAGGATAAGATGCGTGAGCAAGTTGAGAAGTTAGCATTTGAACTAGGTGTACGCGGTCTGATGAACACGCAGTTTGCAGTGAAAGGCAACGACGTTTACCTAATCGAAGTTAACCCTCGTGCTGCTCGTACGGTACCATTCGTTTCGAAAGCGACAGGCGCACCACTAGCGAAAATCGCAGCACGTGTAATGGCGGGTCAGTCTCTGGAGTCGCAAGGCTTTACTAAAGAAATTATTCCTCCTTACTACTCAGTGAAAGAAGTGGTTCTGCCGTTCAACAAATTCCCTGGTGTTGACCCACTATTAGGCCCAGAAATGCGCTCAACAGGTGAAGTAATGGGTGTTGGTGCAACGTTTGCAGAAGCTTACGCAAAAGCAGAACTAGGCTGTGGCAGCGTTTACCCTGAAGGTGGCCGTGCGCTACTATCAGTACGTGAAGGCGATAAAGAGCGTGTTGTTGACTTAGCTTCTAAGCTAGTGAAACTAGGTTATCAGCTGGATGCGACACACGGTACTGCAGTGATTCTAGGCGAAGCAGGTATCAACCCACGTCTGGTAAACAAAGTACACGAAGGTCGTCCACACATTCTTGACCGTATCAAGAACAACGAATACACCTACATCGTAAACACGGCTGCTGGTCGTCAAGCGATTGAAGATTCGAAAGTTCTACGCCGCGGTGCATTGGCAGAGAAAGTGAACTACACTACGACACTGAACGCAGCGTTCGCTACATGTATGTCTCACACTGCAGATGCAAAAGCGTCAGTAACTTCTGTTCAAGAGCTACACGCTAAAGTGAAAGCAAGTCTAGAAGCGTAATAGATAAAAATCAGTAAGCTCGTTAATCAGAGCTTATATGACAACCTCATTGCCCGCTCATTCGAGCGGGCTTTTTTATGCCTGTTAATTGAATAATCGTTAGGCTAAACAGTCACCTAGTGATATTTTGTTACATCTCATTTTCGGTAGCGGATTTTCATGGACGTTTCATTCGAACTATTAGCGATAATGTTTTTTGTCGCAAGCGCAGCTGGTTTTATTGATGCTATGGCCGGCGGCGGAGGACTACTAACGCTTCCAGCACTTTTAGCCGCTGGAGTTCCTCCTACTAACGCTTTAGCTACGAATAAACTGCAAAGTTCATTCGGTAGTTTTTCTGCCAGCTTGTATTTTGTTCGCAACGGCATCATCAGCCTTAAAGAGATGCGTCTTGCGATCTTGTGTACTTTTATCGGAGCTGCGACAGGGGCTGAGTTAGTTCAGCTATTTGATACGTCTTTTTTAACCAGTTTCATTCCGATACTTTTAGTAGCGATTTCTCTCTACTTTTTATTGGCACCACAGACCAAAGCTGACTCAGGAAAGAAACCATTATCCGAGGCCGCTTTCGCGCTGAGTGTTGGTAGCTGCGTTGGCTTTTATGATGGCTTTTTTGGTCCGGGTACTGGCTCGATTTTTACCGTCTGTTTTGTCGTGTTAGGTCATTTCTCATTAGTAGATGCAACTGCACGCACCAAAATTCTAAATTTTACTTCTAACATCGCGGCACTAATGTTTTTTATAATCGCTGGGCTACCAATTTGGAAGTTAGGATTAGTGATGGCTGCCGGACAATTTTTGGGAGCAAGGATCGGGGCAAAAGTGGTGGTAACTAAAGGCCAGAAATGGATTCGGCCTCTAGTTATTATGATGTCACTATTAATGGCGGCTAAGCTGCTTTGGCAACAACACTCAGACTGGATAATGAGTCTACTTTAACGTTATTTAGTTAAAGCAAATGTCGGCAACGACAAATGCCAGCGGATCGCGCCAAGACGAATAATCAACGTTGAGCTAACGCAAGCGATCAGCGCTGTTGAGTGGTCATAGCCCATTGCAACAGCGGTGGTATGGAATATCCCACCGATAATACAGGCTGTTGCATACACTTCACTTCTCAGTACCATCGGGACCTCTCGCGCCAGTACATCACGTATGATGCCGCCACCACACCCAGTTATCACGCCCATAATCACAGCGACCATGCCTGAAGCATTATAAGCCAGGGCTTTTTCTACTCCGATACCGACGAATACAGCAAGACCAATGGCATCACAAACGGGCAAAACCCACCAAGAAAGGCGTTTGGGACGACGGACTATCAGCATGGTCAATAGACAGGTGATAAAGATAACCCAGAGGTAGGTCGTGTCAGTGACCCAAAATACAGGTGTGGCACCCAGTGCCATATCTCGGATTGTTCCACCACCAATAGCGGTGACGCTACCGAGCACAATCACGCCGAATGGGTCCATCTTTAACCGGCCAGCCAGTAATACACCTGAAATGGCGAATATGGCAGTGCCGAATAAGTCGATCATGTAAAGCAGCATGGAGTCCATGTTACTTGGTACCTTTAAGCAAAGTGATAAAAAATGGGCGCAAATTGTACGGTATTTACCACGAAAACGTTAGCGTTTTTGGCGTACGCTTTCAAAGTAATCACACACTTCTGTGATGGCGTTAAGTGTTCTCGGTGTCGGGCGGTTAATCCAGTCAGCATTCAATGACCAAATATGCCCATTCTTTAAAGCAGGCACTTCATTCTTCCATTCAGACCACATCCCGTCACTACTCATTGCATGACGCGAAGTAAAAATGACGTCTGGTTGGCGAGTGATGATTTGCTCGATGCTGACCTGAGGGTAGGGAGAGCCCGCACTGGAAAATATATTTTCGCCGCCACAAAAGCTAAACACTTCACTCGGCCAGTTCTTTCCTGCGACCGTGATGATAGGTTTTTCACTCAGCTGGTAAAAATAGCGGACCTTGTCTTCGGTGTTGTATTTGTCTTTGAATGCTTTTAACTGGGTTCGAAAGTCATCTGCGGCTTTCTGGCCTATGTGTGGATTTTCGCTGTACTGACTCAATTGTTCGATGTTGTTGGCGATGTCCATCAGTGAGCTGGAAGTAGAGTAATAAATGGGTACATCAAACTGAGCGAGTTTTTCTAATTCTTTGGCTGGATTACCTGAAGGCCAGGCAATGACCAAATCCGGACGAAGCGCAATGATACGTTCTAGCTTTATTCCCTGGTAATTAGAGACTTTCTCCAGCTTATTCGCTTGTTCAGGGTAGTCGCTCATTTCGCTTACTGCGATTAATTTGTCTCCCAACCCAGCAGCATAGGCAATCTCGGTTGCGTGTGGCGCTAAGCTAATTACACGTTGCGCTGGCTCGTTAGCCAGTACGATTGATGAAAACAAAATTGAAATTGATACGGCAATTTTAGACATCATAATCCTTGATAAATCAGTCCTAGAAGAAGGCTTTGGATAACAATCCAAGCAAAAATACGCCAGACTAAGAGGGCTTGGATCTGCGCCAGATGTATAGCAGACGGCGCAATACGCCCACCTATTTTAGCTCGCTCTGCTCTTGTTCCCTGGTAAATAGCTGGGCCACCCAAAGAGAGTTGTAACTTGTTCCCGACACTACACAGCAACCACGCTGGTCCGGGTAGCGGCCAGGATTGCGCTTGTTGGTTTATTCCGCTAATCACAGCAGACAAACTCTTCCCTGATGCAATAAACAGAGCGAACAAGCGTAATGGGATGATTTCAAGTGCGGCGAGAAGTTGAATGGCCGGTTTGCCAAATGGTGAGTATTGTTTTCGGCTTGGTGACCAGGTACGTGCAAGCTCAGCGATAAGTCTGTAGAAAAAAGCCCCGATACCACCCGCAACTGCATACCAGAACAGAACACAGACGACATTTCGGCCGTAGCCCATAATGATCGTTTCCGCTCCCGCTTTTCCTATTCCTAACAGAGAAAGGCTGTTTGTATCACGGTTGAGGTACGGTTTTAATCGTTGGCGACATAAAGGTTTGTCCTCATTGGACATAGCGCTAACGAGCTGTTTGGTTAACCTTTCACTACTTCGCCAGTCTAACGCGAGCAGCAATAATGCTAACTCATATAGTGGCGCTTTCCATACCAGAGGCTTTAACGCAATCAATAGCACCAAACAAGGCAATATCATGATGAGAATGGAAAGGCTGCCCGCCAGTATGCTTTGCGAATAGCTATGGTGCCGATTCACCTTTGTGGTCAACTGCTCGGCTATTTTTCGCCATAAAGTGAAAGGATGAGCGGAGTGAGGGATAGGCAAAACGAGATGAAACAACAGTGCGCCCCACATTACAAGGAGCGCACCATTGGCGTAAAGTTGCTGAAAAGTTTCTTCCATGAATGGTTTGGTTTATTTAACCGACTCGACTTACTTTACTAGCTCTAGCATTTTGAACACCATTTCTGAAGAGCTTTTCGCCGCTAACGGTAAAAACTCTTCGAAGCTCATTGGTGACTCTTTATCTGCTACGTCTGAAATGGCACGTACCACTACAAATGGCGTATTGAACTGGTGGCAAGTTTGAGCAATTGCTGATGCTTCCATCTCTACTGCGATCACGGATGGGAAGTGCTCGCGGATAAATGCTTGACGCTCAGCGGTACAAACGAAAGCATCACCAGTACAAATAAGGCCGCGTACCGCGTGTTTGTTTTCCATCTTGGCTAGTGCTTTTTCTGCCAGATCCATCAGCTTTTCATCTGCTTTGAATGCTGCAGGTTGGCCTGCCATTTGGCCTATTTCGTAGCCGAATGCTGTTACATCTGCATCGTGGTGACGTACTTCCGTTGAGATGACCACATCACCCAGGTTCAGACTGGAGTCGAAACCACCAGCAGAGCCCGTGTTGATAACAACGTCAGGTTGGTATTCATCAAGTAAGATGGTCGTACCCACAGCAGCGGCTACTTTACCGATGCCCGATTGCAGAAGTACTACATCTACACCGTTAATTTGACCAGAGAAATACGTACAGCCTGCTTTGTTAACCGTCTGGCAGTTTGTCATTGCTTCTTTCAGGATGGTCACTTCTTGTTCCATCGCACCGATGATACCAACTTTCATAACACTCTCTTTGGGTAAAATATTCATTCGGGCGAGAGTATAACACTCACCAGAGTCAGTTTTCTATTTGATGAGCCCTGCGTCATAGAGTTCTGCCCGTAATTGTTTTGCACGCTTTCTGTTGACGCCAAAATCGGAGTATCCAATACGCGATTCAGAGCGAACGATGAGCCTATCGTCACTGATCTTTAGCTCAAGATCATCAACAAAGCGCATGATTTTGGACGTACATTCAATACGTAGGTAATCGCCTTCTTTTACCGCGGTTTTTGCCCCCGGTAGTTTGAGAGCTGCTTGCTCAATCGCATCGAGTGTTGTGGACTCTGTCAGCAGGAAAGGTTCAAGGTAGTGTTCTTCACGAGTGTCTTGGGTGGATACGCAGTTTGGCTTGTTACCACATGGTGTTTGAGAGCGATCGGTCATGGTTGGAACTCCTTGGCTGCACGCGGTTAAGCTGAAAAGAACGATAGAAAGGAGAGCAACTTTTTTCATGGATTGGATTCCTTGTGCTAGGAATTTATACCAACTTAAGTAAGAACGTGGTCATACTTAATGATATTGAAGCAGAAAACAGTCATCGAACACAAACACGCATCAACCCATCCATGGGGCTTCGATTTGCCATCCATGGCAAATAGAGTTTGTTTATCGAACCCTGTTTCCTGGCCTGCTAATTTTCCGAATTAGTATTAGTCTTTCAGATTAGTACTAGGTAATTATATGTAATAAAAGAAAAAAGGACCCAATAATCGGGTCCTTTTGAGAGATTTAACGTATTGAACGTTAGACGTCCAGGTAGTCGAGGATACCTTCGGCTGCTTTTCGACCTTCGTCAATCGCGGTTACCACTAAGTCAGAGCCTCGTACTGCATCACCACCAGCAAAGATTTTTTCGTTGCTGGTTTGATACTGATACTCTTGCTTCAGAGGGGCTTTAATCCGGCCCCACTGGTCAAGATCAACATTGAAAGGTGTTAACCAATCCATTTGATGCGGTTGGAAACCAAATGCCATGATCACGGCATCAGCAGCTAATACATGCTCACTACCTTCAACAGGCTCAGGACGACGTCGGCCTGCTTCATCTGGTTCACCAAGTGCTGTTTTCACCACTTTCACGCCAGTTACATGACCCGATGCATTGACTTCTAATCCCAGAGGTTGAAGGTTGAACATGAATTTCACGCCTTCTTCTTTGGCATTTTTAACTTCTCGGCGTGAGCCCGGCATGTTGGCTTCGTCACGACGGTACGCACAGATTACGTTGGATGCGCCTTGACGGATAGAAGTACGTACACAGTCCATTGCGGTGTCACCACCACCGAGTACCACGACTTTTTTACCCGCCATATCGATATAAGGTTGGCTATTTTTCAGGTTCATCACTTTATAGGTGTTGGAAATCAAAAATGGCAGGGCGTCATATACACCTGGTGCATCTTCATTTTCCAAACCGGCACGCATGTTTTTGTAGGTACCTACACCCAGGAAAACGGCATCGTAATCATCGATAAGCTCTTGCATCTGCACGTCTTTACCGACTTCTACGTTCATGCGGAACTCGACACCCATCTCAGTGAAAACGCGGCGACGATTTTCCATCACCCCTTTTTCAAGTTTGAATGAAGGGATACCAAAGGTCAGCAGGCCACCAATTTCAGGGTAGCGGTCAAACACCACAGGTTTAACCCCGTTCCGAACCAAGATGTCCGCAGCAGCTAGACCCGCAGGACCAGCACCGATAATGGCGACTTTCTTGTCGGTCCATTCGACCTTGGACATATCTGGCTTCCAGCCCATCTCAAAGGCTTTGTCGTTAATGTACTTCTCGATGTTACCGATAGTGACCGCACCAAAGTCATCATTGAGTGTACAGGAACCTTCACACAAGCGGTCTTGTGGACAAACACGCCCACACACTTCTGGCAAGCTATTGGTTTGGTGAGATAGCTCTGCTGCTTCTAGAATACGTCCTTCATTGGCCAGTTTTAGCCATTGAGGAATGTAGTTGTGTACTGGACATTTCCATTCACAGTATGGGTTACCACAATCTAAGCAACGGTCAGCCTGTGCCGTTGCCTGTTGTTTAGTAAACGGTTCGTAGATTTCAACAAACTCAATCTTACGAATTTTAATTGGTTTTTTTGCCGGATCTACGCGTTGAACATCGATAAATTGATAAACGTTCTGGCTCATGATTCAAACATCCTCCATGATTTATTGGGCTTGAACGCGCAGTTCAGCAGCGCTACGACTTTGGTGACCAAGCAGGGTATTCAAATCTGCCGCTTGAGGTTTCACCAAGTAGAACTTCGGAATCCATTCATCAAAGTTCGCCAAAATATGCTCTGCGTGGCTAGAGCCGGTCTCTTCTAAATGCTCTGCAATCAAACCACGAAGATGTTCTTGATGTATATACAGTTCAGACAGTGAAATCGCTTCAACCGATTCGTTGTTTACACGTCCTTGGAAGCTTTGTTTCTCATCCAGTACATAGGCAAATCCACCTGTCATACCTGCACCAAAGTTCACGCCTGTTTCACCAAGAATAGCAACAATACCACCTGTCATGTATTCACATGCGTTATCACCAGCACCTTCAATGACCGCGATGGTACCTGAGTTACGCACACCAAAACGCTCGCCAGCTTTACCCGCTGCAAACAACTTGCCGCCAGTCGCGCCATACAAACAGGTATTACCGATGATGGTTGCTTCGTTACATTTGAACGCAGTACCTAAGTGTGGCTTGATAGCAATCTTGCCACCCGCCATACCTTTACCGACGTAGTCGTTGGCATCACCAGTCAGGTAAAGTTCTACACCGCCAGCGTTCCATACACCAAATGACTGGCCTGCAGTGCCATCGAGATGCAGTTTAATCGGTGAGGCCGCCAGCCCTTGGTTTCCGTAGCGTTTTGCTATTTCACCTGACAGGCGCGCGCCCACTGAGCGGTCGGTGTTGATCACATTGTAGTAGAAGCTGGCTGAACGGCCTTCTTCTACCGCATTAATAGCGTCATCAACGATGCGTTGGTTCAGTTCCGCTCTGTCAAATGGTGCATTTGGCTCGGTCCAGAACAGCGGATGTCCTTCTGGAGAGACCGGCGCTTCTAGGATATTGGACAGATCCAGTTTAGTTTGTTTTGCGGTGAAGCCTTCAACGGCTTCAAGCAAGTCAGTGCGACCAATCAAGTCGGTCAGCTTTTCGACCCCAAGTTCTGCGAGCAGACCACGTACTTCTTCTGCAAGGCCTGTGAAGTAGTTCATCACCATTTCTGGCAAGCCTTTGAAGTACTCTTTACGCAGGGTCTCATCCTGAGTCGCAACACCTGTCGCACAGTTGTTTAGGTGACAGATGCGTAAGAACTTACACCCCATCGCAACCATAGGTGCAGTACCAAAACCAAAGCTCTCCGCGCCTAAGATCGCGGCTTTTACAACGTCTAAACCGGTTTTCAGACCACCGTCAACCTGCAAACGAATTTTATGACGCAGACCGTTGGCAACCAGAGCTTGTTGAGTCTCAGCTAGGCCTAGCTCCCAAGGGCTACCAGCATATTTCACCGAGGTTAGTGGGCTTGCAGCTGTACCACCGTCATAACCAGAGATAGTGATAAGGTCTGCATAAGCTTTTGCCACACCCGTAGCGATAGTGCCAACGCCTGGTTCAGATACAAGCTTCACCGAAACCAGTGCTTTCGGGTTAACTTGTTTCAGGTCGAAGATCAGCTGAGCCAAGTCCTCAATCGAGTAAATATCATGATGAGGAGGAGGGGAGATCAGCGTCACGCCTTGCACGGAATAACGTAACTTAGCAATTTCAGCCGTGACTTTATGTCCCGGAAGCTGGCCACCTTCACCCGGTTTCGCCCCTTGAGCGACTTTGATTTGCAGCACATCCGCGTTGGTTAAGTAATGTGGCGTTACACCAAAGCGACCCGAGGCAATCTGTTTAATACGCGAGTTACGTTCGGTACCAAAACGGCGAGGATCTTCACCACCTTCACCAGAGTTTGAGTAACCACCGAGTCGGTTCATTGCGGTTGCAAGTGCTTCGTGTGCTTCTGGACTCAACGCGCCAATAGACATCGCTGCAGAGTCGAAACGTTTGAACAGGTCATTTTTCGGTTCCACTTTATCCAGTGATAAAGGGGAATCGGCTTTCTTCAGTGTCATTAAGTCACGCAGCATCGCAACCGGACGTTGGTTTACCTGCTTCGCGTAGGATTGATAGTCATTGATGTCGCCCGATTTAACTGCAGTTTGTAGTGTACCGACGACATCGGGGTTGTAGGCATGGTATTCACCACCATGCACGTATTTCAGCAAACCACCTTGATCGATAGATTTACGTTTTGTCCAGGCTTTACGGGAAAGGTTAGTCAGATCTTGCTGGAAGTCTTCAAAGTTCGCTCCGGCAATTCGTGTCGCAACACCTTTAAAACAGAGATCAACGACTTGCTGATTTAAACCTACCGCTTCAAACAGCTGAGAACAGCGGTATGAGGCGATGGTCGAGATCCCCATTTTCGACATGATTTTGTACAGGCCTTTGTTGATGCCGTACTGGTAGTTTTGCATCACGTCGCGGTATTCTTTATTTAGTACACCATCATCGACCAGCTTACCGAGTGCCTCGTAGGCTAAGTATGGATACACCGCGGTAGCACCAAAGCCGAGCAGAACAGCAAATTGGTGTGGGTCCCGTGCTGTTGCGGTTTCGACCACAATATTCGCATCACAGCGCAAGTTGGCATTAGCAAGGCGAGTTTGTACCGCCCCTACCGCCATTGCTGCTGGGATTGGTAATTTGCCTTTAACCAAAGCGCGATCTGACAGTACGACCAGAACGGTGCCTTCACGAACCACTTGTTCCGCTTGATCACACAGGAAGTGAATAGCCTCTTCGAGGTTTCTCTCTTCCGGGTTGTAGTTTATGTCGAGAATGGTATTGCGATAGTGATCGTCACTCAGCCCAAGCAGCTGCTGCATATCCGAATAAAGCAGAACCGGTGAATCGAACGTCACACGATGCGCGTGCCCGTCGGTTTCACAAAAGACGTTCATTTCCTGGCCGATACTGGTTGCCAGTGACATCACGTGTTGTTCACGTAGTGGGTCAATCGGCGGGTTAGTCACCTGAGCAAATTTCTGACGGAAGTAGTCGGTAACCAGGCGCTCTTTTGAAGACAGCACGGCCATTGGTGTATCATCACCCATCGAGCCGACTGCTTCTTGTCCCATTTCACCGAGTACACGCAGGACTTGGTCGACTTCTTCGTTATTCATGGCGAATTGCTTTTGATAGGTCTTAAGCAAATCTGCATCAAAATCACGTTCGCCAACCTGATCTTCAGGTAAATCGGCAAGTGGCGTCAGTTTACGTACGTTGTTTTCCATCCATTCACGGTATGGGTGGCGACCTTTCAGATCGTTGTCGATCTCGCTCGATTGCCACAATTTGCCTTTACGTGTATCGACCACCAGTAGTTCACCGGGACCAACACGACCTTTTTGCGCGACTTCATCTGGCGCGTAATCCCAAATACCAACCTCAGAGGCAAGCGTGATCAATTTGTCTTTGGTGATCACATAGCGTGCCGGACGCAGACCGTTTCGATCCAGGTTACATGCGGCATATCGACCATCAGATAATACGATACCAGCAGGGCCGTCCCATGGTTCCATGTGTTTCGAGTTGAAATCGTAGAAAGCACGCAGATCCTTGTCCATATCTGGGTGGTTTTGCCATGCTGGTGGCACAAGCAGTCGCATTGCACGGAAAATGTCCATGCCGCCAGCCAGTAATAGATCCAACATGTTATCAAGACTGGAAGAGTCTGAGCCTGTTTCGTTGACGAATGGTGCTGCGGTTTGCAGATCAGGTAACAGTGGTGATGAGAATTTGTAAGCTCGCGCTCGCGCCCATTGACGGTTACCTTCAATGGTGTTGATCTCACCGTTATGTGCCAGATAGCGGAACGGTTGAGCTAATGGCCAGCGCGGCTGTGTGTTGGTAGAAAAACGCTGGTGGAACAGACAAATAGCGGACTCCATGCGAAGATCAGCAAGATCAAGATAGAAGCGCGGCAAGTCTGCCGGCATGCAAAGTCCTTTGTAGACCAACACTTGGGTTGATAAGCTACAGATATAAAAGTCTGGATCTTCCGTGATCTGCTTTTCGATACGGTGGCGCGCTATATACAGGCGGCGTTCAATATCTCGCTCACGCCATCCTGCTGGCGCTGAAATAAATACCTGATGAATGTTAGGCACTGAATGAAGGGCAATCGGGCCCAGAACTTCAGAGTTTGTTGGTACTTCTCGCCAGCCCGCTATGGTTAGCGTTTCTTGAGCGAGTTCTTTATTTACTATTTCGCGTGCTTGTTGAGCTTTGATAGGATCTTGGCTAAAGAAGATCATTCCCACGGCATATTGCTTGCCAAGGTTAAAACCATGTTCTTCAGCGACCAGGCGTAAATAGGAATCGGGCTTTTGTAATAGAAGACCACAACCATCACCTGTTTTACCATCGGCGGCGATACCACCACGGTGGGTCATACGGTCAAGTGCAGAAATTGCTGTACGAACCAGCTTGTGACTTTGCTCGCCTTCCATATGAGCGATTAAGCCAAATCCACAGTTGTCTTTCTCAAGACTTGGATTATAAAGAGCCATTGCAATTCTCCCTTTGCTTATCTGTCATCCCGACAGATACATCAACACTGCTTATGTTGATTTTGATGACTAACTATGCGTCATTTTTATAATTTTACGTATATTTATTCAATAAAAGTTGTGAAATATTTAACAAGTTTTGTCTGTTTTATTTTCATCAACTTCACAAGCTATAGCTTATTGTAAAAAAGGTCAAGTTATTAGTGGATAATCATGCGAATAAGGTATTTACCATTTAATTGACTAAAATTATTCAATTAATTCAATTGGATAGGCTTTTGGTTGTTACAACAAAGTAATATTTAATGCTGAGTGAAAGAAAAAAGACCAGCATAAAATGCTGGTCAAAATAGAAAGATTGGAAGGAATTGTTTTCTTTCTAGGACAACAGCCAACAATATAAATGATGGCTGTTTAAAACTCAGTAAAGAGGGAGGAGTACATCTCCTCCTCCTATTATGCTGAAAGCATCAGCGAGTTTGCTTTTGCCTCTAGGTGCGTACCGCCCATCAGGTATTCATCGATAGAACGAGCACATTCACGGCCTTCGTTAATACAACGAACCACAAGTGATTGACCTGTACGCATATCGCCTGCAGCGAAAACACCTTCTTGGTTAGTCGCAAAGCCCTGAGTCGCTACATTGCCACGATCATCAAGAGCGATATCTAGCTGAGCCAGCACACCTGTTGGTTCCGGATGTAAGAAACCCATCGCTAGGAAAGCCATGTCGCATGGAATCACTCGCTCACTGCCTTCGACTTCTTTGAAGCTTGGGCGCTCGCCAGGTTTTGCATCTTCCCATACGATGTCAGCAATACGCAGACCCGTTACTTCACCTTTATCGTTACCAATGAACTCTTTAGTCAGGATGTTCCAGTGACGATCTACCCCTTCTTCGTGAGAAGTTGAAGTACGAAGGATCATTGGGTACTGAGGCCACGGCATATTCGCAGGGCGTTTTTCTGGTGGAATTGGCATGATCTCAACTTGAGTCACACTCGCTGCACCGTGACGGTTTGAGGTACCAACACAGTCAGAACCTGTATCACCACCACCGATAACTACCACATGCTTGCCTGCAGCGTGAATTTCTTCAGTTTTCAGGTCCATGTTGTTTGCACGGCGGTTGTTTTGACCAAGGAACTGCATTGCGAAGTAAACGCCGTTTAGCTCACGTCCCGGTACCGGAAGGTCACGAGGAACGGTCGAACCGCCAGTCAGTAGTACCACGTCGTATTCTTGACGTAACTGCTGAGCGTTCACGTCAACACCAACGTGTTGGTTCACTTTGAATTCCACACCCGCTTCAGCCATCAGGTTGATCTTACGATCAATCACTTCCATGCTGAGCTTAAAGTCAGGGATACCAAAACGTAGCAGACCGCCAACTTTCTCATCACGTTCAAATACGGTCACTGAGTGACCCGCGCTGTTCAGCTGTTCAGCCGCAGCCAGACCTGCTGGGCCAGAACCGATGATAGCAACGGTTTTACCTGTACGAGAACGTGGCGTTTTTGGCTTGGCGTATCCTTCACGATACGCCGTTTCCACGATGGTTTTCTCGATATTACAGATGGTGATTGGATCTTGGTTAATACCAAGTACACAAGAGCTTTCACACGGTGCAGGACATACACGACCCGTAAATTCAGGGAAGTTGTTAGTCGAGCTCAGAATGTTCCATGCTTCTTCCCAGCTATCGCGATAAACCGCATCGTTAAATTCTGGGATGATGTTACCAATCGGGCAGCCGTTATGACAAAACGGCACGCCACAGTCCATACAGCGAGAAGCCTGAGTATTGATCTTGCTACCAAACTCCTCGTTCAGAACGAACTCTTTGTTGTTCTTGATACGTTCAGCGGGATCGATCTTCTGTGGAAGTTCACGACCATGCTCTAAAAATCCAGTAGGCTTACCCATTACACTGCCTCCGCTTCAGTTTGTTGTGCCTCAGCTTTACGCTTTTGAAGTACCGCTTTGTAATCGCGCGGCATTACCTTAACCATAGAGGTCAGGCTCGCTTCAAAGTTGTCTAGGAAAGACTGAGCAACTTCACTTCCTGTGAATTGAACATGCTTAGTTAACATGTCGAGTAACAGATCTTTGTCTTCTTGTTCGATAGGATCCAAGTCAACGAGTTCTGGGTTCAGTTTGGACTCGAAGTCACCTGATTTATCCCATACGTACGCTACACCACCGCTCATACCAGCAGCAAAGTTGCGACCTGTTGAACCAAGGATGATCGCTGCACCACCAGTCATGTATTCACAGCCGTGGTCACCCACGCCTTCAACCACAACTTTCGCGCCCGAGTTACGAACACAGAAACGCTCACCAGCCATACCGCGGATGAAAGATTCACCAGAGGTTGCACCGTAGAAACATACGTTACCTACGATGATGTTGTCTTCCGCAACAATGCTAGAGTTCGCATCTGGGTACAGTACTAACGTACCGCCAGACAAGCCTTTACCCCAGTAATCGTTCGCGTCACCTTCAACTTCGAACTTCACGCCTTTCGCAAGGAATGCACCGAATGACTGACCAGCAGAACCGTTGAACTTCACGTTCATTGGTTGTGGCAGACCCTGGTCTTTGTAAACCTTCGAAATCTCGTTCGACAACATAGTACCCGCAGAGCGGTCAGTGTTGACGATAGGGAATTCAGCGGTAACTGCTTCACCTTTTTCAAGCGCCGGAATTGCTGCTTGGATAAGTTTGCGGTCTAGTACCGATTCAAGGTTGTGGTTCTGCACGGTTTGGTTGTATACACCGTCTGCTTCACGTGGTTGCTCGATGTGTAGAACCGGCGACAGATCCAGATTCTTGTATTTCCAGTGAGAAACGTCTTGGCGAACACGTAGTTTCTCACCTTGGCCAACCATCTCATCGATAGTACGGAAACCAAGTTCCGCCATGATTTCGCGCAGACCCTGAGCCATGTACTGGAAGAAGGTCACAACGTCTTCTACGCGGCCATCAAAGCGTTCACGCAGAGTTTTGTTCTGAGTTGCGATACCAACAGGACAGGTGTTCTTATGACACTTACGCATCATGATACAGCCTTCAACAACCAATGCTGCTGTTGCCACGCCCCATTCTTCAGCACCTAGTAGAGTTGCGATTGCAAGGTCACGAGGTGTTTTCATCTGGCCGTCAGCCTGAACAACGATACGGTTACGCAGACCATTCTTCAGAAGTGTTTGGTGTGTTTCTGCCAAACCGAGTTCCCAAGGAAGACCTGTGTGACGAATCGAAGAAATTGGCGACGCACCTGTACCGCCATCGAAACCAGCGATCAGTACAACGTCTGCTTTTGCTTTCGCTACACCTGATGCGATGGTACCAACGCCTGCTTCAGATACCAGTTTCACGTTTACACGACCCGCACGGTTGGCGTTTTTCAAGTCGTAGATCAGCTGAGCCAAATCTTCGATTGAGTAGATATCGTGGTGTGGTGGTGGAGAAATCAAACCGACGCCCGGAGTTGAGTGACGAGTCGCACCGATCCAGTCATCGACTTTATCGCCAGGTAGCTGACCACCTTCACCTGGTTTCGCACCTTGAGCCATCTTGATTTGAAGCTCTTCTGCGTTAGTCAGGTAGTAAGACGTCACACCGAAACGACCTGATGCAACCTGTTTGATTGCTGAGCGTTCCCAATCGCCATTTTCTTTACGCTCGAAGCGAATTGGGTCTTCACCACCTTCACCTGAGTTGGATTTTGCGCCTAAGCGGTTCATCGCAACAGCCAGTGTTGAGTGTGCTTCGTGAGAGATCGAGCCAAATGACATTGCACCCGTTGCAAAGCGTTTTACGATGCTCTCAATTGGTTCAACTTCGTCGATAGAGATAGAACCTGCTGGGTTCTTAATGAACTCAAGTTGGCTACGAAGCGTAACAGCATTGTCGCCTTGCTTATCTACTGCGCTCGCGTACTGCTTGAACTGAGAGTAGTCTTTGTTACGAGTCGACTGCTGTAGCAGAGAAATCGTTTCTGGGTTGAACAGGTGTTTCTCACCACGTTGTTTCCATTGGTAAACACCGCCAACATCCAGCATTTGAATAGGGATTTCACGTTGTGGGTAGCCCACACGGTGACGAACCACTACTTCTTTTGCGATGTCATCCAGAGTCAGGCCCTGAATACGAGAAACCGTACCGGTAAAGTATTTATCTACAACAGACTTGTGAATACCAAGCGCTTCGAAGATCTGTGCGCCATGGTAAGACTGTAGCGTTGAGATACCCATCTTAGAGAAGATCTTCAGCAGACCACCGTTAACAGCATTACGGTAGTTGTTGAACAAATCGTTTGGATTTGCTTCTGGATCGAGCTTCTTCGTACGTTGCAGTTCGATGATGCTTTCGATGACCAAGTAAGGGTTAACCGCATTCGCACCGTAACCAAGTAGCGTTGCGAAGTGGTGAGTTTCACGCGCGTCACCTGTCTCTACCACGATGTCACACTTAGCACGCAGACCTTTACGGATCAGGTGGTGGTGAACTGCGCCAACCGCTAGCATTGCTGGGATAGCCGCGTGGTTAGAGTTTACTGCACGGTCTGTCAGTAGAATGATTGAGTAACCGTCGATCACTGCGTCTTCTGCGTATTGGCAGATACGTTTAAGTGCGCGCTCAAGCTTGCCTTTTTCTTCGCTTGCCTGGAATACGATGTCCAGTGTCTTAGCTTGTAAGTGCTCGTTATCGATAGCACGTAGCTTCTCAAGCTCAGAGTTAGCCAGTACTGGAGATTCCAGCTCTACCTTTTGACAGTGAAGCGGTGTTTCTGTCAGTAGGTTTTGGTCTTTACCCAAGTAGGTGTTCAGGGACATAACCATACGCTCACGGATCGGGTCGATCGGCGGGTTAGTTACCTGAGCAAATAGCTGCTTGAAGTAGTTTGATAGATGCTGTGATTGGTGAGACAGAACGGCTAGCGGCCAGTCAGCACCCATTGCCGATAGTGGCTCTTTACCATCGTTTGCCATTGGAACGATGATTTCGTTCACTTCTTCTGAGCTTACGCCAAATGCTTGTTGGCGGTGTAACAAACGCTCTGGAGAAGGTTGGCTAAACTGGTTACTTGCATCTGGCAAGTTTTTCAGACTGAGAAGGTTATCTTCAACCCATTTTTCGTATGGCTGAGAGGTAGCAATGGTATCTTTCACTTCTTCATCAGAAATGATACGACCTTGCTCTAGGTCAGCAACAAAGATACGACCAGGCTGCAGACGACCACGGAACTCAACGTTTTCTGGTGCAATGTCGACTACGCCAGACTCTGATGCCATTATCAGGAAGTTGTCTTTCGTTACTGTGTAGCGAGAAGGGCGCAGACCGTTACGGTCTAGTGTTGCACCTACTTGAACACCATCAGTAAAACATACAGAGGCAGGGCCATCCCATGGTTCCATAATGTTTGCGTGGTACTGATAGAACGCACGACGCTTAGGATCCATGTTTTTGTTTTCTTGCCATGCTTCAGGAATCATCATCATCAGCGCGTGAGGCAGGGTACGACCAGAAAGAACCAGCAGTTCCAGAGCCATATCGAAGTTTGCTGAGTCAGACATGCCTTCTTGACAGATAGGCAGCAGCATATCGATTTCAGCCTGAGTGAACAGGTCTGATTCAATAATCGCTTCTCGGGCTTTCATCCAGTTCAGGTTACCGCGAACTGTATTGATTTCACCGTTGTGAGCAATGTAGCGGAAAGGCTGAGCCAGACGCCATCTTGGGAATGTATTGGTAGAGAAACGAGAGTGTACCAGTGCCAGTGCAGTCACCATGGTTGGGTTTTGCAGGTCAAGGAAATACTGCGGTACCTGTTCTGTCGTCAGCTGGCCTTTATATACCAGAGTCTTGTACGACATAGAGTTAATATAAAACTCGTCTTTGATATTCGATACGCTTTCCAGGCAGACACGTACTGTGTAGTTACGCAGAACGTACAGTTTACGTTCCAGTTCCTCAGGTGTAACACCCGGGCCACCAGAGATAAATACGTGTTCGAATTGCGGCTCCGTGCTAAGTGGGTCGGCACCAAGCATAGAATTATCTACTGGAAGTACGCGGTAGCCAATAACTTCAAGATCCAGGCGCTTGGCATTGCGCTCTAGAATGTCACGGCACTGTTCACGTTTGTATTCGTCTTTCGGGAAAAGAACGACACCAACACCATATTTTTCGAACGAAGGCAGTTTAATGCCCTGTTTAACGGCTTCTTCCAATAGAAATTCATGAGGTTTCTGCAGCAAGATACCAGCGCCGTCACCGCTACATGGGTCACAACCTTGACCACCACGGTGTTCCATACGCGCCAGCATATCCAATGCTTGCGTTACTACTTCATGAGATTTACGGTTTTTAAGGTGAGCAACAAAACCGATACCACAAGCGTCATGCTCCAATTCTGGAGTGTACAGACCCTGTGAATTTTGCTCTCTATCTACCATAGATACATCCTTCCAGTTCAATGTAGACGCGAAAACTCCAGACAGACTGAGCCTGTCTAGTTAAATTTAATTTGCGTCTTGTCCTTTATATTTATGATTCGCCACTGGTCGTGGTTGACCAGTCTTGATTCCTTTCCGTATCTCGCAGGAAAAGTGTTGCGAGAAAAACAATCCTTGGTGATATCTCTTTATTATTTGCCACTTACTGGTGACTTATATAGGTAGGAGTGGGATAACACCGACAAACCCCGCAGTCCGTGTTGTAACCAAAATGACAAAAACAACGGGGATGCGTAAGTATCCTACAATTTTGTTACTTCAGAATGCAACGAAAAGTCGACGTTGTGACCCATTTTTTTTGTTTAATTATGCATATTTTGTTTAACAATTACGTAACATTGCCGATTTTTATATGTATTTATGCAGGTTTATTGATTTTAACCAGTCTGTATCTTGTTTGGATTAATTAATATTCTGTGTCTTTTCTTGCAAGGATGTAATTAATTTACAAGGATCGTAGTGAGATTGATTTCGATTTTCGCTTGGTGGAAGTTTATGCAGTTACATGAGTTGGTCAACACATTAGGCCAGGATCTTCAGCGCCGATATGGCGAAAAAGTTCATAAATTAACATTGCATGGTGGATTTAGCTGCCCGAATCGAGATGGCACGATAGGCCGCGGAGGGTGCACATTTTGTAATGTTGCATCTTTTTCCGACGAGGAAGTACAAGTTAAAAGCATTCATGAGCAACTGAGTGATCGTGCAGGAGAGATACAACGTGCGAAAAAGTATCTCGCCTATTTTCAAGCATACACCAGTACTTATGCTGAAGTTCAGGTTTTGAAAAGCATGTATGAAGAAGCACTCAAAGCGGCGGATATCGTTGGTTTATGTGTCGGCACCCGACCTGACTGCGTTCCTGATGCCGTACTGGCCTTACTGTCTGACTACGTTGAGCAAGGTTACGAAATCTGGCTAGAACTCGGTTTACAAACGGCTCATGACGACACGCTAAAGCGAATTAACCGCGGTCATAATTTCGAATGTTACGCTGAGATCACCAAGCGAGCACGTGCTTTGGGCATTAAGGTGTGCACCCATTTGATCGTAGGATTGCCCAAAGAATCCCGCCAAGATAACGTGGAGACGATGAACAAAGTACTTGAAGTGGGCACCGATGGCATAAAGCTGCATGGTTTGCACATTGTTGAGGGCAGTACCATGGCTAAAGCGTGGCGAGCAGGAAAGCTTGAAGCCCCAGAGCTAGAGGACTATGTCACCATCGCCAGCGAATTAATCCGTATGACACCGGCAGAGATTGTTTATCACAGGGTTTCATCTGCTGCACGTCGTCCGACGTTGTTGTCGCCACTCTGGTGTGAAAATCGTTGGCTCGCGATGACAGAAATTGGCCGCACATTGGACATAGAAGGTGCTCAGGGGAGTTTAACCGGTCAGCCGTTTATCTATAAAAAGCCCCAACTTAAAGTCGAAGTGAGTTCTAACACCTAAATTCGCCCGACTTTCGTGGTAGGTTTACATGCCCAAGTATTGCAAACTTACTTGGGCGCATGAATGACCATCTTGTCTCCATCCCTTACAAACGTCGTTTTAGCCCCTTTTCTAACGTCTCTTTCATTGTTATTTATAAAACATAAGAGAATTAACCGAAGTTATTGCCAGCGCTTTGTGACCTCTTGCTCTAAGTTGATAGTGAGCAGTTTTAATCACCGTATCAAACACGTTAAACTGCTGGTACTTGGTGTTTTTCCATTATTACCCTGATACTTTTTAAACACCAAGGCAAATGTCTCATGTTCAGGGATGATATCTAGCTTTGCGCCGTGGAGTCGTGAATGAAACCGATGAAAAATCTCGCCCAGTACTATGTCGACCTTCTGGTGAAACTGGGGATTGTCCGTTTTTCAATTTTGCTGGCGCTTGCGCTGGTGGCGTTGGCTGTCGTGGTACAAGTCGGTATTACCCTGGCCCTAAAGGGGCGAGTTGACGATATTGATATCGTTCGTTCTGTGTTCTTTGGTCTGTTGATTACCCCGTGGGCGGTATACTTTCTGTCGGTAGTTGTCGACCAATTGGAGGAGTCGCGCCAGAGGTTAACCAAACTGGTTTCCAAACTGAAAGACATGCGCTCGCGTGACCAAGAACTGAACTTCCAGTTGCAACAGAATATTGAAAAGCTCAATCAAGAGATTGAAGAGCGTATTAAAGCTGAAGAAGCGCGTGAAGAAGCGATGAAGGATCTGGAAAATGAGGTCTTTCAGCGTGAGCGCACCCAGTTAGAGCTTGCGGAGCGAACCGCCTTATTGCGCTCCTTCATTGATGCGTCTCCGGATCTGATTTACTACCGAAATGCGGATGGTGTGTTCTCAGGTTGTAACCGTGCCATGGAAGAGCTGACCGGTAAGAAAGAGCATCAGTTGGTGGGTTTAAGCCCTTGGGACGTTTACAGTAAAGAAATTGCACAGCCAATCGTTGATACGGACCAGAAAGTCTTTACAGATAATCAGGCCATTACTTATGAGCAATGGTTGGAATACCCGGATGGTCGCAAACATTACTTCGAACTGCGTAAGGTTCCGTTCTATAGCAAGGATGGCCGTCACCTTGGTTTGGTTGGTTTTGGACGTGATATCACCGAGCGCAAGCGACACGAAGAGTCTCTGGAAAAAGCCAGCCGGGACAAAACCACCTTTATCTCCACTATCAGCCATGAACTTCGTACACCACTCAATGGGATTGTCGGCCTGAGTCGTATGTTGCTGGATACCCAGTTGACGGAAGAGCAGCGTAAGTACATGCAAACCATCAATGTCAGCGCGATTACGCTTGGAAATATTTTCAACGATATTATCGACATGGATAAGTTTGACCGTCGCAAACTAGAGTTATTACCTGAGCCACTTAATTTCGAAGACTTTGTCGCAGAAATAGAGAGTATCTCTGCTTTGATGGCTGAACAGAAAGGCTTGCGCTTTGATTTAGAGCGTTTGAGCGATTTACCGAAGGCGATTGAAGTCGATGCTACCCGTTTACGTCAGGTTATCTGGAACCTGGTCAACAACGCCATGAAGTTCACTAAGGAAGGTGGCGTAGTCATGACGGTAAGTGCCGATGTTGAAGATAGCTTCGCGACCATCATCATTGAAGTGGAAGATACCGGTATTGGTATTCCGGAAGAAGAATTGAATAAGATTTTTGCCATGTATTACCAAGTGAAATCAGGCAAAGATAACCTACATGCGGTGGGCACTGGCATCGGGCTGGCAGTCTCTAAGCAGCTGATCAATATGATGGATGGTGATATCTCTGTCGCTAGTGAAGAGGGCTACGGCAGTACATTTACCGTTTCTATTCATGTTCCAGTCGTGGCTCTCGAAGAGCCGATCATCGACGCGCAACGCGATAATGTTCACTTAAATATCTTTATGGTTGAAGATATCGAACTGAACGTGACAGTGGCGAAATCACTATTGGAAAGCTTAGGCCATTCAGTCACTGTTGCCATGACAGGACAAGAGGCGTTAGTCAATTTCGTTCCGGAACAGTATGACTTAGTCTTACTGGATATTCAGTTGCCTGATATGACCGGCTTTGATGTAGCTAAGTACTACCGAGAGCATTACGACAACTTGCCCCCATTAGTCGCGTTAACGGCGAATGTGCTAAAAGATCGTAGAGAATATCTGCAAAACGGCATGGATGATGCCATTAGCAAGCCTTTGGCTGTTCATGCTATTCAGTCTGTGGTTGATAAGTTTTTTATGCACAGAGTGGAAAAACCACAGCCAGTAGCGGTTATTGAAGTGGCAGAAGAACCAACCCCATCCCCAGTGATAGAGACGCATTTGCTTGATCTCGATATGCTGGAGTCTTACGTTGATATTGTCGGCTCGAAGCCAGTTTATGACAGTATCAAAATGTTTGAAGAGATGATGCCCGATTATATTGAAGTTCTGGATTCCAATATGATCGCGAAAGATAAAGACGGCATTGTGTCAGAAGCGCACAAGATTAAAGGTGCGGCAGGTTCAATTGGTCTGAAACGTATTCAAAGTGTCGCGCAGAAAGCCCAGTCTCCTGATATGCCTGCGTGGTGGGAGAATATTTCTGATTGGATCGAAGAGATAAAAAATGAATACCTCAACGATATTCAAGTACTAAGAAGTTGGTTAGAACAAAGGAAATAACATGAAAAAACTTGCATCAGTAGCCATTGCGACTGCTTTGCTGACGGGTTGTAGTGCTGTTCCTGAAGTGAATTGGAAACAAGACAGCCAGATAACGATCAATAAAGTGAATATTGAACTCAAGAGTAACCTCTGGGTCAATTTGATGCCGACGATTGGCGACTCGCAGGAAGCCAACCTCCATGGCTCTCTCTCTTTGGAAAGTGATACGCAGTTACCTGCAAATCTTACTGTTGAGGCTTTGATAATTAAACAAGGTGATGAGCAATGGATGTTGGACGAAGAATCTCTGGACACTCGGACTCATAGCGAAAACCAATGGGAAGTCGCTTTTACCTGGGAAAATCAAGTTAACACTGAGAAGTGGGTTGAACTGGCGATACTGCTGGATGATGCTGGCAAAAAGCGCTGGCTGGTGGAAAAGTATGTGAAGATCAATAAGGTGTATTGACCTCTAAAAGTAAAAAAGGGCTTGCGCAGGCAAGCCCTTGGTACCTATGAAGACTTAATTAGTCTTCAAGATCACCACAGAAGCGGTAACCTTCACCATGAATTGTTGCGATGATTTCTGGTGTACCTGATACAGATTCGAAGTGCTTACGAATACGACGAATAGTGACGTCTACAGTACGATCGTGTGGCTTAAGTTCGCGTCCTGTCATCTTCTTAAGAAGGTCAGCGCGTGTTTGTATTTTACCTGGGTTCTCACAGAAGTGTAGTAGAGCACGGAATTCAGAACGAGGCAGCTTGTAGCTATCGCCTGAAGGACTCACTAGTGAGCGGCTATTGATATCTAGCACCCAACCGTTGAATTCGTATTTTTCTACTGAGCGTTTTTCTTCTTGAACGGCATTCTCGCTCATTGAGCGACTCAACAAGTTACGCGCACGGATAGTCAATTCACGTGGGTTGAATGGTTTAGTGATGTAATCATCTGCACCAATCTCAAGACCTAGTATCTTGTCCACTTCATTGTCACGGCCTGTCAGGAACATCAGTGCGATGTTTGCTTGTTCGCGTAATTCACGTGCAAGTAGAAGGCCATTCTTGCCTGGAAGGTTAATGTCCATGATGACCAAGTTAACAGAGTTGTCTGATAATACTTGGTGCATCTCTTCACCGTCACTGGCTTCAAAAACAGCGTATCCCTCTGCTTCAAAAATACTCTTAAGAGTGTTACGAGTTACTTGCTCATCTTCAACGATCAGAATCTGCGGGGTTTGCATTGGCGGTACCTAAATTTGTGACAAAATTGTGCTAATAGAATAAATTCTAGGCAAAAATATAACATACAGGTAATGAAATTTTGATAATAAATCAAGTTAATCAAAATTACACTTCTTTCAGTTATCCGCCTTCCATGGAGATTTACCAACTCACCATCATCCCGTGGCGACTTTTATTCTAATGGGATATTTACCTTTCATTTCCAGTTTCTAACTTGGAGGAGGAAACGTAAACACCCTAGAGATGGGCGAATTTTATATTGTTAACAGCATGCTAACAATGCTCAAATGTTAATTCCATGCAGTTTGTTGATTTACATCAATTGAGTAATTTTAACTGTTATTAATCATTTAAGAGTTATGATAGAAAAAAATAATACGAACATCGACGCATCGTTATGGAATGCTTATGCAAATTCTTTTTTCCGTTTTGAAACAAAGTGGAATGTTTTGACCTATGTTGTGATAACTGCTTGGAACCCATACAGTAATTTGCTGTCAAAAGAAGATAACTGCATAATTAATCAAAAGCTAGAAAGGCGTCTAAAGCACGTCAACTATGTGCCAGTCACTGTGGGTGACAGCACCTTTGAATGGTACGAAGAGAGTTTTGCGGCGCAGATCTCAATAGAAGACGCGATAGCACTGGCAAACGAGTTTCAACAAAACGCGATTTATTATGTTTCTCATGGCGACCTATACCTTATTGCCTGCAGTGATCTGAGCAGTCGACACAAGGTAGCGAAGATGAGTGAGCGACTCGTATAGCACAAACAGGATATTACTCGTTGGAGCTTATCTCGAGCGAGACCATTCACGGAGGAAATATGAACGATATAACACCAGATATTTGTGACCAATTTGAAGACAAAGTGACGTTGCTAAATCTGCCATTACAGAATTTTGGACAGCGTACTGCGTTTTTTGGTGAAATTGTCACAGTCCGTTGCTATCACGACAATTCCAAGGTAAGAGAAGTACTTGGACAGGACGGTACAGGAAAAGTATTGATTGTCGATGGCCACGGTTCTTGCCAAAAAGCGTTGCTCGGTGATCAATTGGCCATTCTTGGTATCGAAAATGGGTGGGAAGGGATTATTGTTTACGGTGCTGTACGTGATGTGGCGCAAATGTCACAAATGGATATTGGCGTTCAAGCACTTGGCTCCTGTCCGTTTAAGACAGAGAAACGAGGTCTGGGTGAGGTCAATGTGACAGTAACAATGCAAAATCAGTTAGTGCAGCCGAAGCATTATGTTTATGCAGACTGGAATGGCGTATTGATTTCCAAAGAAAAACTGGAGTTCTAGAAGCGGAAGCCTAATCCTACCTCAAAGCCTTGTTGCCAATCTTGGTAATCCAGAGTTGCGTGAAGATCTAGCTTATCAGTGATCTTTACGCGGCTAGACACTTCGGCAGCAAGGCCACTGTCTTCTTCATCAATGCGCTCATTGGTGTCCGATTTGAAAGAACGCAGCGTGCTTTTAACCGTGAAACGATCATTAAAGTGGTAACTGACGCCACTTAAAAAACCGCTTTGGTTTTGGACTGGAGAGTTGTTGACACGTGCACCAACGTATAGATCGACTGAATCAAATAACTCGTATGAGTATCCGCCGTCGATATTCCACACATCAAAACTATCTGATTGGTAACTGTCACTCGAAAGAAACAATTTATGAGGAGAAGTACTCATTGCTCCAGGAAGGGTTGGCAGTTCTGCAGCCATAGAAACACTGGGCATGACAAACAGTAACAGAAAAAGCCATCTTTTCATGCTCACCACTCCTTGTGTTTCACAGTTTTTATTGGTATGTGCTCAAAGCTTCTCACTATTAAAGCATATAATATGAAAGCCAGCTCATTTATTTGCTAAATAATTTACTCTCTGGACTGCGATCACACTTCGATTGATGTGAAATAATCCTAGCGGTGCATTTATATCTTTGCCATTTTAGCAATGCTTCTCTTAAACGTAGGGAGCAGTGTGTCACTTTTTCTCTACAAACCTATAGTGAGGAGTGAAAAGCGAAGTTAAATTTTCAAAAAAAATTAATTTCAAATAACTCCATTGTTTTCAGTGTTATACCGCAGCATTTATCTCTGCAAGACTGGAAAATAAACAATTTTTTATTGACTCTGTTACAGAAACTCGGTAAACGTAGAGTTAAGCAAACACACAATTCGTAGAATATTAATTTATGCCAGTTAACAGCCTCTTTGTAATGACCACCATTATTATTACCGACATTACCATTGTTGGGGCAGGCTGCTGAGCGAAAGAAATTCACAAAAAAGGCCTGTATCCAACAAGATACAGGCCTTTTTTTATGCTTTCTTAATACAAAATTTAGACAAGTTTAAGAATATACATTGGAGGAAGGGATGCGAGTATTGAAGTTTGGCGGTTCATCATTGGCTGATGCAGATCGCTTTTTAAGAGCAGCAGATATCATTGCGAATAATGCTCAACAGGAAGAAGTCGCAGTCGTACTTTCTGCACCGGGTAAAACAACAAATAAATTGGTTGCTGTGATTGAAGGCGCTTTACGAAATGGTGAAGCAGAATTACAAATTAACGAGTTAGATGAGTCGTTTAAAACGCTCTTTGCCGAAATCCAAGCTGTGGTGCCTAACCTAGATGGGACTGGCTACGACAATCAAGTTAAAACCTCGCTCTCTCAATTACGTCAATTTGTCCACGGAATCAGTTTGTTAGGCATGTGTCCAAACAATGTAAATGCGCGCATCATCAGTAAAGGTGAGCGTATTTCTATTCAACTGATGAAAGCGGTACTTGAAGCAAAAGGTCAAAAGGCTAGCTTAATTGACCCGGTTGAATACCTTTACGCTCAAGGTGATCACCTTGAAGCGATGGTTGATGTTGATATTTCTACACAAAATTTCCGCCAAAAGCCTCTTCCTCAAGGTCATGTTAACATCATGCCTGGTTTTACTGCCGGTAACGAGAAAGGAGAACTGGTTACACTGGGTCGTAACGGGTCAGACTATTCAGCTGCTGTTTTAGCCGCTTGTCTTCGTGCCGATTGTTGTGAAATCTGGACTGACGTTGATGGCGTATACAACTGTGATCCTCGCTTAGTAGAAGATGCAAGGCTACTAAAGTCGCTTAGCTATCAGGAAGCGATGGAGCTGTCTTACTTCGGTGCATCCGTTCTGCACCCGAAAACCATTGCCCCAATTGCTCAGTTCCACATCCCATGCTTAATCAAAAACAGTTTTAACCCGCAAGGTGCTGGTACCTTGATTGGTCAAGATACGGGTGAAGATAATCTGGCTATCAAGGGTATTACTACACTGAATGATCTGACCATGGTTAACGTCTCTGGTCCTGGTATGAAAGGCATGGTTGGCATGGCGAGCCGAGTCTTTGGCGCAATGTCGTCAGCAGGTGTGTCAATTGTACTGATCACTCAGTCATCTTCAGAATACAGCATCAGTTTCTGTATAGAAGCACAAGATAAAGTAAAAGCACAACAGACTCTGGCAGAAGCGTTTGAGCTGGAACTGAAAGACGGTTTGCTTGAACCAGTCGAATTCATTGATGATGTAGCGATTGTGACACTGGTTGGTGATGGTATGCGTACGTCACGTGGTGTTGCTTCACGTTTCTTCTCATCTCTTGCAGAAGTGAATGTCAATATCGTAGCAATTGCACAGGGCTCTTCCGAGCGAGCTATCTCTGCTGTTATTCCTGAAGATAAGATCTCTGAGGCAATCAAAGCTTGTCACATGAACCTGTTCAATTCTAAACACTTCCTTGATGTTTTCGTCGTAGGCATTGGTGGTGTTGGTGGTGAGCTAGTGGATCAGATTGAACGTCAACAAGCAAAACTGGCAGAGAAAGGCATCATCATTCGCGTATGTGGTTTGGCAAACAGTAAAGGACTGTTACTCGATAGTGAAGGCCTATCACTGGAGCATTGGCGAGATCGTATGTCTTCGACAACGGAAGAGTTTAGTTTGGCTCGCCTTATTGCATTGGTGCAACGCAACCACATTATTAACCCTGTGTTAGTTGACTGTACTTCGAGTGAAGATATTGCTAATCAGTATGCCGACTTCCTGGCGGCGGGCTTCCACGTTGTAACACCAAACAAAAAAGCAAACACAGCAAGCATGGCGTACTACCATCAGCTTCGCGATGTGGCGCGTAACTCACGTCGTAAACTGATGTACGAGACAACCGTTGGTGCGGGGCTGCCGGTGATTGAAAACCTACAAAATCTCATTTCAGCAGGTGATGAGCTTGAGCGCTTCAGCGGTATTCTGTCAGGCTCACTGTCTTACATCTTTGGTAAACTAGACGAAGGCATGAGCTTGAGCGAAGCGACCAACATTGCGAAAGAGAACGGCTTCACTGAACCGGATCCACGTGATGATCTATCGGGTATGGATGTGGCTCGTAAGCTTCTTATTCTAGCTCGTGAAGCGGGAATGTCGCTAGAGTTGGAAGACGTTGTGGTTGATCAGGCGCTGCCACCTGGCTTTGACGATTCAGGCAGCGTTGATGAGTTTATGGCGCGACTACCTGAAGCGGATGCTTACTTTAAAGATCTGGTCGCAAAAGCCGCTGAAGAAGGTAAAGTTTTGCGTTATGTTGGTGAAATTAGTGAAGGCAAGTGCAAAGTCAGCATTGCAAGTGTTGATGAAAATGATCCAATGTACAAAATTAAAGATGGTGAAAACGCACTAGCATTTTACAGCCGTTACTACCAACCAATTCCTTTGGTATTACGTGGTTACGGTGCGGGTACTGAAGTAACTGCTGCAGGCGTATTTTCAGATGTGATGCGTACTTTAGGTTGGAAACTAGGGGTATAACAGTAATGAGTTCAAGTGATATGGATGTAGTGGTTTATGCCCCAGCATCAATTGGTAATGTAAGCGTAGGTTTTGATGTTTTGGGAGCAGCTGTCTCTCCTATCGATGGCACCTTGTTGGGTGACCGAGTACAAGTGAAATCTGGTTCTGAGCCATTCAGCCTGAAAACTGCAGGTAACTTCGTCTCGAAGTTACCAACAGAACCCAAAGAGAACATTGTTTACGACTGTTGGGTTGTCTTTGCGCGCGAGCTGGACAAAAAAGGCGTTGAGCTGAAATCATTGGAAATGACGCTTGAGAAGAACATGCCGATTGGCTCAGGCTTAGGCTCTAGTGCGTGCTCTATTGTTGCTGCATTAGATGCGTTGAACCGTTTCCACGGACAACCGCTCAATGAAACTGAGCTATTAGCGCTAATGGGCGAGATGGAAGGTAAAATTTCCGGTGGTATTCACTATGATAACGTGGCGCCTTGTTACTTAGGTGGCGTGCAGTTAATGCTTGAAGAACTGGGTATCATTAGCCAGGAAGTACCATGTTTTGATGACTGGTACTGGGTAATGGCTTACCCGGGAATAAAAGTGTCTACTGCTGAAGCTCGAGAGATCCTACCATCTCAGTACCGTCGACAAGATATCATAGCTCACGGTCGACATCTTGCAGGCTTTATTCATGCGTGTCATTCTGGTCAACCGGAACTTGCGGCGAAAATGATCAAAGACGTGATCGCAGAACCGTATCGTGAGAAACTGCTGCCAGGTTTTGCGAATGCTCGCCAATACGCAGCTTCTGCAGGCGCGTTAGCTACCGGTATTTCTGGCAGTGGTCCAACACTGTTCAGTATTTGCAAAGAGAAAGATGTCGCTGAGCGAGTTGCTCGCTGGTTAGAACAAAACTACGTACAAAACGAAGAAGGATTCGTCCACGTTTGTCGTCTGGATAAACAGGGTTCGAAAGTAACAGGAAGTGAGCTATGAAGCTTTACAATATAAAAGAAAATGATGAACAAGTTTCCTTTGGCCAAGCCGTTCGCCAAGGGTTAGGTCGTAACCAAGGCCTGTTTTTTCCATCGGAATTACCAAAATTTGATGATATTGATGCGCTGCTAGAAGAAGATTTTGTCTCGCGTAGTACAAAAATTCTTTCGGCGTTGATTGGTGATGAGCTGACAGAAGACCAAGTGAACTCTATGGTTGATGCTGCTTTCCAATTCCCGGCACCTATCAAACAAGTCAAAGATGGCGTTTATGCATTAGAGCTTTTCCATGGCCCGACACTGGCGTTTAAAGACTTCGGTGGTCGTTTTATGGCGCAATCACTGGCTGCGGTATCTACTGGCGGTAAGATCACGATTCTTACAGCAACATCCGGTGATACAGGTGCTGCGGTTGCACATGCTTTCTACGGCATGGAAGACATCAACGTTGTGATTCTTTACCCTAAAGGCAAAATCAGCCCGCTACAAGAAAAGCTGTTCTGTACGCTAGGTAAGAACATCCATACCGTAGCAATTAACGGTGACTTTGATGCTTGTCAGGCACTTGTTAAGCAGGCATTTGATGATGCCGCTCTGCGTGAAGAAATCGGTCTTAACTCCGCCAACTCAATCAACATCAGCCGTTTGATGGCGCAAATCTGCTACTACTTTGAAGCAGCGGCGCAAATGAGTAAACAAGAGCGTGAAAACCTGGTTATCTCTGTACCAAGCGGTAACTTCGGTAACCTAACGGCTGGCTTGTTGGCAAAAGCACTTGGTCTGCCGATCAAACGTTTTATCGCTGCAACAAATGCGAATGATACAGTGCCTCGCTACCTAGAAACAGGACAGTGGGATCCAAAACCAACGGTTGCCACGACATCTAACGCGATGGATGTAAGCCAACCAAACAACTGGCCACGTATTGAAGAGCTATGCCGCGTAAAAGAGTGGGGCTTGGAAACGCTGGGTAAAGGTGCAGTTTCAGATGAGCAAAGTGCCGAGTCAGTAAAAGAGCTGAATTCACTGGGTTACCTATGCGAGCCGCATGGTGCAATCGCTTATCGCGTACTGGACGAGCAACTTCAAGCCGGTGAGACTGGTTTGTTCCTATGTACGGCTCACCCGGCGAAGTTCAAAGAAGTCGTTGATGATATCTTAGAATCTGATATCGACCTACCAGCTCCACTGGCTAAGCATGCTGCGATGGAACTGCTGTCTGAAGATTTAGATGCGGACTTTGATGCTCTTAAAACGGTATTGCGTCGAGTACAATAAGCGAGTTACAAGCTAAATGAGAAAGGTGGGGCTTAGTCTCCACCTTTTTTATTTTATAGAGGCGATAAAAAAACGACGCTCAATGAGCGCCGCTTTCAAACCTTACCAGAGTGTGTCCCTATTATAGAGACTCAGTAAACGTACGTGCGATTACATCGCGTTGTTGTTCTGGAGTTAGTGAGTTAAAACGCACTGCGTAGCCAGAAACACGAATGGTTAGCTGAGGGTATTTTTCAGGGTTAGCCACTGCATCTTCTAGCGTTTCACGCTTAAGTACGTTCACGTTCAGATGTTGACCACCTTCAATTTTTGGTGCTGTTTCGATTGCTACTTCACGGCTTTCGTATTCACCTAGATCGCTGATTGCAATCACTTGGTCTGCTTCGTAGCCAGCTGATGCTGCAACACAACGAGCTTCGTTCTTTTCACCATCTAGTAGCCAGATAGAGTTTAGTAGTTCGTCATTTGCTGCTTTAGTAATTTGGATACCTTGGATCATTACTGTCTCCTAGTCCACTTACGTGGTGTTTATTGGTGTTAGTTTTCAAACTTTTTATTGAGCTGAGTATTATATAGCTAATAACCACTATTTTAATATTGATTTAAGTCAAAAAACAACCAAAAACATTATTTTCATTAAGGTTGTTTTGTTGAGTTAAATCAATAAAGTGTTTAAAAACAAAATTATTACACTATTTTTGATAATATAAAAAATATTTTAAATGCCAGTATGTTGTAATTTTACTACATATAGTCAACTTGAATTTAACCAGTGTTGTGTAACTGATTGTATTTAGGTACGCATCCTGAAAGTCTAAAGTGATTAAATGACAAATATGAAAAACAAGTTTGGAAGTAAACTGATCGGTGCTCATGTTTCTACCGCTGGAGGCGTAGATCAGGCCCCTTTGCGTGCACGTGAGATAGGCGCCAACGCTTTTGCTTTATTTACCAAAAACCAGCGTCAGTGGGTAGCCAAGCCACTGGAAGAGAAAACCATTAGTGCATTTAAAGCCAACTGCAAAATGCTCGGGTTTAGCTCTGATAGTATTTTGCCGCATGACTCGTATCTGATTAATTTAGGTGCGCCTGAAGAAGAGAAACTCAATAAGTCACGCGCCGCATTCATTGATGAAATGGAGCGTTGTAATCAGCTTGGTCTAACGCTGTTAAACTTTCATCCCGGAAGTCACCTGAAAAAAGTCTCCGAGCAGGCGTGTTTAGCGACGATTGCGGAGTCAATCAATCTTGCACACAAAGCAGTACCAAACGTGATTGCGGTTATCGAGAACACGGCGGGCCAGGGTACCAACCTGGGCTGGAAGTTTGAACACCTTGCAGAAATCATCGAGCAAGTAGAAGACAAAGAGCGTGTCGGTGTGTGCATTGATACCTGTCATACGTTTACCGCAGGCTATGATTTAAGAACGAAAGAAGATTGCGAACGCACGTTTTCTGAGTTCGATCGTATCGTTGGTATGCACTATTTAAGGGCGATGCATCTAAATGATTCAAAAGTAGAGTTTGCAAGCCGGGTTGATCGCCATCACTCTCTGGGGAAAGGTGAAATCGGCTGGGACTGTTTTGAATATATAGCAAGAGACGCCCGTTTTGATGGTATCCCTTTGATTTTGGAAACAATTGATCCGGATATTTGGCATCAAGAAATAGAGACGCTTCGTGACTACCATTTGCAAGAATTAAACAAAAATTAATTCAGTTGTCATAGTTGGCACTTTTCTTTCTTAATGTTTATTGGGGCCATACAAAGAAGGATTGCATTATGTCTCGACCTAACACTTTTACCGCTTTTTCACATAGCAGACGTTCGGTGCGTTTGCCTGCACCTAACCGTCATATTACGGGTCAAGGCCACTTCCGAACGCCACAGAAACACTAATCTCTGATGACTGGTCTCAAGTCGGGTTGGTAAGTTTTTGTCTGTTTGAGTGTTGCTGGTTAGAATAGCGCAACACTTAAGGACAGGAACTTTCTATGAATCAGTCACCGACTTGGCACGATGTGATCGGCGAAGAAAAAAAACAAAGCTATTTTGTCGATACCTTAAACTTTGTTGAATCGGAACGTTCGGCGGGAAAAACGATTTATCCGCCAAGCAAAGATGTGTTTAATGCGTTTCGTTATACCGAGTTCAATGATGTAAAGGTGGTTATTTTAGGCCAGGACCCTTATCACGGTCCTAATCAGGCGCATGGGTTGTGCTTTTCTGTTTTGCCTGGAGTGAAAATCCCACCTTCTTTAGTGAACATATACAAAGAGCTTGCTCAGGACATCGATGGTTTTGAAATTCCTCAACACGGTTTTTTGCAAAGTTGGGCTGAACAAGGTGTATTACTGCTTAATACCGTATTGACGGTAGAGCAGGGTAAGGCTCATTCTCATTCGAAAACGGGATGGGAAGCGTTCACCGACAAAGTCATTGAAGCGATAAACTTGCATCAGCAGGGCGTTGTATTCCTGTTATGGGGCGCGCACGCGCAGAAAAAGGGCAGATTTATCGATCGTTCCAAGCATCACGTCCTTACTGCTCCTCACCCATCCCCACTTTCTGCTCACCGAGGTTTTTTGGGTTGCAAGCACTTCTCGCAAGCAAACCAAATACTTACATCACAAGGTAAACAACCTATCAATTGGCATCTACCACTGACGGTGTAAACTGAATAACAGCGATTAAGATCTTCTGATCGCTGTTTTTTTGAGCGTGCTCAAGCTGGCATTGTATTTCTCATGTACACTTACTAAAAGAAGGTGTTAAGGAGAGACGCTATGATGATCGAAAGAATTCGACGCGAACACGGCTACATGGTTCGCCTGTTGGCTATATTGCGCCACAAACTTAATGAAATAAAACAAGAACGCACCATTAACTATGCGTTAGTGGGCGAGATTGTTGATTACCTCTCTACGCATTCAGAAAAAGTTCACCACCCAAAAGAGGACATCCTCTATCATCATTTCTTAGAACATTATGGTAAGCAACGGACCGTGGAAAACCTCGAGCAGGAACATAAAGAGCTGGCCGAAAAAAACAAAGAATTCTCAGCGGTGATCGAGATGATTCTGCAAGATGCTGTGGTGCCCCAAGATGTGTTTATTGCACATTTAGAAGATTTCATTAACTCACAGAAACGTCACCTTGAGCTCGAAGAACGCAAGGTCTTGCCATTGATCGAAGAGCTGTTTACGACGGAAGACTGGCAGTACGTTGAGAGTCTCTGGAGTGAAAATGAGGACGACCCGGTATTTGGCGATACCATTGCTGACCGCTATAAACAGTTGGCTGAACGTGTTCGTCAAAGCGATATGGAGTACATCTAACGTGCATTTTGCCCGAGTAAATGAGGCGTTTGCTCGGGTTTGTATGTCGTTTTTCTTACCAAATAAGAATTTAATACAAATAAAACTTCGTTTGAATGCGGAGGTCACATACAGATAATTATCACTATGTGAGAATTGGGTGTAAGCGAACCCAAAGCACCTGTGGCACCCTTAATCTTCGCTCTATACCAAATAACAAAAGGCACCCATGAGGTGCCTTTTGTTCGAATTAGAGTTTAATGTCGTCTAGGTTGTAGTCATTACAGACATCGAGTTCCCGCAGTTCTTTCAATAAGTTGCGTCTGTCGTTCATCTCTTCTATTTCTCGCCATTTACGTTTCATTGGTTTGGCACGAGATTTGGTTGTTGAGGTAGTATCCAGATTAAAAATGTCATCTAGTTGAAAGCCGTCCATAAGCCACCTTACCTTGTTTAAATAAACTGTTGTAACCACTCCATGTGGAGATTTTTAATTACCACAATAATTGTGAGAATAGCCATGACATATTTCGAAATTGTGTCCGTATCATGACATTTTCGTGCAAAAACACTTCGATAATCACACTTTACTTTCGTACCCTTGCATAAAAAGTGCCCAAACGAGCCTGTAAAAACGATTAAATGATGATTTTTTCCGTGTTAATGAAAAACTCTCCAGTAGAGCATATAGCCAAGGTTAAAGTTGCATAAAACGACTTTGATTAAATAGTGTGCGACTAGCGAAAATGTTAGGGGGGTAACTTTCTGTTACACCTTATGAATACTAGCTTTGCACCGGAATCATAGAGTGAAACAGCTTTGGTTATGGCTTAATTACTTTTGTTGCATTCCGGTGAGGTAAATGTTGCGATTTGTGGCATGTTAATCTTCTGATTATGTTATTTTTTGGTGACTTTATAGTGAAAAATAACAATATTGCGCACTCATGTTCATATTGATTTTTGCGTCTCCAGATTGCATTATCCGCCCGTCAAAAAATACGCTGGTACGTAAAATGGATGCATGAAGCGACATTTACGATTCTAGATTGCCCTTAAAAACAAACACTATTTAATTAGCTAAGCACACTTTGACACTTAGCAGGCAATCTGGTGGATGGCTAGGAAGCATAGACCAGCGCAACTCACTTTGAGGTACGCATGACAGACTTAATCAATTTGATGAACGATCTACTTTGGGGATCGATTCTGGTTTATCTTCTTGTTGGTGTTGGTATTTACTTCACCTTTCGATTGGGGTTTATTCAGTTCCGCCACTTCGGACACATGTTTTCGGTTCTAAAGAACAGTCGTAAAGCAGACAAAGCTGGTATTTCTTCTTTCCAAGCACTTTGTACCAGTCTTGCCGCACGTGTTGGTACTGGTAATATGGCTGGTGTTGCTGTAGCACTAACAGCGGGTGGCCCTGGTGCTATCTTCTGGATGTGGCTGATTGCCATGTTAGGTATGGCAACCTCGTTTGCAGAGAGCACTCTGGCACAGCTATACAAAACCAAAGATGATGATGGCAACTACCGTGGTGGCCCTGCTTACTACATGGAAAAAGGCCTGGGCATGCGCTGGATGGGCGTATTGTTCTCGGTTCTCCTGATTATCGCTTTTGGTTTGGTGTTCAACGCGGTTCAAGCTAACTCTATTGTAAATGCGATGAATACGGCATTTGGCTGGAACTCTCTCTATGTGGGTATCGCTGTTGTTGGCTTGTCTGCTGCGGTTATCTTTGGTGGTATCAAACGTATCGCTAAAGTCGCAGAGATGATTGTTCCACTTATGGCTCTGCTTTACCTTGCGCTCGCGCTAGTGGTGATGTTCGCAAATATCGAGAAGCTTCCTGCGGTACTTACTCTGATTGTTAAGAGTGCCTTTGGCCTACAAGAAGCAGCGGCAGGTGGTTTAGGCTACGCTATCGCACAAGCGATGATTAACGGTGTAAAACGAGGCCTATTCTCGAACGAAGCTGGTATGGGTTCTGCGCCAAACGCTGCAGCATCTGCAACACCGTACCCGCCGCACCCTGCGTCTCAGGGTTATGTTCAGATGCTGGGTGTGTTTATGGATACGATCGTGATCTGTTCTTCGACGGTAGCGATTATCCTGATGTCTGGTGAATACGTAGGTCAGGCGACAGAAGTTACTGGCATCGAACTGACACAGCGCGCATTGAGCTCACAAGTTGGTGACTGGGGTGGCATTTTCGTTGCAGTGGCAATCTTCTTCTTCGCGTTTACATCGATCATTGCAAACTACTCATATGCAGAGACGAACTTGGTTTTCCTGGAGCATAACCATAAAGCCGGCATTAGCGTATTCCGTATTGTCTTCTTAGGTATGGTGATGTTTGGTGCGATGGCTTCCCTGCCAGTTGTATGGTCGTTGGCCGATGTGTCAATGGGTCTAATGGCGATTGTGAACTTGGTAGCGATTATTTTGCTATCGGGCATTGTTATCAAGCTGGCTAAAGACTACAACCGTCAGCTAGATGCAGGTAAGGTACCAACATTTGATGCCAACGACTTCCCTGAGCTGAAGTCTCAGCTGGAAGAAGGCATCTGGTACAACGATAAAAAAGACTAAGTGTCATAGTTAAAAACTATCAGCACGATTCAAAAAGCCATGCAGACAATGCATGGCTTTTTTTGTACCCTTAACGGTATATAAAATTAAAAGGATAGAGTTAAAGTCATGCTTATCGTAGTTTCTCCTGCTAAGACACTGGATTATGAGTCTCCGTTAGCAACGGAAAAGTTTACTCAACCTGAGTTAATTGAATATTCCAAACAGCTGATTGAAGTTTGCCGTAAACTGACGCCTGCTGATGTCTCATCATTGATGAAGGTGAGCGACAAAATCGCAGATTTGAACGTAGGTCGATTCCAGGAGTGGAGTGAAACTTTCACGACTGAAAACTCACGTCAGGCGATCCTAGCGTTCAAAGGTGATGTTTATACGGGTCTTGAAGCTGAAAGCTTGTCTGAAGCTGACTTTGATTACGCTCAAGATCATCTGCGTATGCTATCTGGCCTTTATGGTTTGTTGAAACCATTAGATTTGATGCAACCATATCGTCTGGAAATGGGTACTAAGCTTGCCAACGACAAAGGAGCTAACTTGTACCAGTTTTGGGGCAATGTCATCACTGACAAGCTCAACGAAGCGATTGTAGCCCAAGGCGATAATGTGCTGATTAACCTGGCATCAAACGAGTACTTTAAGGCGGTGAAACCAAAGAACCTTGATGCTCAAGTGATCACGCCAATCTTTAAAGATTGTAAAAATGGTCAATACAAAGTGATCAGCTTCTACGCTAAAAAAGCGCGTGGCATGATGGCGCGTTACATTATCGAAAATCGAATTGAGAGTGTCGCTGACCTGACTAAGTTTGATACGGCGGGATACTACTTCGTCGAAGAAGAGTCGACGCCAACAGAGCTGGTTTTCAAACGCGAAGAGCAGAACTAAGCTCAAACTCCGGATACAAAAAAGGGTTGGCATTGCCAACCCTTTCACTATTTGGGTATAAACTTACTTCTTCTTAGCGACTTTCTTTTTCGCTGTTTTCTTCTTGTCGTCTTTTTTCTTTTTCTTCTTAAACACCGGTTTTTTGTGTTTTGGACGCATCTCTTTGATGAAACGCTCTTTGATGTCTTCTTTAACGTAACGAGCGACGCGATCCATCATTGGCTGGTCGTGCGCCTCGACAATTGAGATAGCGTTACCTTTTTTACCAGCACGAGCAGTACGACCAATACGGTGCAGGTAAACATCTGCTGTACGTGGCAAGTCATAGTTGATCACGTGTGACACATCAGGAAGGTCGATACCACGAGCGGCAACGTCGGTTGCAAGCAGGACGTTAACTGTGCCATCACGGAAACGTGCAATCGCATTGTTACGACGATCTTGAGGCATTTCGCCCTGGATCCATGAACATGGAATCTGTGCGCTTTCAAGTTGGCCACGCAGTTCAGCCAGACGTTCGCGCGTCTTGAGGAAGACGATTGTACGTTCTGCTTGCTCTGTGATGATGTGCTTGAGTAGCTCGAGTTTATGCTCTGCATTGTCCGCACGGTGATACCATTGTGCGATCTTCTTACGCTCACGTAGTGGTGATTTTGCATCGATCTCTGCAGGCTCTTTGAGTAGATCAGCCGTGAAGCCTTCAACGCCTCTGCCTTCTAATGTTGCAGAGAATAGAAGAGTTTGCTTACGCCAGCGGCACTCGTTCGATAGACGATCGACTGTTGGCGCAAAGCCCATGTCTAGCATGCGGTCGGCTTCGTCAAGGATTAACCATTCAATCGCACGGCAATCGAAGCGTTCAGCGTCGATATATTCTCGCAGACGACCTGGTGTCGCAACAACGATGTCTTGCGTGGTAGCAAGAATATCGGCGTGCTCTTGGTACTGAACACCACCAGTGATGGTAAAAATATTGAGCTTAGTATTTTTCGCCAGTGCTCGGGCTTGGTCCGCTACCTGCATCGCCAACTCACGAGTTGGAGTTAGGATCAGAATACGCGCTGGTCCAGGTTTACGGCGCGGGAAATCTTGCAGGTATTGCAGTGCTGGCAGTACGAATGCCGCAGTTTTACCTGTACCAGTGGGTGCCGACGCCAGAATGTCACGACCATCCAGCGCTTGTGGGATTGCTTCTGCCTGGACTTTTGTTGGGCGATCGAAGCCCATATCTTCAATGGCATCAAGTAGGTTAGGGTCTAGATCAAGTTCAGCAAAAGTTCTGATCACAATGAGTTCTCCACAAGCAAGGCTTGGTTAATGGTCCGCCGCAACAGCTTAAAATACGAAAAGGTCGCACATTATAAAGTGATTGGTGATAAGGATCACATGTTATTTCACATCTTAAGATAAAACTCTCGGGTTAGCTGGACAAAATTGTCGCTGTATCCGTCTGATGAGTGAACGATCAAGTGTGATTCTTGAGTATCGCAAGGCTGCTTCGCCAACTCAAACAACAAGCGATGCACTGGCTTTTTCTCTGATGGCTGCACTCGGCAAAGGCGAGATAAATGCCAACCTTGTTGCAATGCTAATTTAATAAACTGCTCACCTTCGGTGATAGGCAGTACAAAGCTGGCTTTTCCATCTTCTTCTAACAGTTGGTAACACCGTTGAAGCAGGGCGTCATGGCGCAGAGAGTCGGTGTGTCTTGCCGTCGCTCGCTGACTCTGTTTGGATTGCTCTCCACTATTGAAATAGGGCGGGTTACAAATGATTCGCTGAAATAACTTAGCGGGCGTGAAGCTCAATACATCTGTGTGAAGCACACACAATCTCTCTTTCCAAGGCGATTGAGTGAAGTTGCTCGAAGCTGTAGTAATTGCCGTTGCTTCAATATCCAGTGCGGTTATCTGAGCCTGGCTAAAACGTTGGGCGCACATTAATGCCAGCAAGCCAGTACCTGTTCCAATATCGAGTATCTCAGCATCTTCAGGGCTTTCAATCCAGGCACCAAGCATCACGCCATCGGTACTGACAGGCATACCACTTTCGCCACCTTCGATGAAAAAACGCTTAAACTTGAAGCTCTTAGTTTTAAATTTCCCACCGTTCATAATTATTTCATATATGCTCTATATTTCAGTGCTTTCATCTGATGTTTATTAATTGTTTGGTTTGTTATTTTGTAGGTTAGTAAATTGTATCGTTATTTGATCGAGATAAATTTCTAGTTTTTTTCTTTGTACTGGTTAGATTAACTGGTTTTTTGTTCTAAACATAAATTAATATGGTGTTTTTCCCTCGCAGGTTGCCAAATGATGATTCTTTCGTCATTATGCGGCGCTATTTTTAGATTGAACCACGAGTACCTGTTAATAACAAAGACTCAATAAGTGGTCGATGCATACACAACATTCACACATTTTTAGACAAGGGGTATCTGTGAAACAGACGTTAAAACTAACAGATATTATCGCAATCGGCTTTATGCTGTTTGCGTTCTTTTTAGGTGCTGGCAACATCATCTTTCCACCGCTGGCTGGCCAATTGGCCGGTGAAAACCTCATGCCAGCTATGTTCGGTTTCTTGCTAACAGCGGTAGGTTTACCTCTTATTACTATCGTTGCTATTGCTGTGGCAGGCGGAACTTGGGATCATTTAACACAAGACCTGCCGAAAAAAGCGGCGGTTGTGATGGCGGCTCTGATTTTCATTATTATTGGTCCGGCATTTGCTGCTCCTCGTACAGGCCTGGTCGCTTATGAGATGGCCATTAAGCCATTTTTTATTGAAGCCTCTCAAACAAACCTGACCGCTTTCTCCGTGATCTTTTTTGTCGTTGCGATGCTATTTTCATGGTTCCAGGGACGCTTGATCGACCTGATAGGTAAAGTACTGACTCCTGTCTTGTTTGTTGGTCTGATTGTCCTGGCTCTCGCTGTGTTTATTGATCCTCAGGGTGAAATGATCGGTGCAACAGGTGAGTACTTAACTCAACCACTGACCAAAGGCTTTCTAGAAGGTTACAACACCATGGATACCTTCGCGTCACTGATGTTCGGTATGCTTATGGTAGATGCGCTTCGTGGTAAAGGCATTACAGAGCGCGCAGCAACAACGAAATACCTGATTTTTGCTGGCTGTATTGCAGCGGCAGGTCTGGCGTTCGTGTACATTTCACTGTTCTATTTAGGTGCTACCAGTGCATCGGTTGCTGCGGGCGCAGACAACGGTGGTTTGGTTCTGAGCCAATACGTTCAGGCACTGTTTGGTCCTTATGGTCAAATCGTTCTTTCTGTGATCGTCTTACTGGCATGTTTAACCACGGCTATCGGCCTTATCTCGGCGTGTTCTGATTTCTTCAGCTCTAAAACATCGCTGTCTTACAAGCACTGGGTACTGGTTAACGGTTCTGTGTGTGCGTTGGTTGCCAACGTGGGTCTTGCGCAGTTGATTTCTTTGTCTGTTCCTGTGTTGTTTGCACTGTATCCTGTCGCGATTGCATTGGTAGCGTTAACGTTTGTGCGTAGCAAACTGCCTAACACTCGCTTTGCTTACCGTGCAGTACTGCTTGTTTCTTTGTTGTTTGCGTTACTAGATGCAGCAAAAGTAGCAGGTATGGATGTTTCTGCGTTCAATATGCTGCCTCTGTTTGAAATCGGTATGGGTTGGGTTCTACCAACGCTTGCTGCGATCGTTTGTATGTTCTTTATTTCTAAACCTAAAAATGAAATGGTAGAAGAAATAGCGTAAGTTCGCTGAGCGACGAATAACAAAAAGCCCGATGAAGTCATTCATCGGGCTTTGTTTTTTCTGCGAAGCGGAACATCAAATAGCTGATTACAATGTATCGTGGAACTCGACCAGCACTTGCTCACACCATTTCTCAATGCGTTCGTCACTCAAGTCGTACTGAGAATCTTCATCTAATGCCAGGCCTACAAACTGGCTGCCATCTTCGGTCAGTGCTTTAGATGCCTCGAACTCATAGCCTTGATTAGGCCAGTAGCCGATAAATTGTGCGCCTGTTGCTTTCAGTTCATCATGGAGCAGACCCATGGCATCCAGGTACCATTCACCGTAGCCTTCCTGATCACCCAGGCCAAATAATGCCACCACTTTCCCTTTTAATGGCGTTGTTGCGATGTCTTGCCAAATGGCACTCCAGTCCTCTTGGATTTCACCAAAGTCCCAGGTGGAAATACCAATGAGCAATAAATCGTAGTCTGCCATCAAAGCTAGCGGTGTCTCTTTCACATTGTGAATGTCGACAAGATCTTCTCCAATGATGGAACGAATTTTCTCTGCTGCCATTTCGGTATAACAGGTCGTAGAGCCGTAAAAGAGTCCGATTTTCATTATATTCGTCGTATTTTATGTTGCTGTTGTGGAGGATTTTAACCTTAAACCGCCTGTGAATGCAGCGAATATCGTGGAGAATCTCTTACTAAGCTAATTTTTTATGGCATTCAAACTGGGGCTGCCTTACCCTCAGGGGTTATAGAAAAATAAAAAAGGAAGCGCGAATGACAGCACAACTGCCTGTCAATCAACAAGACTTTGCCTTTGTGGAGCAATTCTTAGACGCGATGTGGATGGAGCGTGGACTGTCTGAGAACACCTTAGCTTCATACCGAAATGATCTGATCAAACTGCTCACATGGATGGAGCAACAGCGTTACCGTCTTGATTTTATCAGCTTATCGGGGCTTCAAGAGTACCAGAGCTACTTAGTTGATTTGGATTACAAACAGACTTCCCGTGCCCGAATGCTATCGGCCATTCGTCGTCTGTTTCAGTATCTTCATCGTGAAAAAGTACGTGCTGATGATCCCAGCGCCTTGTTGGTCAGCCCTAAGCTCCCGCAGCGTTTGCCGAAAGATATCAGCGAAGAACAGGTTGATGCATTATTGGATGCGCCTGATCCGAATGACCCTGTGGAGTTGCGAGATAAAGCGATGCTAGAGTTACTTTACGCAACTGGACTTCGTGTGACTGAATTGGTGAGTCTGACGATGGAAAATGTCAGTTTGCGTCAGGGTGTGGTTCGCGTAACGGGTAAAGGCGGAAAAGAGCGCTTGGTACCGATGGGGGAAAACGCCGTGGACTGGATTGAAACCTTTATTCAGCAAGGTCGGCCAGCACTGCTGGGAGAGACCTCTTCGGATGTGGTTTTTCCAAGTAAGCGTGCCCGGCAAATGACTCGTCAAACGTTCTGGCATCGAATTAAATACTATGCTGTGATTGCGGAGATCGATACCGAACAGTTATCGCCGCATGTGCTTCGCCACGCGTTTGCAACACATTTACTGAACTATGGCGCAGATCTCAGGGTCGTACAGATGCTGTTAGGGCATAGTGACTTATCGACTACGCAAATTTATACTCACGTGGCGACTGAGCGATTGAAGCAGATCCACAGTCAACACCACCCAAGAGCATAATGATGGTTGTATCCATCCTGGTCTCATGGATGAAAGAACGTATTTTTAAGGTGATTTTAATGAGCGTATTACGCCGACTAACTCTGCTGACTTTACCCTTTTTTGTTACCGCTTGTGGGGCGGAAGAAAGTCAGGCTAAAACGGAAACTCCTGCACAACAAGTTGCCTCTACGGCACAACAAAACTTTGATGAAGCTGCACTAAAAGCAAAATTTTCAAAATTAGGATTATCCATAGTTGATATCCAGCCTTCAGACGTCACCGGTTTGTTAGAAATTCAAACCAATGGTGGGGTTTTGTTTGCTTCAAATGATGGCAATCATTTTATTGCAGGTACACTATACGCGATTGATGAAAATGGTGGTTATAAAGATGTGCTGGCTGAGCGTCAGGCACCACTCAATGCTGCGAAGATTGCAGAATTTTCTGACAGCATGATTGAGTTCAAGGCTGATAATGAGAAGTATGTGGTGACCGTATTTACCGATATTACCTGCGGATACTGTGTGCGTCTGCACAATCAAATGCAGGGTTACAATGACTTAGGCATTACCGTACGTTACATGGCGTACCCACGTCAAGGCGCGACAGGGCCAGTTGCTGATCAAATGGCAACAATATGGTGTGCAGAGGATCCGAAAGCTGCTATCCACAATGCGAAAGTAAATCGTACTTTCGACAACCCTGCGAAGGACTTGAATCAGTGTAAAGAAACGGTTCAGGCACACTACAATGTAGGTCGACAACTTGGTATTTCTGGTACACCTGCCATCTTCCTGCCAGGCGGTGAAATGGTGGGCGGCTATCTGCCTCCAGCCGATCTACTAAACCGTTTAAAGCAACAATAATCCTTTAGGAGCAGAGCCAGCAGTACCGCTGGCTCTTTTCAAGCATGATAGAAATTCAACGACGTCCGGAGCCGGATCTTTCCCTGCTGCCGGATTCCATCCCCCCAATTTTGAAGCGCATCTATATCAATCGTGGCATCACGGATATGGCACAGCTGGAAACCTCAGCGCGTGGTTTACACTCGTATCAAAAATTGGGTGGTATTGAGCAAGCAGTGGCACTGTTATTCCAGGCGATTCAGGAACAAAAGCGCATTATAATCGTCGGCGATTTTGACGCCGATGGCGCGACCAGTTCTGCGTTGTCTGTGCTGGCACTGCGCATGTTAGGTAGTGCCAATGTGGATTACTTAGTACCAAACCGTTTTGAAGACGGATACGGTTTGAGCCCGGAAGTGGTAGATCAAGCTCTGGAACTTGGCGCTGAGATGATCATGACCGTGGACAACGGGGTCTCGTCGATTGAAGGGGTTCGTTATGCGAAAGAAAATGGCATTACGGTACTGGTTACCGACCATCACTTGCCAGGACAAGTACTTCCAGATGTGGATGCCATGGTGAACCCAAACCTGGAAAGCTGCGCGTTTCCATCCAAAGCTTTAGCAGGGGTTGGGGTTGCGTTCTATCTGATGATGGCGTTGTGTGTGCACATGCGCAAACTGAACTGGTTTGCCGAGCAAGGAATACAAGAGCCAAAACTGATGGAACTGATTGATCTGGTTGCGTTAGGCACCGTTGCGGATGTCGTGCCGCTGGATGAAAATAACCGCATTCTGGTTCATCAAGGCTTACAGCGCATTCGTGCTGGTAAAGCGCGGCCGGGGATTCAGGCTCTGATTGAAGTCGCCAAGCGTGATGCCCGCCGTCTGGTGGCGTCTGACTTTGGCTTTGCTCTTGGTCCGCGGATTAACGCGGCAGGTCGTTTGGATGACATGTCTTTCGGGGTTGAGTTACTGATGTGTAATAACATCCATGCTGCACGCCGAATGGCCAATGAACTTGATGGTCTCAACCAAACCCGCAAAGAGATCGAGGAAGGGATGAAGCAGGAGGCGATGGCCTTTTGTGAACGCCTGCAGTTTGGTGAGAACAGTGAGCTACCCTACGGTTTGGCTCTGTTTCAACGCGACTGGCATCAGGGTGTGATTGGTATTCTTGCCTCGCGTATCAAAGAGAAGTTTCATCGCCCGGTGATCGCGTTTGCTGATGGCGGTGAAGGGACGATCAAAGGTTCTTGCCGTTCGATTCCCGGTCTGCACATGCGCGATGCACTCGATTTTATCGATACGCAAAACCCGGGCTTGATCATCAAGTTCGGTGGCCACGCGATGGCGGCCGGATTAACCATTAAAGAGCAGGACTTTGAGCGTTTTAGTCGTTTATTCGACGAAGTGGTGAAGCAAGAACTTGATGATGCCGCGCTAAAAGGTGTGATTCTGTCTGATGGCGAACTTAAGCCAGAAGAGTTCTCCATGCATGTTGCTGAGTTGCTGCGTGCTGGTGGCCCATTTGGTCAGGCGTTCCCTGAACCGGTTTTTGATGGTGAGTTTAAAGTATTACATCAAAAACTCGTGGGCGAAAAACACCTGAAACTGATGTTAGAGCCACTGCATAAAGGTCATCCAACCAACGTGATGATTGATGGTATTGCGTTCAATGTTGATTTGCGACGCTGGCCGGACGCCTCCGTCAAAACGGTGCGCTTAGCCTATAAGCTGGACGTGAACGAATTCCGAGGCAATCAATCTCTGCAACTGATGATTGATCACATTGAAGCGAAGTAGTACCTAAGCTTTTCTTTAATATCGAGTACGGTCTCCTGCATGTGCGAGGCCGTGCTTATCTTGTCGCAATCTGACCTTCCATTCGAAATTTTCCTGTATCTCCGTCACATTTTTCAGTAGAATTCCTCGGTTAAATTCTATTCTAAAATGTTGAGTAAACATGTTTGAAATCAATCCAATTAAAAACCGTCTACAGGACGTGTCTGAGCGCACAAATGTCCTGAGGGGGTATCTTTGACTATGACGCAAAGAAAGAGCGTCTAGAAGAAGTAAACGCAGAACTAGAACAACCAGATGTATGGAACGAACCTGAACGTGCACAAGCACTGGGTAAAGAGCGTGCATCACTCGAAGCGGTTGTTGAAACTATCGACCAATTAGAGCAAGGTGTAGAAGACGTTGAAGGTCTTCTGGAGCTTGCGGTTGAAGAAGAAGATCAAGAAACGTTTGACGAAATCGAACCAGAACTTGCTGAGCTAGAAGAGAAGCTAGAGCAGCTTGAGTTCCGTCGTATGTTCGCTGGCGACCACGACAGCTCTGATTGCTACATCGACTTGCAAGCAGGCTCGGGCGGTACAGAAGCTCAAGACTGGACCAACATGATGCTACGTATGTACTTACGCTGGGCTGAAGCAAAAGGCTTTAAAGCGGAAGTGATCGAAGTATCAGAAGGTGAAGTTGCGGGTCTGAAATCAGCAACGGTTCGTATCTCTGGTGAGTACGCATACGGTTGGTTACGCACAGAAACCGGCGTTCACCGTTTGGTTCGTAAATCGCCATTTGATTCAGGCGGCCGTCGTCATACGTCATTTGCTTCTGCGTTTGTTTACCCAGAGATTGATGACAACATTGATATCGACATTAACCCGTCCGATCTACGTATCGACGTTTACCGAGCGTCTGGTGCGGGTGGTCAGCACGTTAACACCACAGAGTCTGCGGTACGTATTACCCACGTTCCAACCAACACAGTGGTTCAGTGTCAGAATGACCGTTCTCAGCATAAGAACAAAGATCAAGCAATGAAGCAGCTTCGTGCAAAACTGTTTGAACTTGAACTTCAAAAACAGAATGCTGAGAAGCAAGCAAATGAAGATGCGAAATCTGACATCGGTTGGGGCAGCCAGATCCGTTCTTACGTTCTGGATGACTCACGTATCAAAGATTTACGTACTGGCGTTGAAAACCGTAACACGCAAGCGGTTCTTGACGGCGACCTAGACAAATTTATTGAAGCTAGCCTGAAATCAGGTCTTTAAGCTTTTCATCGACACTCAAATCGAAACAGGATACATCGAAAAATGACTGATGCTGTTCAAAACGACAACGCACAAGAAGAGAATAAGCTAATTGCAGAACGCCGCGCGAAACTGGACGAGATTCGTAAGAGCTGCAAAGCAAACGGCCACCCAAACGACTTCCGTCGTGACGCATTAGCGGGCGACCTTCAAAAAGAGTTCGGTGAGAAGACAAAGGAAGAGTTAGAAGAGCTTAACCACGTTGTTGCAATCGCTGGCCGTATTATGGCTAAGCGTGGTCCTTTCCTAGTTATCCAAGAGACTTCTGGCCGCATTCAGGCGTACGCAGCAAAAGACGTACAGAAAGAGCTTAAGGCAAAATACCAAGGTCTGGACATCGGTGACATCATCGGTGTGAAAGGTGCACTGCACAAGTCTGGTAAAGGCGACCTATACGTGAACATGGAAGAGTACGAACTGCTAACCAAAGCGCTACGTCCTCTACCAGAAAAATTCCACGGTCTGACTGACCAGGAAATGCGTTACCGCCAACGTTACGTAGACCTAATCGTGAACGAAGATTCACGTCAGGCGTTCATCATTCGCTCTAAGCTAGTGTCTGCGATTCGTAACTTTATGAGCTCAAAAGGCTACCTAGAAGTGGAAACGCCGATGATGCACGTGATCCCTGGTGGTGCGACGGCACGTCCATTTATCACTCACCACAACGCGCTGGACATCGATATGTTCCTGCGTGTTGCTCCAGAGCTGTACCTGAAGCGTCTGGTTGTGGGTGGCTTTGACCGCGTATTCGAGATCAACCGTAACTTCCGTAACGAAGGTCTTTCTCCTCGCCACAACCCAGAATTCACAATGATGGAATTCTACCAAGCTTACGCTGACTACAAAGATCTGATGGATCTGACTGAAGAGATGCTAAGCACGGTAGCGATGGAAGTTCTGGGTTCAACATCAATGCCATACGGTGAAGAGACGGTTGAATTCGGTGGTACTTACGCGCGCATGAGCATGTTTGAAGCGATCAAACACTACAACCCAGAACACGCAGAAATCCAGGCGCTAACAGAAGCGGATCTACAAGACCGTGAGAAGATGGTTGCGATTGCGAAATCAGTACACGTTGAAGTGGAAACGTTCTGGACATGTGGTCAGCTTCTTGAAGAAATCTTTGGTGAAACGGCTGAGCCTCAACTGATTCAACCAACATTCATCACTGGCTACCCAGCGGATATCTCGCCACTGGCACGTCGTAGCGATAACAACCCATTCTTCACTGACCGTTTCGAGTTCTTTATCGGTGGTCGTGAAGTGGCGAACGGTTTCTCAGAGCTTAACGATGCTGAAGACCAAGACGCACGCTTTAAAGCACAAGTTGACGCGAAAGACGCGGGCGATGACGAAGCGATGTTCTACGATGCAGACTACATCACTGCACTTGAGCACGGCCTTCCGCCAACAGCAGGTCAGGGTATCGGTATCGACCGTCTGGCGATGCTATTTACCAACACGCACACGATTCGTGACGTGATTCTGTTCCCTGCGATGCGTCCACAAGCCTAATCGTGTAGAGAACGTAATAAACCACCTTCGGGTGGTTTTTTTTTGCCATCTATTTAAAAATTCAAGCAATTGCACTATATCCCTTATAGGATATGCATATAAGTATTCGCCAAAATTCAATCTATTGCATAGTCTTAATATTGAGACAGACTTGAACGATCGGAGTCTCGATAATGGTACCCGTTCGCAAAGATGGGCTTTTCGCCAATATGTTATCAACAATAAATAGTAAGGGTTAGAGAATGGCTGGGCAGTTTAAGATGGATTCCATTCCGGGGTCGCTTGTCGTCGTAGGTGGCACGTATGAGCCTTGGTTGTCAGTGTTGGAGCAAGTTGGCTGGAAGTGTCACCAGGTGGGTGATTTACGTAAAGCCAATGCGTTGCTGGAAGATATTGGACCATGTATTGGTATCGTCGACCTCAGCCATGATGAATTCAGCTTAAACGGTTTGGCTAACTTGGTAAGTTCTCATAAACATGTGCGCTGGCTAGCGTTCATCAGAGAATCGCAGTTGGGGGCAGATACTATCTGCCAGTTTATCGTCAATTTTTGTATCGACTTTTTCACTGCCCCAATTCCTGATGCGCAACTATTAAGCACCATCGGCCACCAACTGGGTATGCTTAAATTAGAAAAGAAAGTGTGGCCAAGCTTCGGTAACTGTCTGGATATAGGCTTGATAGGTGAATCTATTCCAATGAAACGTCTGCGTGATCAGGTGAAACGTATCGGTCCAACCGACGTCAGTATTCTTATTTCTGGAGAAAGCGGTACGGGAAAAGAAGCGGTTGCCCGAGCGATTCACAAGGTATCTTCCCGCTCTCACAAGCCGTTTATGTCGATTAATTGCCGAGCTTTGAATGAGCAGAGGTTCCAGGCTGAAGTGTTTGGCGTTGCAGCGAACCGCGAGACGGGTCCAAGCTTATTGGAACAGGCTGATGGCGGTACTGTGCTCTTTAATGACGTTCTTACCATCTCGAAACAGCAACAAATGAACTTGTTGAGATTTTTACAGGAAGGCACAGTAGAAACCCCTGATGGAGTGAAAAGTGTCAACGTTCGTATTCTTGCGGCGAACTCTTCTGATGTAGAAAAAGCACTGATCAACGGCGACTTCAACGAAGAGCTTTATCATTACATCAACGTGTTACGAATTAGCGTTCCTAGCCTGAAAGAGCGTGCCAGTGACATTGCGCTACTGGCACGCTATTACTTGCAAGAGTTTTCAAAGGAGTACAACTCACAAGCAAAAAGCTTCTCGGAAGATGCATTAAAAGCACTGATGCGTTACTTCTGGCCGGGCAATGTACGCGAGCTGATGAATCAGGTGAAACGTGCAGTATTAATGTCAGACAGTGTTGTGATTGACGCGCATCATTTAGATTTGCCTCAACGAAATGACTCCAAGCGTAGCTTGAAATCGATTCGTGAGAGAAGCGAACGCGATGCATTGCTTGTCGTCTTGGAATCGCATTCAGGTCAAGTTTCTAATGCCGCTAAGGAGTTAGGTGTTTCGCGCGCAACCATGTACCGTCTTCTCAACAAACATAATTTAATTTCGGACCAACCTATTTAGGCCATGTATCTTCATTGATTCTCATTAGATTGAAATAACAACAGCGGCCAATGGTCGCTTTTGTTATTTTTGTATTTACGATTTATAAAATTCGAAGATTTATATATTCCTCAGATGAATATGTTATTCAAAAAAACATATGCAACTTAACTTTAGGTGATTGATTTGTTTTTTATCGAGAAGGTAAAAATTGTTTGATAAATAAACGCCATCGCTTACAATTTAACCGTAACTCAAAGAGTTATACCATTTCACAAACGGATTAATTTTTAGCTAGGAGGCGCAAGATGAAACATTACGTTGATAACACCATGACTTGCGCTGATCGTATTTCTATCGTACCGACACCTCTAAAATCGGCAGATATTAATACCATTGACTCACGAGATAAAAATTAACCCGTAACCTATCTTATTTTTACTAGGCTGCGGAAAAATGGCGGCTTAGTACCACAGATCAATCTGTTTTCTGCGCACTATTTTTCCCAGTCGACTTTTATCGATAATTGGAGAAATTATTATGCGTCACTCTATCTACTTGAAACTTGCTACTCTACTTTTAAAAGCAGACCTAAGACGTGAAGAAAAAGAATGGCAGAGGAAAGTACGCCGTTCTGCTCATGATATTCCGTGGACTAATGTGCATCTGTTGAAAGATATTGGTCTGGATCCGGAAGGTCGTTCTACCCGAGCAACTGTTCCAGATACTGTGAAAGTAGAACGTCGAGTTCGTCATCTTCGTCGTGTTTTAACTGCGCGAATACCGACGTAATTGATAGCGTGTTGGGCTTCGTTTGTTTGCTATACATACGCTAGACCAGCTCAGCACGCTATAAATCCAGAGTTCAACGGAGTTACTTTAAATAGTGCTTCACAGGCTGACCTTGAAGGTCAGCCTGTTTCATTTTATGGGCAAGGGTTGGAGTAGGTTGTGCCAATCGCCTGAATTTCCGTTAACAGTTCTTCGCTGAGCTGAAGATCAATACTATCAATATTGGCTTTTAACTGGTCGAGGTTAGTCGCACCAATAATATTGGAAGCAACAAACGGACGCTGATTCACAAATGCCAGTGCCATTTGTGCTGGATCTAAACCATGTTCTCTCGCCAGGTTGACATAGGCTTCGGTTGCTTTAACGCCTTGCGGTGTGAAGTAACGCGCAAAGCGCTCCCATTTCGTGCAGCGAGCGCCCTCTGGTTTCGCTCCATTAAGGTATTTACCCGTTAAGCAACCAAATGCCAGTGGAGAATAAGCTAATAGCTGTACGCCTTCGTAGTGGCTAATCTCTGATAACCCCACTTCAAAGCTGCGGTTGAGTAAGTTATAAGGGTTTTGTATAGAAACGATACGCGGTAAGTCATGCTTTTCTGCTAAGCGCAGCAGTGACATTACGCCCCAAGGTGTTTCATTTGATACGCCGATATAACGAACTTTACCTGCATTAACCAATTCGGTTAGCGCTTCCAGAGTCTCGATTAACGTCACTTCTTCTTGCTTGTCTGGGTAAGGGTAATTGAGTTGACCAAAGCAGTTGGTTTGACGTTGTGGCCAGTGCAATTGGTATAGATCAACGTAATCCGTTTGTAGTCGCTCCAGGCTTGTATCAATGGCATCGTGAATATTGCGACGATTCAGGCTCATATTTTCACGGATATAAGGTAGAGTACGTGGCCCCGCCACTTTCGTGGCCAGAACCACTTTTTCTCGTTTGCCTGATTTTGCTAGCCAATTTCCAATGTATTGTTCGGTCAGTCCTTGTGTCGACGCTTGTGGTGGCACCGGATACATCTCAGCGGTATCGATGAAGTTCACCCCATGATCCAGGGCAAAGTCGAGCTGCTCAAACGCTTCTTTTTCTGTATTTTGTTCTCCGAACGTCATCGTTCCGAGACAAATCTTACTGATCTCGAGAGATGAGTGCGGTAGTTTTGTGTATTGCATTTCACTTCCTTGAGAGTTACCGACTTAATAAGTTCTTCCAATATAGGGGATTTTTAGTCCCTCTCGCAAATGATTTACGTTTAGCGGCATAGATGACTCGAAAGCTCTTCATACCGTAACTACACTTAGAACAAGTGGTAAAGGAGGTGAATCATGCAGAAGCATCAATTGGACATGTGGCTACATGGTGATCATAAAGACAGCTATAAAATGCCAAAGGTCTTTGTGATAGGTTGTTCTGATGTCTCTGACTATTTGCTAGCAGTGGAATATAAACACCAACTTGAGCCGATTAGAGACGGTGAAGATCCTATTCATTTCGGATCATTAGAATTGGTGAAAGAAGAACTGCTCAGGTTAGGGTTCGACAAAGCATATTTGAGGCTACACAATGCCTACGACGAATGCGGTAGCAATGGCGTGGCCTCATATTGTGATATTGAATTGTCGCTCATCACACACTAAGCCGTTTAGATCATTTGTCATTCAGATTGTGTATGGATGTAGTGTTTTAGCAGAATCTGCTCAGTAAACTGTGTTCTGAGATAAAATCCTCGGGGCAGGGTTTTTATTGGCTTACCATTTGAGCTGTAAGCTTCTGTTTGTGCTTTTGCATTGGCGGCTTTTGGGCGTAAATGCAGCGCTTCTCCATGTCTGGCGGAAATTTGATCAAACTGACCCAATACGATCATTTCCATCAACTCCTCCCAATCGTTACGTAAAATACGTTCTTCTTCTTCGTCGGGCGACCAAATTAAAGGGCTGCCGACTCGACGTTCTGCAAGAGGGATCTCTCGCTCGCCTTCAACGGGTACCCAAAGTACACGAGAGAGTTTGTTGCGTACGTGGCTTGTTTCCCATGTAAGACCTTGCACTCCCGTCAGAGGGGCAACACAGACGAAAGTCGTTTCTAATGGTCTGCCCGAATAACCAATCGGAATACTTTTTAACTCGATCCCCAGTTTGGAAAAGTCTTGCTGGGGTTTACTTCCAGCTGGCGCACCTAAATGCCATTCAAGTAATTGACCCACCCAGCCTTTATCCCTCTTTAAATTATCAGGAACGATCATATCAGCTTCTTCTGCGAGTTCCGCAAAACTGAGGCCTGCGATATCGTGAGCACGTTCCATGAGTTCCGATTCTGTTTGTGGTTCTGGTTTCATAATAACTGGGGTTACTTTCAAAACACACAGTTTAACAAATTCCGTAAAAAATCACTGTTTAAGATTTAATCGAGGTGGATTAAGAATGATCAATTCATAACTTATCCACAGATGGGCAGGGTATCATGGGATCCAAGCCAGGGCTGGATGAATTAACAGGGGTTTTAAGTGGTTTTTAAGCTTGATTTTATGGCTATGTCGTGAAGGTACACTTAATAAGTGTGGATAAATCGTGCATTGATGGATCTTTGACCGATCTGTTTTTGGTGAAAAGATCATCAGTTGTCTTGTGGTCGTTTAATCACTAGGGTTGGATTTTAAATTATATTAATCATGTATTTATTTACTTTTATCATTAATATTAATGAGGTCGTTTGCGATTGTTTTGAACAGGAATATTTTTTGCCCTCGAATTCTTCACAAAGTTATTCACAGAAAAGGTGAATAAATGTGGGCAATGTCTCACTCTTGTGTTGATAAAGTATTTGCTGGCTAAAAGATATCCAATGGTGGTGGAAAAGTAATAAATCTTGCTCATATCACATCAGTAAGTTTGCTAGTCATGGGGATATGTGGAAAAATCACGGTAATAAAAAATTATTCATAGAGGTTAGCCAGTGATAGATGGCGATGGTTACCGACTGAATGTTGGTATTGTGATATGTAATAACCATGGTCAGGTCTTCTGGGCTAAACGATACGGGCAACACTCATGGCAATTTCCACAAGGTGGAATTGACGAAGGTGAAACACCTGAGCAGGCTATGTTCAGGGAGTTATATGAAGAAGTCGGTTTAACGAAAAAAGACGTTAAAATCATTGCAACAAGTCGTCATTGGTTAAGATATAAACTACCAAAGCGATTGGTGCGTTGGGACTCCAAGCCTGTTTGTATCGGCCAAAAACAGAAATGGTTTCTGCTGCGATTGGAATGCGATGAATCTCGCATCAATATGCAACGCGGAAAATCCCCTGAATTTGATGGTTGGCGGTGGGTAAGTTATTGGTACCCAGTTAGGCAAGTTGTTTCTTTCAAGCGAGACGTTTACCGTCGTGCAATGAAAGAGTTTGCTTCTTTAGCCATGCCTTTTCGAGAAAGAAAAGCGAAAGGGAAAAGAAAAAAGCAACGTAGAGGATAGTCATGCTCAGCCAGCTAAGGGAAATAGTTGAAAAAGTCTCCAGGGTCGAAGATGTCCATCTGGCCTTTGATATATTGGTTAAAGAGACTTGTGCTGCCCTTCGCACAGAGTGTTGTACTATTTATCTTGCTAATGAAGAAATGCAGCGCCTTGAGTTAATGGCAACTCAAGGCCTGACTTTTGAAGGTGATAGCATCCATATCAACTTCGATGAAGGTTTGGTTGGGTTAGTAAAGCGTAGCGCTGAGCCACTAAATCTTGCTGAAGCCTCCAAACACCCCGAGTTTAAATTCTTCCCTCAACTCGGAGAACAAATCTTCCACTCGTTTCTTGCTACTCCGATTATTCATCGCAAACAAGTGCTGGGTGTTTTAGTTATTCAACAGAAAACACCACGTTTGTTCAGTGAAATGGAAGAGTCATTCCTCGTCACATTATCGGCTCAGTTAGCGGTATTGATCGCTCATGCGCAAAACCTTGGCCATTGGCAGCTCGCGTCGAAACCGACCATTTTGAAAGGGGTTCCTGCGTCTACGGGGGTGGCGATTGGTGAGTTCTGGTTTGATAACACGCAACCTAGTTTGTCCGATGTTTTTCCTGCTTCGACATTAGACAAAGAGCGTGAATATGAGCTCTTACTGGTCGCGATTGAACGAGCTTTAAATGATTTCCGACGAATGCGTAAGAAGCTGGATAGTGAAATCAATAAAGACGCATTAGCTATCTTCGATTTGTTTACTCACTTGTTGAATGATCCGATGTTGCGCGGTGATCTTAAGAAACAAATCGAGAAAGGTGATAGAGCTGATTGGGCATTACGTCAGGTTGTGGAATCCTACTCGAACCGGTTTGCCAGAATGTCTGATGTTTATATGCGAGAGCGTGCGCAGGACATCAAAGAGCTGGGGCAAAGGTTACTCTATTTTCTGCACAACAGTGAGCAAGAAAATTCTGCCATTGATCGACCGGTCATTATGGTGGCAAATGAGCTTACCGCAACGTTACTCGCTTCGGTTCCTAAAGAACACCTATTGGCGGTGGTTTCGCTAGAAGGGGGAGCCAACTCTCATGCGGCGATTTTATCTCGTGCGTTAGGCGTGCCTGCTGTGATGGGCGCCAATATCAACACAGAAGTGGTCAATGGTAAGTTGGGCATTGTTGATGGCTATACCGGGGAGATTTTCCTCGAGCCAAACCGTCAGTTATTACGTGAATACCGCAGTTTAGTCAGCGAAGAAACCGAGCTCACCGCCATGGTGAATAAGGATCTCTCACTGCCTGCGATTACGCAAGATAACCACCACGTTGAAGTTATGCTCAATGCGGGTTTGAGTGCTGACAGCAATATTGCCATCAACACCGGAGTGGATGGGGTGGGGTTATATCGAACTGAAATCGCATTTTTACTTCAGCATCACTTTCCATCCGAAGACGAGCAGTATCATCAATATAAGGCGATACTGAACAGTTACGCACATCAGCGTGTGGTTATGCGTACCCTGGATATCGGTGGTGATAAACCACTGCCATATTTACCTATCGATGAAGACAATCCATTTTTAGGGTGGCGCGGTATCCGCTTTACCTTAGATCATCCGGATATTTTCCTTATCCAGCTACGCGCTATGCTCAGAGCAAGCGCGGATAGCGGTAATTTGAGTATTTTGTTGCCAATGGTCTCAGGGGTGAAAGAGTTGGATGATGCGATTACTTTAATTGATCAGGCCTACAGTGAAGCCGTGTTAATTGATGACCGGATTCAGGCACCGAAAGTAGGGGTGATGATCGAAGTGCCCTCGATGGTGTATTTATTGCCGACTATCGCACATCGTGTTGATTTCGTTTCGGTGGGCACCAACGACTTAACCCAGTATTTATTGGCGGTGGATCGGAACAATTCTCGTGTTTCTGATGTCTATGAATCCATGCACCCAGCTGTGTTGCTGGCGCTGAAGCAGATTCATGACGTTTGTCAGCAATATCAGGTACCAGTCTGCATTTGTGGTGAGCTAGCGGGTGATCCGTTTGGTTCGTTGCTGCTGTTGGGCTTGGGCTATACGAGCCTGAGCATGAATACGTCTAATGTCGCTAAGGTTAAGTATTTGATTCGTCATAGCCAACAACAAGAGCTAAAACAGTTAGCTGAACAAGCAATGACACTTTCATATGGAGAAGAGATCCATCAAATGATGCATGATTTCTTTATCCAACAAGGATTTGCAGGTTTTATCCGGGCAGGCAAGAAGTAGTAGGTAAATGTGACAGTCTCTTTATTTTTACTATTGCTCGCATTGGGTGCGTTTGTCGGTGTTATGGCGGGACTGCTCGGTATCGGCGGCGGACTCATCGTTGTACCGGCTTTACTATACCTTCTGCCTTACGCTGGTATTTCGCCTGAACTGAGCATGCATATTGCTCTGGCCACCTCGCTGGCGAGCATCATTATTACCTCGGGATCATCGGCTATGCACCACCTGAAGCTTGGTAATGTCGATATGTTTGTGGTCAAGTGGTTAATGCCCGGGGTCGTGCTCGGCGGTTTTGTTGGTGCTAGCCTGGCTGAAATCATCCCGACTCATTACTTGCCAAAACTGTTTGGTGTGATTGTGTTGCTTCTTGCTGTACAAATGTTCCGTTCTATAAAAGTACTGAAATCCAAACCCATGCCTAGCAGCCCGGTTACTGTGATGTATGGCGCTGGCATTGGCGTTGTGTCCAGTTTGGCTGGAATTGGTGGCGGTTCGTTATCCGTTCCTTTCCTGAACAAGCATGGCGTTGAAATGCGCAAAGCGGTGGGCTCCTCTTCAGTGTGTGGCTGCGTGATCGCTATTTCAGGTATGATCGGTTTTATCTTGCACGGCTACAAAGCTGAGAATTTGCCTGCGTACAGTATTGGTTATGTTTACCTTCCAGCCTTGTTAGCAATAGCCATGACGTCTATGCTCACCACCAAAGTCGGCGCTAAGTTGGCGACCCGTCTCCCTACTGCCGTACTAAAAAGAGTTTTTGCCGTATTTTTGATTATCATTGCGGCGACCATGTTACTGTAAATTTCATCCGTTATTTTTATCTTAAGAAGAGAATGTTTTATGTCTCAGGGATTCATTGAATTTCCCAATATTGATCCGGTTTTAATCTCTATTGGACCTGTCTCTATTCGTTGGTACGGCTTGATGTACCTGGTTGGTTTTATCTTTGCGTTATGGCTGGCGAACCGCCGTGCAGATAAACCAAACAGTGGCTGGACCCGAGAGCAAGTCTCCGATCTCTTGTTTGCTGGTTTCCTTGGTGTGGTGATTGGTGGTCGAGTCGGTTACGTAATTTTCTACAATTTTGAGTTGTTCCTGGACGATCCTTTATACCTGTTTAAAGTCTGGACAGGAGGTATGTCATTCCATGGTGGTTTGCTGGGTGTGATTACGGCCATGTTCTGGTACGCACGTAAAAACGGCCGTACCTTCTTTGGCGTGGCTGACTTTATTGCCCCACTTGTTCCATTTGGCTTAGGGATGGGGCGTTTGGGTAACTTCATGAATAGTGAGCTGTGGGGGCGTGTAACCGACGTGCCTTGGGCGATCATCTTCCCGAATGGCGGGCCTCTACCGCGTCACCCATCTCAGCTATATGAAATGGCATTAGAAGGTATTGTTCTATTCTTTATTTTGAATTGGTTCATCAAAAAGCCTCGACCATTGGGTTCTGTTTCGGGGCTATTTTTAGCTGGATATGGTACATTCCGCTTCCTAGTAGAGTTCTTGCGCGAACCGGATGCTCAGCTTGGTCTGTTTGGTGACTTTATTTCGATGGGACAGATCCTATCTACACCAATGATCGTGCTGGGAGTTCTGATGATGGTTTGGGCGTACAAACGTGGTCTTTACCAAGACAAAGCCCCAGTTAAAACGAAGTAAGGTATTGGTGTGAAACAGTATTTAGATTTGTGTCAACGCATTGTTGACCAAGGTGTTTGGGTTGAGAATGAACGTACAGGCAAGCGTTGTCTGACGGTGATCAACGCGGATTTGACCTACGATGTTGCGAACAACCAATTTCCTTTAGTGACAACACGGAAAAGCTTCTGGAAAGCTGCAGTGGCGGAGCTTCTGGGCTACATTCGTGGATATGACAACGCAGAAGACTTTCGTAAACTGGGTACGAAAACCTGGGACGCAAACGCTAACCAGAATGACGCATGGCTGAATAACCCTTACCGTAAAGGTGAAGACGATATGGGCCGTGTATATGGTGTTCAAGGTCGTGCATGGGCTAAGCCAGATGGCGGCCACATCGATCAATTGCGCAAGATTGTTGATGACTTAACGCGTGGCATAGACGACCGTGGTGAGATCCTAAACTTCTACAATCCCGGTGAATTCCATATGGGTTGTTTACGTCCGTGTATGTACAGCCATCACTTTTCACTATTGGGTGAAACGCTGTACCTCAACAGCACACAACGCTCATGCGATGTACCGCTCGGTCTGAACTTTAATATGGTTCAAGTGTATGTTTTTCTGGCGATTATGGCGCAAATTACCGGTAAGAAGCCGGGTCAGGCTTATCATAAGATTGTCAATGCACACATTTATGAAGACCAGCTAGAATTGATGCGTGACGTGCAATTAAAACGTGAGCCGTTAAAGGCACCGACTTTCCATATTAACCCAGAGATCAAATCGCTAGAAGATCTGGAGACCTGGGTGACGTTAGATGACTTCTGGGTAGAAGGTTACGAACACCATGACCCAATTCGCTACCCGTTTTCTGTGTAGTGTAGTTTGCCCCACATAACATGAAAAAAGCTCCTAAATGGAGCTTTTTTCATTCTACAGGGGCTATTTTAAAGCACTGACAATGTATCGGTGGATCGGGTCGGTTTGCTTTGGGCGCGAGAGGGCTGGGCTGATGAATTTTGGTCGAGCAAAGATCCCTTTATCCACCAGTGAGCGGATCATGTCGAAGTATTTCAACTCTGTTTTACCACACAAGAGTAATGAAAAATCGTCCCCAAAGTTATCGTACGCGTTGAGTATTTCTCGGAACCCACGTAGGTATAAGTAATCTTTTGTCAGGCCACCACCTCGATAAACTCGAGCGGTAACGGTGAATGCTAGTGTATCGGAAGTATGATATTGCTCTTTCAGCAGCCTGAAGGTCTGGCGGAAATCTCGTTCTTTAATCATTGATTCAACCGCCAGTACCCGCAGAGCCAGTGTACGCAATCGCTTAATGCTGAAATGCCCAGAGAGGTATTCGCACAAAATGGCTAAACCTTCCTGAGTATTAGTATTAGCAGGGCAACCTAAGCTTAGCACGTTAAGCGGTTGACTACGGCCGTTTAAGGTTGTCAGTAAATGCACGCCCATCTCATGGTGAGCCAGTGCTTCCAGTTCGTCTGTCGTGATGTAGGCAGCGCTGTTTATTTTTACTCGCAGGCCAGATACAAGTGCATTCGCCAGCATGCCATCAAGGACTTGTATTTCACACTCATAGCCATGTTTATCTGCAAAACTCCCCATGAACTGCGCGATAGAGTGGCTATCATGTGCTGGTTGGCTCTCTTCTTCCGTTGGTAAGTGCAAGATGAAGTGTGCATTGGCGATATCTTTTGCACTCGGCTCTCCGTAGTAACGTAAAGAGTTATACAGAAAATCTTGGCTACCGATGGTATCAACCTGGTCCAGCTTATCGGCATACGACTGGATGACATCCGCATAGAGCTTTTGCAGCTGCGTATCTTTGATATTTTCTAAAGGTAATTCATACAAACGACGCTTGGATTGGTGGGTGATAAGAGGCGTCTTTTGGTACTCAAAGTTGGGTTCTTGAGAATACTTGTTATTGATGAAGCGCTCTCTTTCACTGGTGTAATTGAGAGGGTTTACGCTGCTGAGGATATCTATATCGCTAACCAACTGGGTTAGTTGTTCGTCTATTGCTAATAGCTGGCTGGAAATCGGTTCGTGAGCTTGAGCCATACTGTTTAACTCCGTGTAAAGGCAACACCAACCAGAATCGTTATTGATTCGAGAGGGTAAGGCTCAAATTATCATCGTGAACGCATATTGAACAACAAAAATTTCTATTCGAAGTCTGTTTGATAAAAGGGAAGATTAGTTAGCGAGAACAAAAAAGGCTCCACAATGTGGAGCCTAAAGTAATGCGATGATATTTCGTTTTGATTATGCTGTCAGAGCGAGAATAGCACCTGGCAAAATAATGAATACAGACATCAGATAGCCACCTACAACCGCTTTATTCTTAATTGCCATATCTGAAATCATGTCAGCGCCTTTCAGTGGAAGCTCACGTAAGAACGGGATACCAAAGATAAGTAGTGTCGCTGCGATGTTGAACACCAAGTGTACTAGGGCAATTTGTAGAGCGAATACCGCGAACTCACCAGAAACTGCCGTTGCTGCTAGCAGAGCTGTGATACACGTACCAATATTAGCACCTAGCGTGAATGGGTAGATATCACGAACTTTTAATACGCCAGTCCCCACAAGTGGCACCATTAAGCTTGTCGTTGTTGAAGAAGACTGTACAAGCACAGTAACGATAGAACCAGATACGATTCCGTGGATAGGACCACGACCAATCGCGTTCTTAAGAATATCACGTGCACGGCCAACCATCAGGCTCTTCATCAGTTTACCCATCACAGTGATAGCAACGAAGATGGTCGCAATACCAAGGATGATAAGCATCACGCCACCAACCGTGTCACCGAATGTTGATAGAGGCTCTTTGATTGCACTCACAACAGGCTTTGTCATCGGCTTAATGAAGTTTAAGCCTTTGATGCTCATGTCACCAGTTGCGAGCAATGGTGAAACAAGCCAATGAGAAATCTTTTCTAGGATGCCGAACATCATTTCTAAAGGCAGGAAAATAACGACAGCAAGTAGGTTGAAGAAATCGTGGATTGTCGCACTAGCGAAAGCGCGTTTGAACTCTTCTTTACAACGTACGTGTCCTAGTGAAACCAGTGTATTGGTTACCGTGGTACCAATGTTGGCACCCATTACCATTGGAATAGCGGTCTCTACAGGTAGACCACCTGCAACTAAGCCCACAATAATAGAAGTTACAGTACTAGAAGATTGGATTAGGGCTGTTGCTACCAGACCGATCATAAGACCAGCTACAGGGTGCGATGCAAATTCAAACAGTACTTTGGCTTGATCGCCAGTGGCCCATTTAAAGCCGCTACCAACCATAGATACTGCTAGAAGAAGCAGGTATAGCATGAATGCCAAGTTAGCCCAGCGTAACCAGCGAGTTGTACTCGAGATCGGCATCGCTGTTGAAGTAGCTTGGTTCATCATAATTTTCTCCGTGACCTTTCAGTTCTTTTGGGGTCTTTAGTTGAAACTGCGAGCGATGTTAGAGAATAAATATTTCAGTAATATTACAGATTAATGGCGGTTGGTGTTTTTTATTGTCAGTTTTGACAGTTGTAAATTTATATTTATTTTAATCTGAGTAACCTGTTGTTATTTATTGATTTTTTATCTTTACTTCTGAGGTGATTACTTGGAAAGGATTTTGTGAAAGTGCGTTTTATCTCATGTTTTATGACAATGTGAATCTTAAATATTCGGTAAAACCTAAGTTTATATGATGATTTTGTTGGTTTTGCCGAGTTAATTGTCTATCCCTGTCACATTTGATATAAAAACATCACCATCATTTCGGGAAATGGGTATGTCACATCTAAATTATAATCATCTCTACTACTTCTGGATGGTCTGCAAACAAGGCTCTGTCACTAAGGCTGCCGATGCACTTTTCCTCACGCCGCAAACCGTGACCGGACAAATTAAAGCGTTTGAAGAGCGCATGAAGGGAAAACTGACCAAGCGAAATGGGCGAACTGTTGAACCGACAGAGCTAGGGCAGCTAGTGTTCAAATACGCAGATCGAATGTTCGGTTTGAGCTATGAGATGCTGGATATCGTCAATTACAGCCAGCATTCCAATATTTTGTTTGAGGTCGGTGTTGCTGATGCATTGTCCAAGCGTCTGGTCAGTAAAGTACTTATGACAACCGTTCCTGAGGATAACAGTATCCATTTACGCTGCTATGAATCGACCCACGAGCTGTTATTAGAAAGGTTATCTCAACACAAGCTGGATATGATCTTATCCGATTGTCCGGTTGACTCTACTCAAAGCCCTGGCCTCTATAGTAAGAAGCTTGGAGAAAGTGGCATGAGCTTTTTTGCCTCATTTGAAATTGATAAGGTGAGGTTTCCTGAAATTCTGGAACAGAAGAAGCTGTTGATTCCAGCAAGCCGCACTGCAATGGGACGCAAAGTCATTCAGTGGTTTGACCGACAAGGTTTACAGCCTGATATTTTAGGTGAGTTTGATGACGTTGCCTTGATGAAGGCCTTTGCACGATACCATGATGATGTGATATTTCTCGCACCGACCATGTACATGTCGGAAATTGAAGACGACCGCAAGTTGCAACTAATTGGCGATGTGGATGATTTAAAAGAAGAGTATTATGTTATTTTTGCTGAACGTATGATCCAACATCCCGCAGTTAAGAACGTTTGTGACGCTGATTTTAGTCAAATGTTTGAATAAATACGTATCGTTGCGCAAACAAATAGATTACTATCGATAAAAATATAACCATAAATGTAAATGAGATTTAAGTAACTTCGGCGCTGAGGTTTGAACGTACAAATTTGCGTGTCGCTACTGGATGAGTTAATGCTCGTGGTTAAGACGCGTTGGCTTTGACCTTCAATCGACAACCTACAGCAAAGTTATCAATATTGAGACTCTCTTTATTTATCTGGATGTCACGAGAAAATTTTTGTATCGCAACTAGCTAGCCCGAGTTGGAATAAGTAAGTTGTAGCTAGAGGTCCAACACATGAATTTACAAGACATGGAGAAAAACTCCGCTAAAGCTGTCGTACTGCTTAAAGCGATGGCGAACGAAAGACGCTTACAAATTCTTTGTATGCTACATAACCAAGAGCTGTCCGTTGGAGAGCTGTGTGCAAAATTGGAGTTAAGCCAGTCAGCACTGTCACAGCACCTTGCCTGGTTGCGCCGTGATGAATTAGTGGCAACAAGAAAAGAAGCGCAAACGGTGTATTACACATTAAAGAGTGATGAAGTGAAAACACTGATCAAAACGCTTCACGGCCTTTACTGTGCCAGTTAATCACTTTGATTAAATAATGTGGATACGATGATTGCGAGCTGCAAGCGTTAAGCTATAGGTAGCTCGGAAATGAGCAAAAGAAAAGCTGGCAGTGCCAGCTTTTTTTATATCTCGATATTGAGTTTGACCAATTTCAGATATAAAAAAACCGACATAACGTCGGTTTTTTCTTCACTTTAAAATCAGGGCTCTATTAAAGAGCTTTGATTTGTGCAGTGAAACGAGACTTATGGCGAGCTGCTTTATTCTTGTGAATAAGGCCTTTAGTTGCCATGCGGTCTAGGATAGGTGTAACTACAGCGAATGCAGCAGTTGCAGCTTCTTTGTCGCCTGCTTCGATAGCAGCAACAGTTTTCTTCATGTAAGTACGCATCATTGAGCGACGGCTAGCATTGTGCTGACGACGTTTCTCAGCTTGGATAGCGCGCTTCTTAGCAGATTTACTATTTGCCAAGGGTCTAACTCCCAAAAACTTAGTTCTGTGACAATTTAAGGGCGAGGAATATCCCTCATTTGCGCTTAAATGTCAAATGATTTGTGCAAAAACCGTTCTAAACCAAAACAAGTTTTGGTAAGAGAGGTCATCGCGGTTAAGATGGCGGGGATTCTAACAGCATTTTTATACCAATGCTAATAATTATCCACTTAGAACTAACAATAGCTGGATAAATTTTTGACGTCTATTTAGAGCCTCCACGAGCTTAACAGTATAGGGTTGGCTGTCTTATAGTGATATTCCGAGGTTACAGTGAGTAAACGACTACTCAAGTCAGGCATGATCGTCAGTGCTATGACTCTTATTTCGCGCGTTTTAGGCTTAGTCCGTGATGTGGTAGTGGCGAATTTAATGGGGGCAGGAGCAAGCGCAGACGTCTTTTTCTTTGCGAATAAAATTCCAAACTTCTTACGTCGTTTGTTTGCAGAAGGTGCATTTTCACAAGCGTTTGTACCAGTGTTAACAGAAAGCCATGCTCAAGGCGATATGGACAAAACACGGGAGCTTATCGCCCGGGCCGCCGGGACGCTTGGGGTTATTGTGTCGGTGGTGACTTTGTTTGGTGTGTTTGGTTCTGGTGTTGTCACGGCACTGTTCGGGTTCGGCTGGTTTTTAGATTGGATGAATGGTGGACCATCCGCAGACAAGTTTGAGCTCGCCAGTATGATGCTCAAAATTACTTTCCCGTATTTATGGTTCATTACTTTCGTCGCACTGTCTGGCGCGATCCTTAATACACTCGGTAAGTTTGCCGTTTCGTCATTTACCCCGGTATTTTTGAACGTGATGATCATACTGTCGGCCTGGTTTATTTCGCCGCAGATGTCACAGCCTGAGATTGGCCTTGCGATTGGTGTTTTCTTAGGTGGCTTAGTTCAGTTCCTGTTTCAAATTCCTTTCCTTATTAAAGCAGGCGTGATGGTCAAACCTAAATGGGGTTGGCGCGATCCGGGGGTAGTAAAGATACGTACCTTGATGATCCCGGCTTTGTTTGGTGTTTCCGTCAGTCAGATAAACTTGTTGTTTGATACCTTTATTGCCAGTTTTCTACAGACAGGGTCAATTAGTTGGTTGTATTACTCAGACCGCTTGCTGGAGTTTCCTCTTGGACTGTTTGGTATTGCCATTGCTACCGTCATTCTACCGGCACTTTCTCGCAAGCACGTTGATGCTCACAGTGAAGGGTTTGCTCATACTATGGACTGGGGCGTACGCATGGTCACGCTACTCGGTATTCCAGCCATGTTGGGCTTAATGGTGTTGGCTAAGCCAATGCTGATGGTGCTATTTATGCGTGGTGAGTTCTCGCCGCAGGATGTCCATCAGGCGTCACTTTCTCTGTTTGCCTATGCATCTGGCTTATTGAACTTTATGTTGATCAAAGTACTCGCACCGGGCTATTACTCGCGTCAGGATACTAAAACGCCAGTGAAGTACGGCATCATCGCCATGGTAACCAATATGGTGTTCAACGCGATTTTCGCTTATTTCTATGGCTATGTTGGTTTGGCCATTGCAACCGCATTATCGGCATTGGTTAATATGGTGTTGCTATACCGAGGTTTGCACTTAGCTGAGGTTTATCAAATCACTAAGCGTACCGTCTTCTTTATTATACGTTTGGTGATTGCCGGAGCGGCGATGGTTGCAGCGATTTTGTGGCAATTGGAAGAGATGTCGGTGTGGCTAGACTGGAGCTTTGCTTACCGCTGCGGGGTGTTAGGAATGTTGATCGCTCTGGGGGCGGCAGTTTACCTTGTCGTTCTATTTTTAACAGGCGTGCGCTTAAAAGACCTAAAAGCTGGGACAGAGTAAGGGTGATTAGTATATAATCCGTCAGTTTCACACAGTGTTAAGTAATAACAGAGGCAAAAAGCAGTATCCAATGGAACTGATCCGAGGCATTCACAATATCACATCACGTCACTATGGGTGTGTTCTGACTATTGGCAATTTCGATGGCGTACATAAAGGCCATCAACAAGTATTGCAACAAGTGTCTGAACAAGCAGAGGAACTTTCGTTACCTTCGGTTGTGATGACCTTTGAACCTCAGCCAATGGAGCTGTTTGCTAAAGACAAGGCACCGGCAAGGTTGACACGACTGCGCGATAAGTTCGTTCAGTTAAGCAAACTCAACATTGATCGTTTGCTGTGCGTCAATTTTAACCGACATTTTGCCAGCTTGACGGCGGAAGAGTTTATCCGTGACTTGTTGGTAGAGCGTTTGGGTGTTAAGTTTCTTGTCGTTGGTGATGACTTCTGCTTCGGTAAAGGCCGCAGCGGGAACTTTGCCATGCTGCAGGAAGCTGGGGAAAAATACGGCTTTGAAGTCGTCAGTACCCAAAGCTTTTGTTTACAACAATTACGAGTGAGCAGTACCGCTATTCGGGAAGCCCTGGCTCGTGATGATTTGCATTCCGCACATGAGATGCTGGGAAGAAATTACAGCATCAGCGGTCGTGTTTCTCATGGAAGGAAGCTGGGTAGGACGATAGGTTTTCCTACTGCGAATATTCCTTTGAAACGCTGTGTATCTCCGGTATCCGGAGTCTATGTTGTTCAAGCGCTAGGCATTGGTGATAAGCCAATTGGTGGCGTGGCTAACATTGGCCAAAGACCGACGGTAAATGGCGTTCGCCAACAGTTAGAAGTACACTTATTTGACTTTCATGCCAATTTGTATGGCAAGCAATTAGAAGTGGAACTTTTGCACAAACTTCGAGATGAGCAAAAGTTTGAGTCGTTTGAAGCACTTAAACAACAAATCGAATTGGATGCTGAAGCAGCAAGGGTGTGGCTGCGTCAGCTTAAGGGTTGAGCGGTTTATTCCACCGTTCAACATAATGTCTAATTTTCGCCCAATATAACGGAATTAAGAATCGATGAGTGAGTATAAAGATACCCTGAACTTACCTGAAACAGGGTTTCCAATGCGCGGCAACCTGGCCAATCGTGAGCCAGAAATGCTTAAGCGTTGGTACAAAGAAGATCTTTACGGTGAAATCCGTAAAGCTAAGAAAGGCAAAAAGTCATTCGTATTGCACGATGGCCCTCCTTACGCCAATGGTGACATTCATATTGGTCACGCACTAAACAAGATTCTTAAAGACATTATTATTAAATCCAAAACACTTTCAGGTTTTGACGCACCTTACATCCCAGGTTGGGACTGCCACGGTCTACCTATCGAATTGATGGTAGAGAAGAAAGTAGGCAAACCAGGCCAAAAAGTAACGGCAGCTGAATTCCGCGAAAAATGTCGTGAATACGCAGCAGGGCAGGTTGAAGGTCAGAAAGAGAGCTTCAAGCGTCTTGGTATCTTGGGTGAGTGGGATAAACCATACCGCACAATGGATTTCGATACTGAAGCGAACATCATTCGTGCGCTTGGTAAAATCGCCAGCAAAGGTCACCTGTTAAAAGGTTTCAAACCTGTTCACTGGTGTACAGATTGTGGTTCTGCTCTGGCTGAAGCAGAAGTGGAATACAAAGATAAAGTTTCTCCGTCTATCGACGTACGCTTTAAAACAGCGGACGAAGCGGCGCTTTTGTCTAAGTTCGAGCTGACACAAGGTCATGAAGGTAAAGGTGACATTTCTATTGTTATCTGGACAACAACGCCTTGGACTCTGCCTGCAAACCGCGCAGTATGTCTACGTGATGATCTTGAGTACGTACTTATCCAAGTTGAGGGCGACAGCCCTGAGCGTATCATCGTTGCCGCTGAACTTGCGAAAGACGTCATGGATCGCGCTGGTATCGAGCATTTCCACAACCTTGGCTTTGCTAAAGGTGCAGATCTAGAACTTACTCAGTTCCAACACCCATTCTACGATTTCACTGTACCGGCGATCCTTGGCGATCACGTTACGACTGACTCAGGTACTGGTGTCGTTCACACTGCACCTGGCCACGGTCAGGAAGACTTCGCGGTTGGTCAAAAATACAACCTGGAAGTAGCAAACCCAGTGGGCTCAAACGGCGTTTACCTGCCAGACACTGAGCTATTTGCTGGCCAGCACGTATTTAAAGCGAACGATGCTGTGGTTGAAACGCTAAAAGAAAAAGGCGCGCTACTGCATCACCACGCTTACGAGCACAGCTACCCACACTGTTGGCGTCACAAGACTCCAATCATCTTCCGTGCAACACCTCAGTGGTTCGTGTCTATGGACCAGGCTGGTCTGCGTGCAAAAGCACTAGAAGCTATCAAAGGTGTTCAGTGGATGCCTGAATGGGGTCAAAGCCGTATTGAAGGTATGATCGAAGGTCGCCCTGAGTGGTGTATCTCTCGTCAACGTACCTGGGGTGTGCCAATCGCTCTGTTTGTACATAAAGAGACAGCAGAACTTCATCCAAATACGCTTGAACTGATCGAAAAAGTAGCGAAGTTGGTTGAAGAAAAAGGCATCCAGGCATGGTGGGATGTGGACGCAGCTGAGCTTCTAGGTGAAGAAGCGAACCAGTACGAGAAAGTGCTGGATACGCTGGACGTTTGGTTCGATTCTGGTGTTACGCACTTCTCTGTTGTTGATGCTCGTGAAGAGTACAACGGCCACAGTGCTGACCTATACCTGGAAGGTTCAGACCAACACCGTGGTTGGTTCCAGTCTTCTCTGATTTCATCTATCGCGATGAAAGACGAAGCACCATACAAACAAGTACTGACTCACGGTTTCGTTGTTGATGGCCACGGCCGTAAGATGTCGAAATCTATCGGTAACGTTGTTGCGCCAAAAGACGTAACTAACAAGCTAGGTGCAGATATCCTTCGTCTATGGGTTGCTTCTACAGACTACACTGGTGAAGTTGCGGTTTCTGATGAAATCCTAAAACGTAGTGCAGATGCGTACCGTCGTATCCGTAACACGTCACGTTTCTTCCTTGCTAACCTAAACGGCTTTAACCCAGAAACGGATCTGGTTCCTGCGGACGAAATGGTAGCGCTTGATCGTTGGGCCGTAGGTCGTGCACTTGCTGCTCAAGAAGAGATTGTAAAAGCGTACGGCGAGTACAATACGCATGCTGTTATGCAACGCCTAATGCACTTCTGTTCAATCGAAATGGGTTCTTTCTACCTAGACGTAATTAAAGACCGTCAATACACAGCAAAACGTGGCGGTCACGCTCAACGCAGTTGTCAAACAGCACTTTACTACATCGTAGAAGCGTTGGTTCGCTGGATGGCACCTATCATGTCGTTCACGGCTGACGAAATCTGGAACGAAATGCCAGGTAAGCGTGAGAAGTTTGTCCTTTGCGATGAATGGTATGAAGGCTTGTTTGGCCTGGCGGAAGGCGAAGAGCTAAACAACGATTTCTGGACTGAAATCCAGAAAGTTCGTGGTGCGGTGAACAAACTGCTGGAAGCAGCACGTGCAGAGAAAACCATCGGTGGTGCACTGCAAGCAGAGGTGACATTGTTTGCTGATGACGCGCTGGCGGCGAAAATCAACAAGTTGGAAGATGAACTGCGTTTTGTTCTGATAACTTCTGCTGCAACGGTGAAACCACTAAGCGAGAAGTCAGACGCTGCACAAGCAACGGATATCGAAGGCCTGTTTGTTGAAGTGAAAGCAACAGAAGCTGAGAAGTGTGACCGTTGTTGGCACCACACTCCAGATGTAGGCACCATCGCGGGTCACGAGAAAATCTGTGGCCGTTGTGTGTCGAACGTTGAAGGTGAAGGTGAAGTACGTAAATTTGCATAATTCGCAAAGTAGCGACTGAACTTTTTAGCCATGCTATAGCCCCAGTATCTACTGGGGTTATTTTTATTATTCAGCACAATGTCTTATCTGTGAGTTCCTTTCGCATTATCTTTGCAAGGAGATAACCAGCGAGTTGAAACTCTTTGGTATTAATGACGGATTAAGTTCCTTATCGTGCTCGTCCCTTACTCTTGTAAATGGTCTGAGTACAATGGGTTAGTTGATTGAGATAGGGATAGAAATGAGTCATATTCCATTAAAGCAATCTGGTGTACGTTGGCTATGGCTGGCGATTGTGATTTTTTTAGCTGATATTGGCATCAAGTACGTTGTGATGAACAATATGGGGTTCGGTTGGGCAAACCGCATTGAAATTTTGCCTTTCTTTAACCTTCTATATGTCCACAACTATGGTGCAGCATTTAGCTTCTTGAGTGATCAAGCTGGCTGGCAACGTTGGTTCTTTACTGGCATTGCCTTCATCGTGTCAGGTCTGCTGACCTACTGGATGAGCAAGTTACCAGCGAATGAAAAGTGGAATAATATTGCGTATGCCATGATTATTGGCGGCGCGGTAGGCAATGTCTTCGACCGCGTGATTCATGGCTTTGTGGTTGATTACCTTGATTTCTACTGGGGTAATTACCATTGGCCAGCATTCAACCTTGCAGATATGGCGATCTGTATGGGTGCTGCGATGATCATTCTTGATGGTTTTCGTAAAAAAGATGCTGAGAAGTAACGTTTGCCGACAATATTAAAATAACCCTAAGCGCCGCCCGTTGATTCGTGCGGCGCTTTTTATTATGTTGGAGCGCAACTCAGTGTATCTGAGTATATAAGACAAAAAAGCGCATGAACGCGTTGTACCAATCTGGATAAATCGATGTTCAATACAATTTAGGTTGGTATTGCCCAAGAATAAGGAAGCAGTAACGTGACAACAATTACTAAAGAATCTGTAGTAACTTTGCACTTCACCATTAAAATGAAAGATGGTTCAGTTGCAGACAGCACCCATAACATGGGTAAGCCTGCTAAATTTGTGATGGGTGATGGTAGCCTGAGCGAAAACTTTGAACAATGTCTGGTTGGCCTACAGTCTGGTGAACAAAAAGCCATTGAACTAAAAGCGGAAGATGCGTTTGGTATGCCAAACCCAGATCATATTCATCATATGGATCGCACCAAATTTGTCGGTGATGCAGAAGTGGAAGTGGGTACCATCATGGCATTTAGTGGTCCTGATGGTATGGAAATCCCTGGCATCATCACTGAAATTGCTGGTGATTCAGTAACGGTTGACTTCAACCACCCTCTGGCAGGGCAAGACGTGACTTTCGAAGTCGAGATTTTGTCAGTAGAATAGCGAACCCAAGTAAAGATAACTTCCATGAGCAATGAAATGAAAATCCTATTAGCTAACCCACGCGGTTTCTGTGCTGGCGTTGACCGTGCGATTAGCATCGTAGAGCGTGCGCTTGAGATGTATCAGCCACCGATTTATGTCCGTCATGAAGTGGTGCACAACCGTTTTGTCGTTGAAGGGCTAAAACAGCGTGGTGCGATCTTCGTAGAAGAGTTACATGAAGTGCCTGATAACAACATTGTGATTTTTTCTGCTCATGGTGTATCGCAAGCGGTTCGCCAAGAAGCCAAACAACGTGACCTTACCGTGTTTGATGCAACGTGTCCGTTGGTGACTAAAGTTCATATGGAAGTGGCTCGCGCCAGCCGTCGTAATATGGAAGTGGTACTGATCGGCCACGCCGGTCACCCAGAAGTGGAAGGCACGATGGGTCAGTACGCGAGTGAAACTGGCGGTATGTACTTAGTGGAAACACCTGCTGATGTAGAGAAGCTAAAAGCGATCGTTAAAGATCCTTCCGATCTGCATTACGTAAGCCAAACCACGCTGTCTGTTGATGAGACAGCCGACGTGATTGAAGAATTACGCCGAGTATTCCCCGATATCCAGGGCCCGCGAAAAGACGACATCTGCTACGCGACTCAAAACCGTCAGGATGCCGTTCGTGAAATGGCAAGTGAAGTGGATGTGATGGTCGTTGTTGGTTCGAAGAACTCATCAAATTCGACCCGTCTAAAAGAGCTTGCTGAGAAACTGGGCACACCCGGCTATTTAACGGATTGTCCTGAAGACATTAAACCAGAATGGTTTGAAGGCAAAACGAAAGTTGGCGTAACCGCTGGCGCATCAGCACCAGAGGAGCTGGTTAACCAAATTCTTGATCGCATTAAGGAGATGGTTGGTGCGCGCGCTGTGGACGAGGTCTTAGGCCGGGAAGAGAACATGTTCTTTGAAGTGCCAAAAGAGCTGCAAATCAAGCAAGTAGACTAATATCAAACTCCATTTATTGAATACTCAAAAGGTGACCTCATGGTCGCCTTTTTTGATTAAATAGCTTGGTGCTTAATGGCTGATACCGAGCATCTCTTTGAGTACTTTCAGATAGCGACGACTCACTGGGATCTCAAAGCCAGTTTTAGTGATGATTTCCGCTAAGCCATTCTCTAGTAATTTTATTTCGCTAATTGCTTTAATGCTTACGAGATATTGCCGGTGGCAGCGCACCAGTGGGGTTTTTTCTTCAATTGTTTTCAGTGTTAACTGCGTACTGGCGGTTTGGTTAATTGAGCGAACGTGTACGCCGCTGATATCACTGTAGGCGCATTCCACTGTGTCGGTTGCCATGATCACAATTCGGTTATGACCAATACAAGGAATTTGGTCTAACGTATCCGGTGTAATTGCTGAGAGTTGTTGCGTCAGTGTCGATTGACCAATGGTTTTGTGTAGACGCTTAACGGTTTTGTTTAAGCGGTTTGGATCGACAGGTTTCAACAAATAGTCAAACGCATTATCTTCAAACGCCTGAATCGCATATTGATCATATGCTGTCACAAAGACCACATAGGGCATGGTTTCTGGATCAAGCATGCCAAGAAGCTCAATACCGGTCACTTGTGGCATCTGAATATCTAAAAACACCACGTCAGGTTTGAGCTCATTGATTTTCTTCAGGCCGAGAATGGCGTTTGAGGCATCGCCTATTACGTCTACCTGGCCTGTTTCTGACAATAACTCAGATAATTCTTCTCGAGCAAATTGTTCGTCATCAATGACGAGCGCGGTTAACATCCATTCTCACCTTGTTGTATTGCGACTGACCTTCACGAATTTGTGGGAATAATAAAACTCATTTTAGTAAATTGATGCTCCTCACACGTAATTTTTAGCGCTGAATCACGTCCAAATTGATTTGTGAGACGTTTGTCGACAATTTCCATGCCTAAACCAGAGTGGTTATCACTAGGTGGTTTAAAACTTCCTGCGTTATCTTCCACGGTAATCAAATGGCCTTGTGGATGCGCTTGACTGTATATTCTCACCTTGCCACCTTCCAGCATGTTAGAGACGCCGTGTTTAATGGCATTTTCTACCAAAGGCTGGAGTGTAAAGCTTGGTAACTTGATGTCCAGTAATTCTGGTTCAATATCGATTTCGACTTCCAGACGATCAGTAAAACGAGCCTTTTCAATACTCAGGTAAGAATTTACATGGGCAAGCTCTTCTTTTAGCGTCACGGTATTGATGTTCTGTTTTAAGTTGCTGCGGAAGAAGTGCGATAAGTTTTGGATCAATTCACGAGCTTTATCTGGATCACGTCGTGTAATCGCACTGATGGTATTGAGTGCATTAAACAAGAAATGCGGGTTAACCTGAGCGTGGAGCAATTTGATTTCTGCCTGAGCTAATAAGGTTTGTTGTTGCTGATAATCGCCATATAAAATCTGGCTGGATAACAGCTGTGCAATCCCTTCTGCCATTGACATATTGACGGTTGAAAACAGCTTTCGCTTTGGCTCATAAAGTTTGATCGTACCAATTACTTCCTTACCCGCACGTAACGGGATGATAAGTGCTGAGCCTAGTTTACAGTCTTTGGCTATGGAGCACTGGTAAGGGCGCTCGGTGCCATCAAGATAAATGATGTCGTTCTTTTCCATCGAGTCTAAGGTACTTTGCGATGAAATCGGGGTGTTTGGCTTGTGGTGATCATCGCCGATGCCGACAAAGGCGAGGATTTTTTCCTGATCGGTAATCGCGACCGCGCCTACTTTTGTCTCTTCATAAATAATACGGGCGATTTTTTCTGCGTTTTCAGTGTTAAAACCGTTACTTAAAATGCCCACTGAACGGTCTGCAATGGTTAACGCTCGACGTGAAAAGGTTGCCGAGTATTTTTCAAAAATGGTTTTTCGGTCTTGAAGAATGCTCATGAACAGAGCCGCACCAAACGAGTTGGCAATGATCATCGGAGCAGCAATCGCTGATACCAATTCATAAGCCTGGTCGAACGGTTTTGCGACCGCGAGCAGCAAGATCATCTGCACGACTTCTGCTACAAATGTAATGCTGAATACCACGCTTGGATTGAACAGCAGGGCACCTTTGTTACGCTTGATCAGATACACATGGAGCAGACCACCGATAACCCCTTCTGCTGTGGTCGAGATCGCACAGGCTAAATCGGTAAAACCGCCCAGAGTGTAACGATGAATACCGCCAGTAAGCCCCACGGCAAAGCCAACCACAGGTCCGCCAAACAGGCCTCCCATCACCGCACCGATAGCTCGAGTATTGGCTATCGCATCATTGATATGCAGGCCAAAGTAGGTGCCGAGAATACAAAAGCCTGAAAAGAGTACATAGCAAATTAAGCGGTGACTTAAACGTGAAGAAATGCTCAGCAAAGGTAAAATTATCGGTGTTTTACTCAGCATGTACGCCAGTACCAAGTAAACACACATTTGCTGTAAGAGAGAAATAACCAGTTCCATAGCGAACCTAACCTGAAATCAATGTTGTTATTGTATACCTAAGTAACCTCAAGATGCTTGGTGCAGCGACAATGCTCTAAGCTAGTATGTTGAAGTCACTTGGGTATAAAACAAAAAGAGCCTGCATCGGGCAGGCTCTCTATCTTAATCAGTCGATGAAAATGCGCTGATATTAAACAGTTTCAGATACCGCTTGTGGTTTCTCTTCGTCAGCCAGTTCTGTTTCGCCTTTACCTTTAGAGGTTTTGATAACGTAACCAGTCACAACTAGTGAGAAGATGATACCTGCAATAGTTGACACTTGCATTGGCAGACCAAAACCTAGTGAGCTGTTGTTCAGAATGAACGTTGCACACACTGTTGTCATGAACATTGCAGGGATAGTGGTAATCCAGTGCAGTTTGTTGTGGCGTAGTAGGTAAGCCGATGCAGTCCAAAGCATCATTACTGCAGTGGTTTGGTTTGCGAAACCGAAGTAACGCCAGATGATACCGAAGTCAACTTGAGTCAGGATACCACCGATAACGAACAGTGGAAGCGCCATTAGTAGACGGTTGCGCAGTGTTTTTTGTTCCATGTTGAAGTATTCAGCAAGGATCAGACGGCTTGAACGGAACGCTGTGTCACCTGAAGTGATAGGTAGGATAACCACACCTAGGAACGCGATGATACCGCCGAACACACCTAGTAGACCAAATGATGCACTGTAAACTACGTTACCCGGGCCGCCGTTCTTCACTGCTTCTGATAGTGCGTCTAGAGAGCCGAAGAAAGACAGAGCGATAGCACACCAGATTAGCGCGATAACACCTTCACCGATCATTGCACCGTAGAATACGAAGCGACCGTTTTTCTCATTTTCCATACAACGCGCCATCAGTGGAGACTGAGTTGCGTGGAAGCCTGAGATTGCACCACATGCGATAGTGATGAACAGTGCTGGCCATAGAGGCATGTCATTCGGGTTTAGATTGCTGAACATGTCCGATACTTGGAAGTCACCCATTACCGTGTGCTCGCTAGAGAATGCGACAGCAGTCATCAGGCCAACAGACATGAAAATCAGTAGTGCACCAAACAGTGGGTAGAAGCGACCGATGATCTTATCAACAGGAACGATAGTCGCAATGATGTAGTAAGCAAAGATTGCGATAACCATTGTAGTCATGCTTACGTTAAGGCTTGTTTGATCGTTGATTAGGTTTGTGATCATGCCAGCCGGTGCTGATACGAATACCACACCAACAAGAAGCAATAAGACAATGGCAAAAATGTTCATAAAGTGTTTTGCGCCATTACCTAGGTAACGTCCAGTAATGGTTGGTACAGAAGCACCGCCGTTACGAACAGATAGCATACCTGAGAAGTAATCGTGTACCGCGCCTGCAAAGATACAGCCGATAACGATCCATAGCATTGCTGCAGGGCCGTATAGCGCACCCATAATTGGGCCAAAGATAGGACCTACGCCAGCGATGTTCAGTAGCTGAACCAGGTAAACTTTCTTGGTTGACATTGGAACATAGTCAACACCATCTGCTTTAGTGTGAGCAGGCGTTTGGCGTTTTTCATTGATGCCGAAAATTTTCTCGACGAAAGCGCCGTAGATGAAGTATCCGCCGATTAGGGCTGCGACACAGGTTAGAAACCACATCATAACTATTGTCCTTGGTTAGTAGGATAGGGTAATTGTTTTAATTTCAGGATGCATGTTAAGGGCTGCTTTTGTTAATTGCATTCGCTTAGTCGGTAAGTGGTCGAATAGGACTACGAGTGGTCGATATGGCCTTTGAGTGGTTTTAAGTACCGTTCAGTGGTTGCTCTTAGCAGTAAATGGTATTTGTCTGGGATGAGTGGTTCTGATTTAACGGTTAGCGGTTGCTTGCCTCCGTCAGTGGTTAAATACGCAGATAAACGGTCAAAGTGAGAATTTAGTGGTAAGCTTATTTTGAAAACAAATTTTTAAAACAAAGAGTTAAGGGAAAATATGAACAAGGTAACGTTAGGGTTAGCGCTGGCTTTACTGGCAGGGTGTTCCGCAACTACAGAAGATCTTGCTCAGTCAGGCGACTGGTATCAAATCGGTTATCAGGATGGCATCGCGGGTCATACATCACGCACAGTGAAAGAGCTCAGCGCAATGGGAAATGTAAAACAAGGAGATTACGACCAAGGCTATCTCGAAGGTTTGTCCGAATACTGTAACCCTGATTTTGCGTATCAGATTGGACTATCTGGTCAGTATTACGAAGGGGTGTGCGAGGGGACGAAACAAGCCCAAAAATTCCGAATGGAATGGCAGCGTGGCTGGAACGAATACAGTAACTAACGCAGTTTCATAATCAAGACGACTGTCTGACTTGTTAATCTTCTGACAAATGGGGAGGGTTTGTTTGGTTTACTTTTGCCATTGAATTTTAATTCAGAGTGATTCCCACGATGAAAAAGTACCTCCTGCTCACCTTAGTTTTATTGCCGCTGACCGCCAGTGCATCTAATGCGCTAAAGGATACCATTAAAGCTAAACGTAAATACGAGCATAGCAAAAGCCATATTACTAATACGCTTGATAACACTAAGCGCGATATCGAAGAGATCACCAGTGGCACCTACGTACAGAATCAGGCCAAACGTGAGGCTAAGAAAGCGACCAGTAAGTACACCAATAAAGTGGAAAACGTCAAAAATGCCACCGACCCCGAACATATTAAACGTAAAGCGAACAGTGAGCTCAATCGCCAGTTTGATGAATGGCTCTATGAGGATTAATCAGTAATAAAAGGTGACATCAGCAATGAGGTTCACTTAACAGCGAACATCGTATTACAGCTTGCCGTCATCCTGGACAGCGACGAAGGAGCGTGATTCAGGATCTTCTATCCGAGTACTTTGTTATCAAAGGTATTTCTAACGGTTCTCAGCTTGCGGATATTAGATTCCTAGTCTCGCTAAGGCTCGCTGGAATGACCCGATAATAGTTGTTTAGTGACTGGCATTAGACACGAAGTCACCTTTTTTATGCTTACCTGTTTGTGACTATTTGGGTTGGTGCTTTTCTACAGCTTTACGCAGGAAACCATCCTGATGCGCCAGTTGCTGGCGAGCTGAATCGATATCCAGATCTGTGAGGATCATTAAGATCGCCAGTTTTACCTCGTAGTCGGTTTGTTTAAGCACGGCTGTTGCCTGATCTTTACTGCAGTCCGTCGCTTGCATCACGATACGAGCGGCGCGCGCGACCAGTTTGTCATTGGTGGCTTTAACATCCACCATCAAGTTTTGGTAGCTCTTACCAATGCGGATCATGCTTGCTGTTGTCAGCATGTTCAGCACCAGTTTTTGTGCTGTTCCCGATTTCAGACGGGTAGAGCCTGTTAATGCTTCGGGACCGACAACCGGGCTGATCGCGATATCAGCGATGTCGGCTATAGGAGAGTCTGGGTTACATGACAGAGCCACAGTTGTTGCGCCAATCTCATTGGCGTACTCTAATCCGCCGATAACATAAGGCGTTCTGCCACTTGCTGCGATACCGACAATTACATCACTTTTATTGAAGTTGAGTTTCTTTAAATCTTGCTCGCCGAGCAAAGGAGAATCTTCAGCACCTTCTTTGGCTTTTAGGATTGCTTCTGGTCCGCCGGCGATGAGACCAATCACCATCTTGTCAGAAACGCCAAACGTTGGCGGGCATTCTGATGCATCTAAAACACCTAAACGACCACTGGTACCTGCACCCATATAAACCAGCCTGCCACCCGCTTTAAATGCTGCAGTTATCTTATCGACCGCCAATGCTATCTCAGGAAGGACCTTTTCTACGGCAAGAGGAACCTGTTTGTCTTGCTGATTAATGCGCTGAACAATATCCAGTGAAGGCAGCAAGTCGATATCCATTGTTTCTGGGTTACGACCTTCAGAAACGAGCTGAGATAAAGCAGCAATAAGTGCGTCGTTTGTCATAATTAAGCCTTCATTATTAATTTTTTGAATACAGTACACCGAGTGAAGCCAGTCGGCTTGCCCCGGTGACTTCCGGTAAATTGCTTGGCAAACCGTGGATACGTCGCTGAGCTAACCACGCAAACGCCATTGCTTCCATATAGTCGCCATCAACGCCTTTTTCATTTGTTGTGGTCACTTGCCATTGAGGCATTAATTCGCTTAAGCGTTGCATCAACAGTGGATTTCTCGCTCCGCCACCACAAACCAGCAGTTGCGGAGATGTGCCGTAAGTAAATTTCTCTACTTCACTGGCGATGGTGACGGCGGAGTACTCACATAATGTGCGTTGAACATCTTCTGCAGAGAGTGAATGCGCAGTTAGTTGGGATTGTAACCAATCGATATTGAACAGTTCGCGGCCGGTACTTTTTGGTGCTGAGCGCGTTAAATAAGGCTCTTGCAGTAACTGATTGAGCAGTGCCGGATTGACTGTGCCTTGCAGTGCAAATTGTGCGCCTTTATCGAACCCTTGCGTCGTATGCTTTTCACACCAGGCATCCATCAACATATTACCCGGTCCAGTGTCGTAACCGCTCACTGGTTGCTGAGGGTGCAAAACGGAAACATTGGCAATACCACCGATGTTTAAAACCACGGTTGTCGAGTCTTGCATCGCGAAGATATTTTTGTGGAAAGCAGGAACAAGAGGCGCACCTTGACCGCCGAGAGCAATGTCCTTACGACGAAAATCCGCTACGGTGTCGATACCGGTTTTCACCGCGATAATATTGGCATCCCCCAACTGAGTGGTAAATGGGTATTCGCCAGTTGGCTGGTGGAAAACGGTTTGACCATGGTTACCAATAGCGCGGATTTGCTCAGCGGAATAGCCTGATTTATCCAACAACTGCAGAACCGCATCGGCAAACAGATGACCCAGCTGGTGGTCGAGCTCGCCAATGGTTTTCAGGTTCGTCTCCTGACCAGTACAAACGGACAATAAAGCCTGTTTAAGGTGCGCAGGCATTGGATAATCATCGTGGGCAATAAGCTGAACTTGGTGTCCTTCAATCTTAACCAAAGCCGTATCGACACCATCCATACTCGTGCCAGACATCACGCCAATGTAAAGTTCGTTAAAATTCACAGCCGATCTCGTCAATTCTTCATTCGCTTATTGTAAAGCAAATCTGAAGCGAATAACCTCATTTGGTACCAGATATTTGAGGAGAAAACATGGGTCCGTTATGGGTTGACGTTGCAGGCTATGAGCTGACTGCTGAAGACAAAGAAATTTTGGAGCATCCAACGGTTGGTGGCTTGATTCTGTTTACGCGTAATTATCATGATAGTGAGCAACTTCAGGCGCTTACCCAGTCTATCCGCAAAGCGGCGAAACGTCCGCTGCTGATTGGTGTTGATCAGGAAGGTGGGCGCGTACAGCGATTTCGTGAGGGCTTCTCTCTGATCCCTGCTGCTGATGAATATGCCAAACATCGAAATAGTGAAGAGCTTGCTCGAATGGGCGGCTGGCTTATGGCGGCCGAGCTGATTGCTCATGACATTGATTTGAGCTTCGCTCCTGTATTGGATAAAGGTCATCAGTGTAAAGCGATTGGGAACCGATCTTTTGGGGAAGATACCGATACTATCCTTCGTCATAGCACAGCTTACATGCAAGGTATGAAAGATATCGGTATGGCGACAACAGGCAAACACTTTCCTGGACATGGCGGCGTGATTGCAGACTCGCATCTGGAAACGCCCTATGACGAGCGCAGTGATATCTTTGAACAAGATATGGCGATTTTCAAAGCTCAAATCGAGGCTGGTATTTTGGACGCCATGATGCCAGCGCATGTTATTTTCCCTAATTACGACTCTCAACCGGCCAGTGGTTCCGAATATTGGCTGAAGAAAATTCTGCGTCAGCAACTTGGTTTCAAAGGTTTGATCTTCTCTGATGATTTGACCATGGAAGGTGCGGTTATCATGGGCGGGCCTGCAGAACGCTCCATTCAGGCTTTGAATGCAGGTTGCGACATGCTGCTGATGTGCAATAAACGAGAGGCTCAAGTCGAAGCTCTGGATAATTTACCGATATCGACCGTGCCACAAGCCAGCGCATTACTGAAAAAACAGAGCGTTTCACTGAGTGAGCTTAAGTTGTCACAAGAGTGGAAAGACGCCAGCGAAGCAATGAAACGTTTAATTCCATAAACCTCAGTACCTGCTCGAACGTAAACTGTTAAAAACATCTTACTTAAGCCAAATCTCGATGAGGTTTGGTTTTTATTTTCTGTAAATTTAAGTTTACAGTAATGTTTTTCAAAATGTACGCTTGTTTTTATCGTTTAGCCTGTTATCTTGTCGTTAAAGCTTAGTTGTCTCACCAAGGATTTGGTTGGGTGTAAAAAATAATATACAGGTCAAGGTTATGAAAAAAAGTGAATTGAGCGACATTAACATCGTCGAAGAACAGGTTCTTATCACTCCAGATGAGTTAAAAGCGAAACTGCCTCTGAGTGACAATGCACGCCGCTTTATCCAAGAATCTCGTCAAACTATTGCTGACATCATTCATAAGAAAGATCACCGTTTGCTTGTTGTGTGTGGACCTTGTTCTATCCACGATATTGATGCGGCGAAAGACTACGCAAAACGTCTTAAAGCGCTTTCAGAACAACTAAGTGACCAACTGTATATTGTAATGCGTGTTTACTTTGAAAAGCCTCGTACTACCGTTGGCTGGAAAGGTTTAGTTAACGACCCGCATCTGGATGGCAGTTTTGATATCGAACATGGTCTGCATGTTGGCCGTGAACTGCTGGTTGACCTTGCAGAGATGGAAATTCCGCTAGCGACAGAAGCGCTTGACCCAATCAGCCCGCAGTACATCGCAGATACCTTTAGCTGGGCAGCAATTGGTGCGCGTACTACCGAATCGCAAACTCACCGTGAAATGGCGAGTGGTCTATCGACGCCAATTGGCTTCAAAAACGGTACTGATGGCAGCTTAGCCACTGCTATTAACGCGATGCAAGCCGCATCATCTAGCCACCGTTTCATGGGGATCAACCGTGAAGGGCAAGTGGCACTGTTGACTACTAAAGGTAACCCTAATGGCCACGTCATCCTGCGCGGTGGTAAGCAGACGAACTACGATTCAGTATCCGTAACTGAGTGTGAACAGGAAATGGCGAAGTCAGGCCTTGACGCATCACTAATGGTGGACTGTAGTCACGCTAACTCACGTAAAGACTACCGCCGTCAGCCACTGGTTGCTGAAGACGTGATCCATCAAATTCGTGAAGGCAACAAGTCTATTATCGGCCTGATGATTGAAAGCCACATCAACGAAGGCAATCAATCTTCTGACTTGAAACTTGAAGAGATGGAATACGGTGTATCTATCACCGATGCATGTATCAATTGGGAGTCAACTGAGGCACTATTACGTCATGCACACGAAGAGCTGGTGCCTTTCTTAGAGAATCGCCTAAAAGGCTAAAAAACGGAACGTATTTAAAGGAACATCAATGGCAGTTGAACTTAACGCATTACGCGATCAGATTGATGCAGTCGACAAGCAAATGCTTGAGCTTCTAGCCCAGCGTTTATCGCTGGTAGAAAAAGTGGGTGAAGTAAAAAGCGAACACGGTTTGCCAATTTATGCCCCCGACCGAGAAGCCGCGATGTTAGCGTCTCGTCGAGCTGAAGCTGAAAAAATTGGGGTACCCCCACAGCTAATCGAAGACATTCTTCGTCGTACTATGCGTGAGTCTTATGCCAGTGAGAAAGATTCCGGCTTTAAGTGTTTGAACCCAGAATTACGCTCAGTTGTGATTATCGGTGGTAACGGTCAACTGGGCGGTCTGTTTGGCCGTATGTTCAAATTGTCGGGCTACCAGGTCAAAGTGCTGGGCAGTAAAGACTGGGATCGTGCGGATGAAATCCTCGATAACGCCGGTTTAGTCGTGGTCACGGTACCGATTCATCTGACGGAAGGGGTTATCGAGAAGCTGGGTAACCTGCCAGAAGATTGCATTTTGTGTGATTTAACCTCGATTAAGTCGAAGCCACTGCAAGCGATGCTTAAGGTGCACTCTGGACCAGTGGTCGGTTTGCATCCGATGTTTGGCCCGGATGTTCCAAGCCTTGCGAAGCAAGTTGTCGTTTACTGTGATGGCCGTGGCAGCGAACAATATCAATGGCTGTTACAACAGTTTGGCATTTGGGGCGCAAGTTTGTGTCAGATCGAAGCAGAAGAGCACGACCATGGCATGACACTGATTCAGGCACTACGCCACTTTACGTCGTTTGCTTACGGTATGCACTTAAGTAAAGAGAACCCGAATATTGAACAGTTGCTGAAACTAAGCTCGCCAATCTATCGTCTTGAGCTGGCGATGGTTGGACGACTGTTCGGGCAGGACCCGAATTTGTACGGCGATATCATTTTCTCTTCTCAAGAGAACATCGATATGATCAAACGATTCCATCAGCGTTTAGGTGAAGCTGTGGCGATTCTGGACAGTAAAGATAAAGCCAAGTTTGTTGAAAGCTTTGAGCAGGTGAGTGACTGGTTTGGCAATTACTCTCAACAGTTTATGAATGAGAGCCAGAACTTGCTCAAGCAAGCCAATGACAGTATCCATCGTGGCTAATGAGCTGGGTTGATATGAAAGGAAAGAGCAGCGATGGCTGCTCTTTTTTATTTGCTGGCAATCAGTTAATCACTGTCTTGTTGCTTTCGTCACCGGCTATCGTTTCTACAGTTTCTATACTGGTGTCACGATAAGGTGAATTGGTTAGGTTGATCTGCAGGCGAACGACATCGTCAATCAACTGAACTAATGGTCCCCATTTTACCTTTTTCTCTTTTTCAAATACGTAATTGAAATTCTCTGGTGTCCAGTCCATGAGGTATTGAGGGTTCAATGCTCGCCCGAGGAAACGTACTTCATAATGCAGATGAGGTCCGGTCGAATTACCAGAGTTACCACATTGAGCGATAACATCCCCTTTACTGACAAATTCCCCGCTTTTCACTTTGAAGTGTTGCAGGTGCGCATAAGAGCTCATAAAACCAAACGAATGGCGCAAAGTCAGGTAGTTGCCATAGCCTCGATTACCCGGACGAACCGTCTCTACAACCCCATCTGCCGGAGCCAGCACCTCTTCACCGCGCTTGCAGGTTAAGTCGATACCTGTATGAACGTGTCGTTTGCCTGTTATCGGATTGATTCGACTGCCGTAAGAGGAAGAGATGCGTTGGTAGGTGATTGGGCTGTCGTTAGGAATAAGGCGGAACATAGTGGCTCGTACCGCAGAGTCTATTGCCGCGGCATCAATTCTCTCTTCAAGCGCCAAATTGTTTTCATCAAGCATCAGCTCTTCATCGGCTAATCCAAGTACTGACTCGACATCGAATACACGTTTACCCAGCAGCTGAATTTGGTTATTTCTGTCAGTCAAAGATTGAGACAGCGAGTGGTTGGTATCAAGCTGTTCTTCGTAAAGTGCGGTGATTTCGTTTTTCTCACTCTCCAACTGAGCGACGGCTTTAACCAGTACACCCTGATCATAGCGCTGTTGTTGGTTCATATACCACGCACCACCAATAACGGCAGGTAACGCGATGACCGAAGCCAACACGGTGACGACCGAAATGCGGCCAAAGTAAAATTGCTGATCGCCGTTTTTGGTCGGGATCTGAATGATGATTTTTTTAGACATAGTGATAGTTACTTAAGTAGGCATTGATTATTTATTTCCTACAGCGAAAGCAGCGTTAACTTTCGTGTGGATATTCGTTTTTGCCTACATTCAATTCTGAAAAATTATTTTTGTTGGCTGTACTTTCAATGAGCATCAGCCTAATTAGTTGGTTCGATTGGCAGAGGAGTTTGGTCGACAATAGATGAAAAAAGTCGTCTCTCTACTTTATTATTTTTCTTACCAATGACTCGAATGGACTGAATCATATATCAAAAAGAACAAAAAGTGTGCGATTATTCTCTGAAAGTGTCGGGATGACTAAAACGTGATGTTGGTTTAGCCTTCAGAAAACGAAAGGCCGCTATCATAGCGGCCTTTGTTCAAATTACAATCGGACTCTACTGACTCAGTCAGGTAGCGACCATGAAATTGTCGAGATTACTTCGCGATACGTTTGTATTTGATGCGATGAGGTTCTGCAGCTTCTGGGCCCAACGTCTTCTTCAACCAGTCCATGTACTCGGTGTAGTTACCTTCGTAGAAGTTAACCTGGCCTTCGTCACGGTAGTCGATGATGTGCGTTGCGATACGGTCAAGGAACCAACGGTCGTGCGAGATAACCATTGCACAGCCCGGAAATTCAAGTAGCGCTTCTTCTAGTGCACGTAGCGTTTCAACGTCAAGGTCGTTGGTTGGTTCATCGAGTAGTAGTACGTTGCCGCCCGCTTTCAGCAGTTTTGCAAGGTGTACACGGTTGCGCTCACCACCAGATAGCTCACCGATTACTTTCTGTTGATCAGAGCCTTTGAAGTTGAAACGTGAACAGTATGCACGTGCAGGGATTTCAAAGTTGTTGATCTTAATGATATCAGCGCCTTCAGAAATCTCTTGGAATACAGTGTTCTTGTCGTTCATTGAGTCACGGAACTGTTCAACCGATGCCAGTTTCACGGTATCACCCAGTTCGATAGTGCCCGAATCTGGTTGCTCTGTGCCGCTTAGCATTTTGAATAGCGTTGACTTACCTGCACCGTTGGCACCGATAATACCGACGATGGCACCTTTAGGGATGCTGAATGACAAGTCATCAATCAGTACACGGCCGTCGAATGATTTCGTCAGGTTATTCACTTCGATAACCTTGTCACCTAGGCGCTCACCTGGCGGGATAAATAGTTCGTTGGTCTCGTTACGTTTTTGATGGTCAGTGTTTTGAAGCTCTTCAAAACGAGCCATACGCGCTTTCGATTTCGCCTGACGACCTTTAGGGTTCTTACGTACCCACTCAAGTTCTTTCTCGATGGTTTTTTGACGAGCGCTTTCTTGTGATGCTTCTTGCTGTAGACGCGCATCTTTCTGCTCTAGCCAAGAGGTGTAGTTACCTTCCCATGGAATACCTTCACCACGGTCAAGCTCTAAAATCCAACCCGCTGCGTTATCAAGGAAGTAACGGTCGTGGGTAATCGCTACAACGGTGCCCGTGTAGTCAACCAGGAAACGCTCTAGCCAAGCAACAGACTCAGCATCCAAGTGGTTGGTTGGTTCGTCGAGAAGAAGCATGTCTGGCTTTTCTAGTAGAAGACGACAAATAGCAACACGACGACGCTCACCACCCGATAGATGGGCAATCTTTTGATCCCACTCAGGAAGACGCAATGCATCAGCAGCGCGTTCTAGGGCGTTATCAAGATTATGGCCATCTTTCGTTTGAATCAGAGCTTCTAGCTCACCTTGTTCTTTTGCCAGAGCATCAAAATCCGCATCTGGTTCAGCGTACGCTGCATATACCGCATCCAGACGTTTCAAAGCGTCAGCAACGTCTGATACCGCTTCTTCTACGATCTCACGAACGGTTTTGGATTCATCAAGTACCGGCTCCTGAGGAAGGTAGCCAACGTTAAGCCCAGGTTGTGGACGTGCTTCACCGTCGATATCCGTGTCGATACCCGCCATGATACGTAGCAGAGTCGATTTACCTGCACCGTTCAGACCTAAAACACCGATTTTCGCACCAGGAAAGAAGCTCAGAGAGATGTCTTTAAGAATTTGACGCTTAGGTGGCACAATTTTGCTCACCCGCGACATGGTATATACGTATTCAGCCATTGCCGATCGTTCCTAAATTAACTGTTATTCAAACCCACTATTTTATACCAACTGCCTGATATACCCAAATGACTTCAAGATGCTGGATTCAGAGCTTTGTCACCAACACGTATAAAAAGTTAACCAGGGGCTATTTGTTACCGCGCTGCAAGAATTTCACCTGTTATACGATTTCTTATTCTCAGCTGACCGGAAACTTACACGGTTACGGTATACACTTTTGTTATTCGCTTTCGATTTATGAACTTCTCGTTCTCATTGCTGCAAAAGTTCACGAGTATAAATATTAATACATCAATTTACTTTACATAGGTTGCTTGTTTTTGTGTAAATACACGCATATGCCGAAGTGCCTTTGAAACATAAACTCTAAGAAAACTAGGCTTTGAGGCAATAAATGTCTGGGGAAAATTATACAAATGAGATTCAACGTTACGGAATTGGCTAAAAGTGTATGCTGTGCTGCCGCTTTGTGTGCGGTTAGTCTGACAGCGAACGCCGCGCTTAGCTTAGAAAAGCAGCGCGAAGTTTATGAACAAGCCCAAAATCTACTAGATAAAAATGACATCAACGGGTACTTAGTGATCCGTCCTAAAATCGCGGACTATCCGCTGACACCTTATGTGGACTACCGTACTTTCATTCGACAGCTACCGAGCAAGTCCCCAAAACAAGTTAATGACTTTATTTCCGAGTACGAGACTTTTCCTTTTTCACGCCGTGTTAGCGCACCTTATCTGAATCATCTCTATAAAGAGAAAGATTGGAAGGCCATTACTGAGTTTCAAAAAGTGATACCCAGTGGTGAGCGTTACCAGTGCATTTTTTACCAGGCGAATTTGAAGCAGGGTAGACAAGTCGCGGCGTTTAAAGGCGCGGAAGATATGTGGTTAAGCGGTTCAAGTATTGCATCTGAATGTGACCCGCTATTTTCTGCATGGGATAAAGCGGGCGGAAGAAGCGACGATTTGATACTGCAGCGGATGTTACTGGCTTTTGATGCTCGCAATGGCAGTCTGATGAGCTATTTGCAAAAGTTACCTAAATCAGCCAAAGCCAAGCAACAAGCTAAAGAGATGAAAGCGTTGTTTGATAAGCCTGCTACTGTCGCAGAATTCGCTAAGAAAAAGCCAGCCAACGATTTTTATCGCACGCAGAGTGAATATGCACTGGAAAAGCTGGCTCGAATGAATATTGAGCAGGCACAACAAGCTTACGATTCGGTGGTAAAAGGGCAGAAGTTCTCACCTGAAAAAGCACAGTCATTGGCTGATTACATTGCGTTTCGCTTAACCCGTACCGAGTCTTCACGTTTGGCTAAGTGGCGAGATGACAAGACGAAAAGCAGCCAATACTTGCCACTTATCGAGACCCGTATTCGTCTCGCGGTGCAAAATGCAGACTGGAAAGGGGTTCAAGAGTGGATAGCGGTACTTAATAAAGAAGAACAAGCGTCACTGCGCTGGCAATATTGGCTAGGACGCAGTGAAATCGCACTGGGAGACGACGTGGCCGGTAAAAAACGCTTAGCGACCTTAGTTGGCGAGCGTAACTTCTACAGTGTTGCGGCCGCGAATGCGATAGGGCAGTCGATCAAATATCCAACCCACAGAATCAAACTGGACAGCAAGGTCGTACAGCCCTACCACGATGCTCTGGCTCGTATTTCAGAGATGATCGCGACAGATAAGATCTCTGCCGCTAAAAGTGAGTGGGCCCATTTGCTCCGTCGGGTTAATCAAGACGAAAAAGCCATGCTAGCGGCCTATGCGTCTTCAAAACACTGGCATCACCTGACTGTGACCGCAAGTATTCAGGCTCAGATGTGGGACAATATTGAACTGAGGTTCCCAGTCGCCCATCGCTGGTGGTTTAACTTTTATGCGAAAAAGCATGATATCGACCCGGTAACAATGATGTCTTTGGCAAGGCAAGAAAGTGCGTTGGATGTACAGGCTCGTTCCCCCGTTGGTGCGCGCGGTATTATGCAGATCATGCCTCAAACGGCAAAATACACAGCACGCAAGTACAAGTTAAAGTATCAAGGATCTCAAGAGCTGTATAACGTCGGTAAAAATATCGAAATTGGTAGCCATTATCTGCAAGGTTTATTAGAGGATTACGATAATAATCGTATTTTTGCTCTGGCGGCTTATAATGCTGGTCCAAGTAGAGTGAAAACGTGGCGGGAGAGAACCCAGGGAAAAGTGGATGCTTATGCCTTTATTGAGGCGATTCCATTTAAAGAAACACGTGGTTATGTTCAGAACATCTTAATGTTTGAAACTTACTACCGTGATCTTTTGGGTATCGATGGCGCGTTCTTGAATCAACATGAGATCAATACCAAGTATTGAGTGAGGTACCTTGATGTCACAAGAACCCGAGTACACAGACTGGCAGCAGATTCTTGAGCTAATTCGAACAAGCGTCGATAATCAGCAGCATGAAATGTTTTTAACCATGCTGATGACACCTGATGAACGAGATTCATTAATTGCCCGAGTGAACATTCTGAATGAACTGCTCAAAGGCGAGTTATCTCAACGTCAGATCAGCCAGATGCTGGGCGTAGGCATTGCAACCATCACTCGTGGCTCAAATGAGTTGAAATCCAAATCGGATGAAGAGAAAGACCAGCTCAAAGCATTATTAGAGCCAGTGGCTCAATAAGATAAGATGTTAAGTAAAAGGGCGGAATTTCCGCCCTTTTTAATACCACTAGAATAGGGACGTGAGCTTTAAAGGTTAGCTGGAAAGTGCTCTGTGTTAGTAAAAGGAATCAAAGCCAGAATTAAGGCTTGATGATATACCGAGCTGCGCGTCAATTGGTTTTGGGTCAATAGACTAATTGCGCCACCTTGCTGTTTAATATTTTCTGTGCCAAACACGCTGTCCATGACATCGCCAAGTTCATTGGCATGTTCAAGTTGAGTCAATACTTCTGGCGGTAACATCAAACTTGCTGAGCGGGATTCACCACGATGAGTCTGCGACTCAATCACCATCCAGGCGAAGGTGACATTGCCTTCGATACCAGCTTCTAGTCCAACATAAAAATCTCCGCCAAGAGCTTCGACTTTGGCGTTTTTTACTCTATTCAATGCGCCCTTATACGTTTCTTCGTTGCTCATTGGCTGATCTGCCACTTCGCTGGGTACACTCACTCCCTCAAACTCAAAAGCCAGATTTGGAAATGCACTCTGAAAAGCACTCTTAACCGCATTGATTTTTGCCGGGTTTAAAGAGGCAATAACGACTTTTTGGGTTGCCATGATCTTTTTGCTCACAGGTGTCTATTAACTCAATTTAACTTGAGTTGGTTTTACGTTTTCGCTAGGGTAACAACCCAGTACTTTCAGGTGTTTAGTGATTTTGGTGAGCTCTTGTAACGCTTGTTGCATCTCTTGCGAATCCAAATGAGATTCTAAGTCAACATAGAACATTTCTTCCCATGGATTGCCCATAATAGGACGCGACTCAAGCTTGGTCATATTGATGCCGTAGCGTTGCAGTACCAGTAGTGTTTCAACCAGTGAACCCGCTTGTTGAGACGTGGACATAATCAGAGTCGTCTTAGCTGGTATTTGCGTAGAAACCTCAACCGGTTTACGAGCGACTACGATAAAGCGAGTATGGTTTTCTGTTTGATTGGCGATGTTACCCTGAATCGCTTGAAGGCCGTATAGCTTACCGCTTGATGCATTACCGATAGCCGCTACGTCATCACGATTCATCTCTTGGACTTTTTGCATTGCATCGGCTGTGCTAGCGCAAGATTCCAGTTTTACGCCTTTCATGCGGCTCAGGAACTCACTGCATTGTTGATGAGGCTGAGGATGAGAGTACAGTGTCTTAATCTCTTCAAGGCGGATGTCTTTTGTCGCCACTAAGCAGTGCTCTATTGGCTGTGTCAATTCACCGACAATGTACAAAGTGGTGTGTTGCAGCAAGTCATACACTTCGTTAATCGAGCCTGAACTGGTGTTTTCAATTGGCAGTACACCGTAGTCGGCATGACCTGACTCTACCGTTTGAGTTACTTCTCTGAAGTGCTCGCAGTTCAGTTCAATCAGCTCTGTATTTTTACGACTGAAGTATTCGCGACTTGCCAGATGTGAGTATGAGCCTTTAGCACCAAGGAAAGCAACACGTGCGAGAGGTTTACGGCTTTGTTGTGGATTAACAAGGTTCTGCAGATAGCTTTGTTGCAGAAGAACGGAATCTTCAATAATAGTGTGGAAAAGTTTTGTGATGTACTGAGCGTCTAATTCATATTTTTCGCGGCCATTGGAAATGAGTTTCACCAACAATTGTTGTTCGCGGACAGCATCGCGAACAGGCTTTGAGGTTTGTACTTTGCTCTTGGCTACTTCAATGCTGAGTCTGCGGCGTTCTGACAACAAGCTCAGTAGCTCGTCATCAAGTTCATTTAAACGTACACGAATATCTTCCAGAGAGATAGGTTGGTCAGTCATCAATTCTTTCCTTATAAAAAAGCCTCCCGGTTTGGGAGGCTTTCTGTTTGTTTTTGACTTTTCTTTCACAAACGAGTTCGCCCCTCCATCTACGGGAGGAAAAAGAAGTCAAAAATAAACAGAGGGGTTAAATGCATAATTAGTGCGCAATATGTGGGTGTTTAAACACAATAAGCAAGCAGGCGTGGAGCGTCAAGCAAAAAAATAGCGCCTTTCGGCGCTACTTCCTCAATCTGGTCTGTTTACTCTTCTTCTTCCACAAGCTCTGGCTTGCTAGCACGACGAGCTTCAGGTTTGTGGGTCAGCTTATTCAGTTGTCGTTCTAGTTTTTGCTCCACTTCATTGATAGCTGCGTAAAGATCTTCGTGAGTAGCTGAGGCGATAAGTTGGCCTTTTGGTACCTTGATAACCGCTTCGAATTTTTTCTGTTTGTTTGGTTCCTCACTGAAAGTTGCTTGGCATCCAATTAGGTCGACTTGCCATTTCTCCAGCTTTTTAAACTTGCTCTCAATATGAGCTCGGATTGCAGAGGTGATTTCGATGTTTTTGCCAGTGATATTCATTGTCATAAGTGTTTTTCCTCTGTTGCATCCCTCATGGGTTAAGTTCAGATTACTGCTTTATGGATAAATAAATGTGATATATATCACTATTTTATTTGAGTTTTTTAAAAGGAAAAATGAATGTGATCTCACTCAAGAAGTATCGATATTTATCGTTAAATAGCTTGTTATCGGTTAGCAAATCATTAGATTGGATAGAGTACTCAGCTGAAAACCACTTCGTTTTTAGGGGCGTTGTACAGCCCATAATTTAGTTTGGTCAAAAATTAACTGAACAAAATACGTGATTAAAATCACGCTAGAGTATGTAATCAAAGAGAGTTTTGAAAAGCCGCTTAGTTAACAAGCGGCTTTTTGCTTTCTGGTGTTTGACTAATCCTTAGTAATGGAGTCATGAAAACCGGATCGTCCGGAACTAACAAAACATTCTCTAATGATTTTGCATGGTCCAACTTCTCTAATTGTTTGTATATGACGTAGTAACGATTAATCGTGGTCACATAACCAACAGTTGCTCTGATATTTTTTCTCATTACGACTTCAACATTGTTGAACCAGACATTTGGGTTATACCCTTGTCTGGCGGCGAGCTTACGAATTCTATCGACATTTCCTGGCCCCGCGTTATAGGCGGCCAAGGTGAAGTAGATTTTGTTTTCAGCACTAATGGCTTTATCGTTAAAGTACTGCCGACGTAAAAACGCCATGTATTTCACGCCCGCATGAATGTTGTTTTCCAGTTGCCGCACATTTTTGATGTTGATATTCGGATCTCGTGCCGTGCTAGGCAGGACCTGCATGATGCCGACTGCGCCTTGGCTACCAACTAAATTATTATTAAAGCCCGATTCTTTATAAGCGAGTGCTGCTATCAGTAGATAGTCAAAGTCGTATTTCTCTCCGTAGCGCGAAAATAATGCTGATAGCTTTTCCAATTGAGCAATCTTTTTTGGGTTGAGTGCTTTATTCAGCCAATTGGTATTGTCAATGTACTTGCCGTAGATGACGTTTCCAAGCAGGGTGCCTGAGCGTGATTTTTTGATGAACTTATTAACGACTGCTTTGAGTTGCGGGCTGTCTTTACGCATTGCCCAGCCGATTTTGCCACTTTTACGCAGTGGAACCTTTTTGTGTACCCGAATGTCATCCATTACCTTGAGCCACAGGCTTGCTTTGTGGCTATCTAACACGATGGCTTTGACATAGCCATTATTCAGCATGCCAACCAGTTCGTAGTCTTGGAGGGTTTCTTCAACGAAGTGGACAATGACGGGGGGTAATCCTTTCTTGTTTAAAGTTTTATTAAGAGATTGAATACTTTCAAAATAACTGGAGCTAGCTCGAACCCATATCTCTTTTCCACTCAGTTGCTCCGGTTTTGTAATGGCGGGTGTTTTTTTGTTTGTCACTACCCACTCTTGAATTCCCGAGAGTATCGGAGAGCTAAAGTCGACTTTTTCTTTGCGCTTATCAGTCATCGTCAGGTTTGCGACGATTAAATCGCCAGACCCCTTGTTTAGCGCGGGAATCAGTTGGTCACGAGCCAGAGGAATAATTTGTACGTTTATTTTCGGCTTGATTCTGCGTAAATCTTTCTCAAAATGAGCCAGAAGCTCTGCGCCAATTCCTTTAGGCGTGCCACCTTCTATGTGGTAAAACCCCAAATCTGCAGAGACAAGTACGCGTAGTAAGTTTTTCTCTTTAATAACGTCTAAGTCGCCAGTATATGGCGGTTGCTTTAACGGTGAAATTTGCAATGCGCAAACGGACGCTGACAATAGAATCAGCGATATTACCCACAGCTTAAGTAGTCTCACGTTCACGTCCAGGTTAATGGTGGGGGAGCTTTAAGCATATATTGTGCTCAAAAAACCATCAAGTGAGACGTCGGATGTGTCAGAGTGGCTTAGGATAGAAAAACGCCACAGTTGTTGAAACTGTGGCGAGTAATTGGAGGGAAGTTGGCTTTAGTTGATTGGGTTAAGTTTTATCAACTCTTCCGTTCTGGCGATAGAGTCTTCAAGACCAAGCTGCTTGTACGCTTCTAGCTGTATTTCAAGCGATTTACGTGCTGCTTCTGTATCTGGGAAGGTCTTTTGCAGTTCTTGGCTGCGGTTGATCGCTGCAATCCACGCTTCACGGCGTAGGTAGAAATCAGCGGTTGCCAGATCATAGTTGGCCAAACGGTTTTTCAGTGCGATCATACGTTTTTGCGAATCTTCAGCATAGTGGCTGTTTGGATAACGTTGCAGCAGCTTTTTGAAGTCATCAAATGCTTGTTTAACGGGCTCTGGATCACGGTCGCTACGATCAATATTAAACAGATCGTGCATGAAGTTACGATCTTGCGCCATGTGAGTTAGGCCGCGCATGTACAGTACCCAGTCCATTTTTTCATGAGTTGGATTTAGGCGCATAAAACGAGAGATGGTTGCCAAGCCAAGCGCTAGGTCGTCGTTTTTGTAGTACGCATAAATAAGATCAAGTTGTACCTGTTCTGAGTAGGCACCAAATGGGTAACGTGAATCTAATGCTTCTAGCTTCTCAATGGCGGTTAGCCAATTGCCGGTTTGAAGCGAGGTTTGCGCGTCTGCATACAGTTCCGAAGGTGGCACATCAGGAACGATTTCTTCTTTGCTTGCACATCCAAACAGAAGGGATACCGCTAAAAGGCCTGTTAAAGTCTGACGTTTCATATCAGGAGTCTGTTCCTTGAATCTAAATATTTCTTAAGCTGCCGTTACTTTCTTTCCAGTAACAGATACAATGACGTAATAGTCTATTTTTTCACAGTCGTGAGCATTAGTCTCACAGTTTTTAAAAAAGTTCGATATGGCTCAGCAGATAGTATTAACAAATACCGTAAAAGATAGCCAATTAGGTCAGCGTTTAGACCAAGCTATCGCAGAATTATTCGCGGACTTCTCTCGCTCTCGCCTGAAAGAGTGGCTTCTAGACGGGAAAGTTCAAGTGAATGGTGAAGTTGTCACCAAACCTCGCACCAGAGTTATGGGTGGTGAGGAAATAACATTGCAAGCCGAGCTGGAAGATGAAGAACGCTGGGAAGCGCAAGATATCCCATTAGATATCGTCTACGAAGATGATGACATCATCGTAATCAATAAGCCTCGTGATTTTGTGGTACACCCAGGTGCGGGTACACCAGATGGTACAGTGCTCAATGCATTGCTACATCATTACCCGGATATTGCCGAGGTACCTCGTGCAGGTATTGTTCACCGTCTTGATAAAGACACGACGGGTTTGATGGTGGTAGCGAAAACGGTACCAGCGCAGACGCGTTTAGTTCGTGCACTGCAAAAGCGTAATATCACTCGTGAATACGAGGCGATTGCTATTGGCCGTATGACCGCGGGTGGCAAAGTCGATCAACCGATTGGCCGTCACTCGACCAAGCGTACATTAATGGCAGTAGCTCCAATGGGCAAACCGGCGGTTACGCACTACCGTGTTGCGGAACACTTCCGTGAGCACACGCGTATTCGCCTGCGCCTGGAAACGGGCCGTACTCACCAGATTCGTGTGCATATGTCTTACCTGCAGCATCCATTGTTGGGCGATACGGCTTACGGTGGTCGCGCACGTATTCCTACTGGAGCATCGCAAGAGCTGACCGATATGATCCGTGGTTTTGATCGTCAAGCGCTTCATGCTGTGATGCTGCGTTTCGAACACCCTATCACTGGTGAAGAGTTGGAGTTCCATGCTCCAGTGCCAGATGACATGGTGGCAATGACCGAAGCACTGCGTAAAGATACCATCGAGCACGGTTTACCGGACGAATTCTAATATGAAGATCATTGTTCCTAACTGGCCAGCACCTAAAAATGTCAAAGCGTTTGCTTCCACGCGAGTGGGAGGCGTTTCGACGGGAGCCTATCAAGGGCTTAATCTAGGTGCTCACGTTGGGGACGATTTGTCATTAGTAGAACAAAACCGTGACTGGTTGATGAAGCAGACTGAAATGCCAAGTGCGCCGGTTTGGTTGAATCAGACTCACTCTACCGTTGTCACTCAGGTTTCAGAACCGACGTCTAAAGTGCTTGATGCGGATGGCGTGTTCACCAATTCTGGCTATGTCGTATGTTCTGCGATGACCGCAGATTGTTTGCCAGTGATTTTAACCAATAGCCAAGGTACACAAGTTGCGGCAGTCCATGCTGGTTGGCGAGGTTTAGCCAATGGCATTGTCGAGAATGCTTTAGAGATGTTTTCTGGTGATGTGATGGCATGGCTTGGACCTGCTATCGGTCCAGAAGCCTTTGAAGTCGGTGAAGATGTTCTGCAAGCTTTTGTTGATTTCGACCCTAAGGCCCAGCAAGCGTTTATTCCGCGAGACATTCAAGGTAAGTGGTTTGCCGATATGTCAAAGCTTGCCACTCAGCGTCTAAACAAAGCTGGAGTCACGCAAGTGTTTGATTCGGGTTTATGTACCTACCAAAACCAGCAGGACTTTTATTCCTATCGTCGTGATGGGGTGACCGGGCGCCAAGCGACATTTATCTGGCTGGAAGATTAGGTTTTAACCAGTCATTGAAATGGGTGATGCATTCCTTGAGTTTGCATCACTGTTTATATTTATTTACATCCTCCCTTGAAATTCCCCTTTCTAGTATCCATCTTTCTACTGTTATTAGTATTCTCTTATATGAGGTTAGGAAGGTCGATATGCGTCTTGATAGATTCACAAGTAAGTTTCAAATCGCTATCTCTGATGCTCAATCATTAGCGTTGGGGCGCGATCATCAATATATAGAGCCAGTTCACCTGATGGTGGCTTTGCTTGATCAAAATGGCAGTCCAATTCGTCCGTTGCTGACAATGTTGGATGTGGACGTGACACATTTGCGCTCTAAGTTGAGCGAAATCCTTGATCGATTACCAAAAGTCAGCGGTATTGGTGGAGATGTGCAGCTTTCGGGTGCGATGGGTACTCTGTTCAATCTTTGTGACAAAGTCGCGCAAAAACGCCAGGACTCTTATATTTCGTCTGAAATCTTCCTCCTAGCCGCCATTGAGGACAAAGGTCCGCTTGGTCAATTATTGAAAGAAGTCGGTTTAACCGAGCAGAAAGTAAGCCAGGCGATCGAAAAGATCAGAGGTGGTCAAAAGGTCGATGATCCGAATGCCGAAGAACTTCGTCAGGCTTTGGAAAAGTTCACCATAGACCTTACCGAAAGAGCAGAGCAGGGTAAGTTGGATCCAGTGATTGGCCGCGATGATGAAATCCGCCGTACGATTCAAGTTCTGCAACGCCGTACTAAAAATAACCCGGTTATCATTGGTGAACCTGGTGTGGGTAAAACAGCGATCGTTGAAGGTTTGGCACAGCGTATTATTAATAATGAAGTGCCAGAAGGTTTGCGTGGTCGTCGCGTGCTTGCCTTGGATATGGGAGCGTTGGTTGCGGGTGCTAAGTACCGAGGTGAGTTCGAAGAGCGCTTGAAATCAGTATTGAATGAGTTAGCTAAAGAAGAAGGCAACATCATTCTGTTTATTGATGAGCTACATACCATGGTGGGCGCTGGTAAAGGTGAAGGTTCTATGGATGCGGGTAACATGCTGAAACCAGCATTGGCTCGTGGTGAACTTCACTGTGTTGGTGCGACAACATTGGACGAATACCGAAAGTACATTGAGAAAGACGCGGCATTAGAGCGTCGTTTCCAAAAAGTGCTGGTGGATGAGCCAACCGTTGAAGATACGGTCGCCATTTTACGTGGTTTGAAAGAGCGTTATGAGCTGCATCACCATGTAGAAATTACTGATCCGGCTATCGTTGCGGCAGCAAGTTTGTCACATCGATATATTTCCGATCGTCAATTACCTGATAAAGCGATCGACTTGATCGACGAAGCGGCATCAAGTATTCGTCTGCAAATCGACTCGAAACCTGAATCGTTGGATAAGCTTGAGCGTAAAATCATTCAGTTAAAGATTGAGCAGCAAGCGTTAAGTAATGAGCATGATGAAGCGAGTGAAAAGCGCCTGACGACTTTAAATGAAGAGTTGACTGAGAAAGAGCGCGAATATGCTGAGTTAGAAGAGGTATGGAATACAGAAAAAGCCGCACTATCGGGTACGCAACACATTAAATCCGAGCTTGAGCAAGCACGGATGGATATGGAGTTTGCTCGCCGTGCGGGTGATCTAAACCGTATGTCAGAGTTGCAATATGGCCGTATTCCTGAGCTGGAAAAACAACTGGACTTGGCTGCGCAAGCAGAAATGCAAGAGATGACGTTGTTGCGTAACAAAGTTACTGATAACGAAATCGCGGAAGTGCTGTCCAAACAAACGGGCATTCCGGTCTCGAAGATGCTCGAAGCAGAGAAAGAAAAACTGCTTCGCATGGAAGAGGTGTTACACAAGCGTGTGATTGGCCAGGTGGAAGCGGTTGAAGTGGTTGCGAATGCGATTCGCCGTAGCCGTGCCGGGTTGTCGGATCCAAACCGACCAATTGGCTCATTCTTGTTCTTAGGCCCGACTGGTGTCGGTAAAACTGAGTTGTGTAAGACACTGGCAAACTTTATGTTTGATAGCGAAGACGCAATGGTGCGTATTGATATGTCTGAGTTTATGGAGAAACACTCTGTAGCGAGACTGGTTGGTGCGCCTCCGGGTTACGTTGGCTATGAAGAGGGTGGTTATCTGACTGAAGCGGTTCGTCGCAAACCTTATTCGGTAATTCTATTGGATGAGGTAGAAAAAGCGCACCCAGATGTGTTCAACATTCTGCTTCAAGTGTTGGATGACGGGCGTCTGACTGATGGCCAGGGTCGTACGGTTGATTTCCGTAATACGGTGGTGATCATGACCTCAAACTTAGGCTCTTCGAGAATTCAGGAAAACTTCGCAATACTGGATTATCAAGGCATTAAGAATGAAGTCATGGAGGTGGTCAGCAAACACTTCCGTCCTGAGTTCTTGAACCGTGTTGATGAAACCGTGGTATTCCATCCACTTGGTAAAGAGCACATTAAGTCAATTGCTTCTATTCAGTTGGAACGTCTGCATAAACGTCTGGCTGAGAAAGACTATGAACTAGAAGTCGGCGACGAGGCGTTAGAGTTGATTGCTCAAGTTGGCTTTGACCCTGTATATGGTGCGCGTCCATTGAAACGTGCAATTCAACAAAATGTTGAAAACCCATTAGCCAAGTCGATTCTTTCTGGTCAGTTCTTACCAGGAAAACCGATTGTACTGGGTGTTGACGACGGCAATATCGTCGCTAGCCAATAGTGACTCGTCACCAATAGAACCAAATAAAAGCCATGCAGATGCATGGCTTTTTCGTCTTCGGAGTATTGGAGTGACAGGGCTCGAACTATCTTTCCAATGGCCGAATTCTTTAAGCAAAGTTCGCGTTAATACGCATCTTCAAGTAGTCCTCAGCCGTAATCGGTTCATAAACCTTTCGTGGGCCTTGGATGATTTGGTCTCGGTTCGCCTGGCAGAAAAACGCCATACTATAACGAGAGTCTTGGTTCTCTTCTGCTGTTGGCATACGCACGCGGTGTAGGGTTGATTTCAACAAGTCATCACTCCAGCGCATCAGCATGTCTCCAATGTTACAAGTGATGACACCTGCTTTTGGTTCAACCGTACTCCACACCAAATTATCTTTGGCGTCTTTCCCGGCAGCAGCTTGCAAGCCGCCTTGATTCTCCTGCTGGAACACCATGGTTAAACAATCGAAATCCGTATGTGCGCCAGCACGCCAGAATGTGCCCGTCTCTGGCACTTCTTTCATCGGCAGGTAATGCAACATACGTAAGGTGCTCAAATAGTTTTCTGACTCTTTTTGGTGTGCTTTAGTAAAAAAGTCCCGCTCAAAACCCAACTTATCGGCGAAGCAGGAAAGAATATTCATACCGAGTTGCCATGCCTGGTGCTCGAATGACAACAGATGCGATTCAAACTCTTCCACTTGAGCATTGCTCGGCCACAAATCATTCATATGAGGCAACGTAATTTGATATGACTCTTTTTGATCCGCTGTGCCAGTGGATGGACGAACTTGTTGTTTGAACTCCCAGCCAGCATTTAAGCCTTCTTTCAAAGGGAACTGTTGCTTTGTTTCCATCGGCAAGGCAAAGAATTGTTCACTGAGCTTAAAGGACTTTTCAATGTCTGCTAAGCTGATGCCGTGATCGACAAGCTGGAAAAAGCCGACTTGAGTGGCTGCTTCCCAGAGCTGTTCCGTGATCGCTTCACGACGGTTTTCAAAATCGTGTAAGTTGATCAGCGGGATCGCGGTGTCATGTGATTCTAAACCTTGCCCGCCAATAGTCGTTTCAAAGTTAAGTTCATCCAATAGGTATGATTGAGTCATTATTTTTCTCCAATTAACAATTAAATACGTGCTTGTTATTGGAGCAATGTCCAGCAATAGCTTGAGAGCCTCAATGGCTCGCTATTACAGACCGCTTCTACTCCTAGTCATGTTAATCTCGATGAACTCCTCCGCACAAAGGAGTGGAAAAGTTCACCTTGATCCATTTCTTATTAAACGCTGATTTGCTTCCTCGCCCGGTTATTGTGAAAGCCGTTGCGTTGCTAATTATGGTTTTCTATCTTTGCTTTTCTTCTTCGGTCAGGCTCCATGAGAAGCAAGCTCGTTGCACCCAGCTAACCGTCTTAAACAGCAACATACTCACCAGAGACAAGAACACCAGTGCGGCAAAAGCTTGCGGGATTTTGAAATACGACGTAGAGAATTGAACCAAGTAGCCCAAGCCTTTTTCTGCTGCGACGAATTCAGCAATCACAGAGCCGATCACGGCTAAGGTAATAGCGACCTTTACACCACTGAAGATATGAGGAATGGCGTAAGGAAGGCGAATTTGCCAAATTGTTTTGCTGTTTTTTACGCTTAATGAGCGAGACAACTCAATCAGCTCTGGCGGGGTTGCCAGCATGCCGGTTGTCGCCGATACCACAAGCGGGAAGAAGGTGATCAGGCAGGTAATGGTGAGACGCGGCGCATCACCGGTTCCCAAAATAACAATCAACAGTGGAGCAATCGCAACAACCGGTGTTGACTGGATAACAACTAATATTGGAAAGAGCGCTTTAGTGAGAAATTTAGAGTTCACCATCATGATGGCCAGAGGAATACTCACTAAAAATGAAATTCCAAAACCAAGCAGGGCGATGCGTAGTGTGGCCCATAAGTTTTCTAGCCACCTTTCCATCGGTACTTGGCTAAAAGCCAATGCAATATCTGACGGTGCAGGGAGTATAAATGTTGGTACCGAGAAGATTCGGCAAGTCGCTTCCCAAATCGGAATGAGGGCTAATATCGCGACGAGCGGAAGCCAGTTTTGTGACCATTGTGACAAATACCGTTTCATATCTATTCCTTTAGATAAATTCGATTAAGCAACCGTTCTGCGTATTGGTGCAACGTTGTCTTTATCCTTTCTGTCCGTCTCATTCTTTTTCTCTGAACGATAAAAGTATTCGCGGATTTTGTTGGTGTAAGCGCCAAACGTTGGATCTTGCAGTGTGTGAATGTCGCGTGGGCGAGGTAAGTCAATGTTGATTTCCTCTAACACCGTACTTGGTCGTGGGCCCATGACTAATACTTTATCTGCGAGTAACACCGCTTCGGAGATCGAGTGAGTAATGAATAAAACGGTTTTCGGTTTCTCCATCCAAATTTTTTGCAACTCAAAGCCCATCTCTTCGCGGGTTAATGCATCAAGGGCGGAGAACGGCTCATCCATGATCAAAATATCCGGATTAAGTAGCAAAGCTCTGGCAATCCCGACTCGTTGCTGCATCCCCCCTGAAAGCTGGTTTGGCATGCTGTTTTCAAAGCCAGCCAGACCAACCATGTCTAAAAGTACTTCGGCATGCTGTTTTTCTTTTTGACTGACATAGTTGAACTTGTGCTTAAGTGGAAACAGCACGTTGTCGAGAATGTTTTTCCAGGGCAATAGCGTTGGTTTTTGAAACACAATACCGATATCTTCTCTTGGTTCCGTCACCGGCTGACCAAAAACAGAAATCTCCCCCTGGGTTGGCAGTATCAGACCTGACAGTAGGCGCAGCAAGGTAGACTTGCCGCAACCTGAAGGACCAACGATGGCAACAAATTCATGTTTATTTACATTGAAGTTGACATCGTTGAGAACCGTAACCGAATGTTTGTCAGAGTGATAGGTATGCCCTATGTTCTTGAACGAAACAAATGGTTGCATTAGTTCACCTCTTGAAAAAATTGACGAGCAACTGCGTTTTCAGGGTCTAACTTACCAAGATCGATGCCTTGAGCTTCCGCTGTCCACTTCCATGTTTCACTCAGACGAGCCGGAGTAAAAACGCCCAATCCGTCTTTATCGGAGACCTCGTTCATAACCAGGCCACGAATGGATTTTATCGTATCGGCTGCTTGGACGGGATCGACATCGGGGACCATTTTATTGACGTCAGCGCCGCTTTGTTCTGGATTCGCCCAAGTGTATTCCACTGCCTTTGCGTAAGCTTTAACAAATCGTTTAACCACGTCTGGATGTTCTGACATGAACTTGTCGCTGGCGATGACCGAAGCTGAATAGAACTCTAGACCAGCATCATACCAAGGCAGAACAGTCAGTTTTTTACCCGCTTGTTCGGCTTGCTCTGAGTTTTTAACGCGGTCTGTCATCCAGGAAATCATCACATCAGACTGCCCAGTGATCAGCATCGGATTTAATGCGCCAGGATCGGCTTTGAGGACCTTTACACTGTTTTCATCGATGCCATTTTTCTTAAGCATGATTGGTAGGAAAACGTTCGCAGAGGTAAACGGAGAAGTAACGATGGTTTTTCCTACCACGTCTTTAACTGATCCAACACCTGAATCATCAAGTGTATAGAATGCATAAGGTGCTTTATTGAAGAGTGAGTAGACCGCTTTTACAGGCACGTTATCATTCGCTTTTGCGACCATCAGAGCAACAATGTCAGCATAACCAATATCTGCTGTGCCAGTCGCTACTTTGGTAATGGCGTCGGTAGAACCTTTACCACCAAGAATGGTGACATCCAGATCTTCTTCTGCAAAGAAGCCTTGTTGCACTCCAACAAACACAGGGGCTTTGTCGCCACCAGGTAACCAGTCAAGCTGGAAAGTGACCTTATCTGCTGCCAGGCTACTTCCTGAAGCGCATAGCAAAGATAACGAAAGGGCAAGTTTGTTCAATTTAGAAATAGTTTTCATAGTTACTCCGTGTCTTCCTTTTCACTTTTCTAAAGGCACCGCCTTATTGCTGGCAGGGTACTTTAGGCTAACTATGAGCAATGTCCCGATACTTTATGTTGAAGTATCTAACCGCTTCTACTCACGCTTTCAATTAACATTTAGCAAACAATGTGCCATACAGTGATAAAGAGATGGATAATAAGATGCAACCTATGAGTAACGAACGGTTAACCTTGCGGTTGGAAGATAAGTGCCAGATTCAGCGTTGTATACAATAAGTGACAAATAAAGGGTGAAATACAACTCTTTACGCACCATTTATGTGCATTTTAGCCTCAAAAAAAATATTTTGGTGCACTGTATCGAGGCCGAGTACCGAAGGTTAAATAATCTGAGGTATGGTGCAGTTATTGCATTGTATACAGAGTGTGGTGGGAGTGAGTACTCCTGCCCTCTTTATTAATTGAGTAGAAGCGGTTAAGAGTTGTATCTCTGGGACATTGCTCAAAGGTAGATCCACTCTGGTCATCTGAATTAGATACCGATCGTTCATTAAAAAGGAAATTGACGTGAACTACTTAATTAAAAATGCCAACAGTGTTTTTTCGCCTAAACAGGATGTACGAGATATCCGAATTCAAAACGGTGTCATTACTGAGCTCGGACAGAACTTGCTTCCCAATGAAAGCGAAAAACTGGTCGATGCGACAAATTGTGTTGTTTACCCGGGAATGGTTAATACGCATCACCATATCGCGCAGTCAATATTGAAGGGGATCCCAGCAGGCATGAATCATGGCTTAGGTGATTGGCTAGCGAGCGTTCCATATCGCTATTGGCCTCAAATTACACCGGAGATCATGTATTCCGCCGCCAAGTTAGGATTCTATGAACTACTTCGTTCTGGCGCGACGACATGTGCTGACCATCACTATCTCTATCATGCGAACTCAAGCCAAGAGATGGAAGATGTGCTTTGGCAGGCTGCCGACGAAATGGGTATTCGTTTGGTTTTATGTCGGGGAGGGGCAACCATTAAAGGTACACACAAAGGATTAGCCAAAGCGGGAGTTATTCCTGAGTCTGCAGAGCTGATGATCTCACGTTTAGAGCATACTCGTAGTCGTTACCATCAGGAAGGCGGAGCTGCGATGCGCAAGTTGGTCGTTGCGCCAACCACCATCGCGCATTCTGCAACACCGAGTGACCTCAAGCTGACGGCAGAATATGCGAGAAGCCAAAAGCTAAGAATGCACTCCCACCTTTTAGAGGTGGACTTTGATAATGAGCAAACAATCGCTAAGTACGGGATGAGTGCGGTCGAGTTTGCGCAGAGCTGTGACTGGCTGGGGGAAGATGTATGGTTTGCCCATTTGGTTCAAGCAAGTGAGAAAGATATCCAGCTATTAGCAGAAACGAAAACGGGTATCGCTCATTGTCCAACATCTAACTGTCGTTTGGGGAGTGGGATTGCACCAGTCATTGATATGGCCAAAGCGGGCATGCCTATTTCTCTGGGAGTGGATGGCTCCGCGTCTGCTGAGTCGGGGTCGATGCTGCAAGAGCTCAACCTGACTTGGCTAATCCACAGAGCGCAAAATGGACCTGATGCAACAACGTTGGAACAAGTCCTTAAATGGGGTACTAAAGGTGGGGCTGATATCTTAGGTCTTACAGATGTGGGGGAAATAAAAGAAGGCTACGCGGCTGACCTCGTTCTTTATGACCTCAATCAGCCTCGCTTGTCAGGGTGTCATTCTTCATTAATGGCACCAATCATGTGTGGTGAACCTGCGTCTGTTAAAGTCAGCTTTGTAAATGGGCGTATTGTTTATCAGCAAGAGCATGATGCTCAATACGGCTATTTAGTCGAAGAAGTAAGAAAATCCATTGCCGATCTCAATCAACGTGTGGCGAAATTAGAGTCATAAGCCCATTATTCGGTTATAGAATCCTCAAATTGATGTTTATTTAAACGTTCAGTCTAAAAATGCCTTTTTTAGGCTGAATTCCCCTTGCCAAGTCAATTTTTCTCCCTATAATTCGCCTCCGTTGTCTAGCAAAGCGATGCAGGACAACAAGACGGTTGAGTTAAAAAGTAACTCACAGAGAAATAACTGAAAAAAGTGTTTGACACCAGAAGTTATCTCGCTAAAATGGCCGTCCGATTTGAGCAAGCCTCAGTCGAAACGCTCTTTAAAAATAAGAACCTATCAATCTGTGTGGGCACTCGTTGATGATAATCCAATTAGAAGCTTAGGCTTCAAATTAGGTTTCAATGATACGAAGTGACCATTGAGTCGAAAGACTCAGCACAGTCAATTCAAACATTACGTTATGTAATGTTCAGTATTCATTGAGCCTCACCCTATTTATTTAGGGAATCAAAACTTTAAATTGAAGAGTTTGATCATGGCTCAGATTGAACGCTGGCGGCAGGCCTAACACATGCAAGTCGAGCGGAAACGAGTTAACTGAACCTTCGGGGAACGTTAACGGCGTCGAGCGGCGGACGGGTGAGTAATGCCTAGGAAATTGCCCTGATGTGGGGGATAACCATTGGAAACGATGGCTAATACCGCATGATGCCTACGGGCCAAAGAGGGGGACCTTCGGGCCTCTCGCGTCAGGATATGCCTAGGTGGGATTAGCTAGTTGGTGAGGTAAGGGCTCACCAAGGCGACGATCCCTAGCTGGTCTGAGAGGATGATCAGCCACACTGGAACTGAGACACGGTCCAGACTCCTACGGGAGGCAGCAGTGGGGAATATTGCACAATGGGCGCAAGCCTGATGCAGCCATGCCGCGTGTGTGAAGAAGGCCTTCGGGTTGTAAAGCACTTTCAGTCGTGAGGAAGGTAGTGTGTTTAATAGATGCATTATTTGACGTTAGCGACAGAAGAAGCACCGGCTAACTCCGTGCCAGCAGCCGCGGTAATACGGAGGGTGCGAGCGTTAATCGGAATTACTGGGCGTAAAGCGCATGCAGGTGGTTTGTTAAGTCAGATGTGAAAGCCCGGGGCTCAACCTCGGAATAGCATTTGAAACTGGCAGACTAGAGTACTGTAGAGGGGGGTAGAATTTCAGGTGTAGCGGTGAAATGCGTAGAGATCTGAAGGAATACCGGTGGCGAAGGCGGCCCCCTGGACAGATACTGACACTCAGATGCGAAAGCGTGGGGAGCAAACAGGATTAGATACCCTGGTAGTCCACGCCGTAAACGATGTCTACTTGGAGGTTGTGGCCTTGAGCCGTGGCTTTCGGAGCTAACGCGTTAAGTAGACCGCCTGGGGAGTACGGTCGCAAGATTAAAACTCAAATGAATTGACGGGGGCCCGCACAAGCGGTGGAGCATGTGGTTTAATTCGATGCAACGCGAAGAACCTTACCTACTCTTGACATCCAGAGAACTTTCCAGAGATGGATTGGTGCCTTCGGGAACTCTGAGACAGGTGCTGCATGGCTGTCGTCAGCTCGTGTTGTGAAATGTTGGGTTAAGTCCCGCAACGAGCGCAACCCTTATCCTTGTTTGCCAGCGAGTAATGTCGGGAACTCCAGGGAGACTGCCGGTGATAAACCGGAGGAAGGTGGGGACGACGTCAAGTCATCATGGCCCTTACGAGTAGGGCTACACACGTGCTACAATGGCGCATACAGAGGGCGGCCAACTTGCGAAAGTGAGCGAATCCCAAAAAGTGCGTCGTAGTCCGGATTGGAGTCTGCAACTCGACTCCATGAAGTCGGAATCGCTAGTAATCGTGGATCAGAATGCCACGGTGAATACGTTCCCGGGCCTTGTACACACCGCCCGTCACACCATGGGAGTGGGCTGCAAAAGAAGTAGGTAGTTTAACCTTCGGGGGGACGCTTACCACTTTGTGGTTCATGACTGGGGTGAAGTCGTAACAAGGTAGCGCTAGGGGAACCTGGCGCTGGATCACCTCCTTATACGAATGGATAGTTTGCTTCTGCTTTTTAAAGCGGAAACAAATGAGTCACGATGAGTGTCCACACAGATTGATATGGTTTTAATTCAGAGCAAAAAATTGGTTCTGCATAAAATGCAAAGCAATTTTATGTGGGGCTATAGCTCAGCTGGGAGAGCGCTTCGCTGGCAGCGAAGAGGTCATCGGTTCGATCCCGATTAGCTCCACCACTGACTTTCTGTGTCCCGTTCGTCTAGAGGCCTAGGACACCGCCCTTTCACGGCGGTAACAGGGGTTCGACTCCCCTACGGGATACCATCTTTAAGCGCATTCGATGAGTGCTTTTAAAAATGGTTACTTCTTTTGAAGTGATTAGCTCTTTAACAATTTGGAAAGCTGACAAATCAAACTTTATTCCTTTGTGAATAAGGTTTTGATTGTAAAGTTCTCAAAGTATTCATTAATGAATACAACTAAAAACACATTCAAGTGTTCTTGGAATTTGAGTCCGGCAAAATCGAAAGCTGTCTCGCTCATTCAAATAATGAGACAGCAACTTTGGTTGTTTGACCGTTTGATTTCACTTTTTAAAGTGAAGACAAAATGCAATTCGAAACTCCTTCGGGTTGTATGGTTAAGTGACTAAGCGTACACGGTGGATGCCTTGGCAGTCAGAGGCGATGAAGGACGTATTAACTTGCGATAAGCCCAGATTAGGCAGTAAAAGCCACTTGAGTCTGGGATTTCCGAATGGGGAAACCCACTTACATAAGTAAGTATCCTGTTGTGAATACATAGCAGCAGGAGGCGAACCGGGGGAACTGAAACATCTAAGTACCCCGAGGAAAAGAAATCAACCGAGATTCCGAAAGTAGCGGCGAGCGAAATTGGACTAGCCCTTAAGCTTTACACACGTTAGACGAACGGTCTGGAAAGGCCGACGATACAGGGTGATAGTCCCGTAGTTGACGATGTGTGTTCAGTGAAATCGAGTAGGGCGGGACACGTGATATCCTGTCTGAATATGGGGGGACCATCCTCCAAGGCTAAATACTACTGACTGACCGATAGTGAACCAGTACCGTGAGGGAAAGGCGAAAAGAACCCCTGTGAGGGGAGTGAAATAGAACCTGAAACCGTGTACGTACAAGCAGTAGGAGCACCTTCGTGGTGTGACTGCGTACCTTTTGTATAATGGGTCAGCGACTTATATTCAGTGGCAAGGTTAACCATCTAGGGGAGCCGTAGGGAAACCGAGTCTTAACTGGGCGTTCAGTCTCTGGATATAGACCCGAAACCAGGTGATCTAGCCATGGGCAGGTTGAAGATTGAGTAACATCAATTGGAGGACCGAACCGACTAATGTTGAAAAATTAGCGGATGACTTGTGGCTAGGGGTGAAAGGCCAATCAAACCTGGAGATAGCTGGTTCTCCCCGAAAGCTATTTAGGTAGCGCCTCGGACGAATACTACTGGGGGTAGAGCACTGTTAAGGCTAGGGGGTCATCCCGACTTACCAACCCTTTGCAAACTCCGAATACCAGTAAGTACTATCCGGGAGACACACGGCGGGTGCTAACGTCCGTCGTGGAGAGGGAAACAACCCAGACCGCCAGCTAAGGTCCCAAATTACTACTAAGTGGGAAACGATGTGGGAAGGCTCAGACAGCCAGGATGTTGGCTTAGAAGCAGCCATCATTTAAAGAAAGCGTAATAGCTCACTGGTCGAGTCGGCCTGCGCGGAAGATGTAACGGGGCTAAGTAGTAAACCGAAGCTGCGGCAATATACTTTTGTATATTGGGTAGGGGAGCGTTCTGTAAGCGGTTGAAGGTGTGTGGTAACGCATGCTGGACGTATCAGAAGTGCGAATGCTGACATGAGTAACGATAAAGGGGGTGAAAAACCTCCTCGCCGGAAGACCAAGGGTTCCTGTCCAACGTTAATCGGGGCAGGGTAAGTCGACCCCTAAGGCGAGGCCGAAAGGCGTAGTCGATGGGAAACGGGTTAATATTCCCGTACTTCTTACAATTGCGATGGGGGGACGGAGAAGGCTAGGTGGGCCTGGCGACGGTTGTCCAGGTTCAAGTGCGTAGGCTTGAGAGTTAGGTAAATCCGGCTCTCTTTAAGGCTGAGACACGACGTCGAGCATCTACGGATGTGAAGTCATTGATGCCATGCTTCCAGGAAAAGCCTCTAAGCTTCAGATTGTAAGGAATCGTACCCCAAACCGACACAGGTGGTCGGGTAGAGAATACCAAGGCGCTTGAGAGAACTCGGGTGAAGGAACTAGGCAAAATGGTACCGTAACTTCGGGAGAAGGTACGCTCTCGACGGTGAAGTCCCTTGCGGATGGAGCTATTGAGAGTCGCAGATACCAGGTGGCTGCAACTGTTTATTAAAAACACAGCACTGTGCAAAATCGTAAGATGACGTATACGGTGTGACGCCTGCCCGGTGCCGGAAGGTTAATTGATGGGGTTAGACTTCGGTCGAAGCTCTTGATCGAAGCCCCGGTAAACGGCGGCCGTAACTATAACGGTCCTAAGGTAGCGAAATTCCTTGTCGGGTAAGTTCCGACCTGCACGAATGGCGTAATGATGGCCACGCTGTCTCCACCCGAGACTCAGTGAAATTGAAATCGCTGTGAAGATGCAGTGTACCCGCGGCTAGACGGAAAGACCCCGTGAACCTTTACTACAGCTTGGCACTGAACATTGACCCTACATGTGTAGGATAGGTGGGAGGCTTTGAAACCAGCACGCCAGTGTTGGTGGAGCCGACCTTGAAATACCACCCTTGTAGTGTTGATGTTCTAACTTGGTCCCCTCATCGGGGATGAGGACAGTGCCTGGTGGGTAGTTTGACTGGGGCGGTCTCCTCCCAAAGCGTAACGGAGGAGCACGAAGGTGGGCTAATCACGGTTGGACATCGTGAGGTTAGTGCAATGGCATAAGCCCGCTTGACTGCGAGAATGACAATTCGAGCAGGTGCGAAAGCAGGTCATAGTGATCCGGTGGTTCTGAATGGAAGGGCCATCGCTCAACGGATAAAAGGTACTCCGGGGATAACAGGCTGATACCGCCCAAGAGTTCATATCGACGGCGGTGTTTGGCACCTCGATGTCGGCTCATCACATCCTGGGGCTGAAGTCGGTCCCAAGGGTATGGCTGTTCGCCATTTAAAGTGGTACGCGAGCTGGGTTTAGAACGTCGTGAGACAGTTCGGTCCCTATCTGCCGTGGGCGTTGGAGAATTGAAAGGGGCTGCTCCTAGTACGAGAGGACCGGAGTGGACGAACCTCTGGTGTTCGGGTTGTGTCGCCAGACGCATTGCCCGGTAGCTAAGTTCGGGATCGATAACCGCTGAAAGCATCTAAGCGGGAAGCGAGCCTTGAGATGAGTTCTCCCTGATACTTTAAGTATCCTAAAGGGTTGTCGTAGACTACGACGTTGATAGGCAGGGTGTGTAAGCGTTGTGAGGCGTTGAGCTAACCTGTACTAATTGCCCGTGAGGCTTAACCATACAACACCCAAGGGGTTTTGATGGACTCAATGAAAGAACATTGAATGTGTAAAAACGAGAATTAACAACAGCTTTCCAAGTTTTCTCTAGAAATAGAGAGTAAGAATTTGCTTGGCGACCATAGCGTTTTGGACCCACCTGATTTCCATTCCGAACTCAGAAGTGAAACGAAATAGCGCCGATGGTAGTGTGGGGTTTCCCCATGTGAGAGTAGGACATCGCCAGGCTTTAGTTTTATTTTCACTTTTTTGAAAAGTGAAGACAAAAGCGGACATCTGCTTATGCGGATGATACTACTGCGGAGTGGTAGTTCAGTTGGTTAGAATACCGGCCTGTCACGCCGGGGGTCGCGGGTTCGAGTCCCGTCCACTCCGCCACTTAATTTGAAGGTTTCGACCTTCGGTCGAATGAGTCCCGCTTGAACGCAAGCCCGGCCATTCCGCCACTTATTAGAGAGTCGTCTCATTAAACACGAACTGCAGGGGTGTAGCTCCAATTGGCAGAGCAGCGGATTCCAAATCCGCGTGTTGGGAGTTCGAATCTCTCCACCCCTGCCATTATTAAGAAGCCTCGTTCGAAAGAACGGGGCTTTTTTGCATCTGTAGTTTGGAGATTGTAGAGTCGCTCTAATTGGCAAAGCAGCGGATTCCGCTACTACCAAAAGATCAGCGCGTGTTGGGAGCTTGGAGGCAAGTCCCATCGAGTCTCTGGATCGCCAGCCCGGTCCACCCCTGCCATTATTAAGAAGCCTCGTTCGAAAGAACGGGGCTTTTTTGCATCTGTAGTTTGGAGATTGTAGAGTCGCTCTAATTGGCAGAGCAGCGTATTCCGCTAATACCAAAAGATCAGCGCGTGTTGGGAGCTTGGAGGCAAGTCCCATCGAGTCTCTGGATCGCCAGCCCGGTCCACCCCTGCCATTATTAAGAAGCCTCGTTCGAAAGAACGGGGCTTTTTTACGTCTGTAGTTTGGGGGGGTAGAGTCGCTCCAATTGGCAGAGCAGCTGATTCGCCAATACCAAATCCAGTGAAGTTGGAGAGGGGACTAAACGAGCTGTTTACTCTCTATCTTTGGTCTTTTTTTACTTTTCTCTTCTGTCTATTCCACTTGGTGGTTTCATTTCCCCTTTAAATAAATAGTTCTAAACTTATTCTATTCCTTGCTCTATTTGGAGCTTGAATGAGACGATAGTGTGTGCCGGGTGATAAAAAACGGACTTCTTGTTATGATCACGGCTTAATTCTAATAATGGAAAGTACGTTTATGCCTCATTTTCGATTTCGTGCTGTAGAGCCTCAAACGGTTCAGGCTCTATCAAAACCTCTCACTGATGAACTACAACCTCTGATGGAATGTCCGCGTGAGGACTTCACTTTTGAGTATATTTATACGACTTTTTTTAGTGAGGGAGAGGTGAGTGCAGCATACCCTTTTGTGGAAGTGATTTGGTTTGACCGTGGTCAGAAGGTTCAAGATAACGTTGCTAAAACCATTACTCAGCAAGTTCGTGGTATTGTTGGAGAAGATATAGATGTTGCAGTGATATTTTCTTCACTCTCCGCTAAAGCCTACTATGATAATGGTGAGCACTACTAAGGACTATCATCATGAGGCTGAGTATTTTTCTCCACATTGGTTTGCTTTTCTCAGCTTCTATTTTTGCAACTCCGTGGGAGCAAGTTTCGACTCCCACTCACAATTCCTCTTCTTCCATTGGTAGCTATGCGAATGGCTGTTTAGATGGGGCTTATCCGTTACCTCTCGAAGGAACCGGGTACCAAGTCCTGCGGAGTAGAACGAACCGCTATTACGGTCATCCCAACACGATCTCATTTATTAAAAGCCTCGCCTTGAAAGCAAATAAAGAGTTAAGTACCAATTTGTTGATCGGTGATTTATCGTTACCTCGAGGAGGTCGCTTTTCTTCTGGTCACTCTAGCCATCAGACTGGTTTAGATATTGATATATGGCTTCGTTTAGCTGACCAACCGCTTTCTTACAATGAATTACAACTCCCTAAGCCGATGAGTGTGGTGGACCTTAAAGGCTATTCAATACTCGATCATCGCTGGGACGAGCGACACTTTGAACTTATTCGTTATGCTGCTCGGAGTGAAGGTGTTGCTCGTATCTTTGTACACCCAGTCATTAAAGAGCAGTTATGTTCGCAAGAAGAAGGTAAAGACCGCTCTTGGCTGCGTAAAGTTCGCCCTTGGTGGGGACACCACTATCATTTTCACGTCAGATTATCTTGCCCGGATTCCAGTCGAAATTGCATTGATCAAGCGCCTCCACCAGCTGGAGATGGTTGTGGCTATGAGTTAGCGAGCTGGAAACCTAAAGCGGCGGTGCCTACAAAACAATCGGCTAAAAAGGTGAAGGCGAAACCAAAAAAGGTGAAAGTGATTCCATCGCAATGTCAGCCACTTATTCGTATCAATTAAAAGACTATTGAACTTCTTATAGCGTTTGCCGAATCTCCGTTATGAAACTGGAGAAACATCATACTTTTGTCTACAGTGAATAATACGAATACAAAAATTAACCTAATTAGTTTGGATGACATGTTATAGGAATCTCAAATAAACAAAGGGTTACGGTTTTTTGGGTTAGTGCCTCTGTTTTTTTAAGTTCTTTTGTCGCGATACTCTGATTTCTGTTCAATATGTCCGTTGATTGGTAAAAAAAAATACAACGCGGACAATTGTATTGAGGCAGGTTTAGTGATGTTACTTGCCAATAGAGTTAATCAAGGATAAAACCATGACTATGATTTGTGCAAAAGAGTTTGCAGAGTGGTTAAGACACAGATTTAGCAGTGAGACCAAGGGAGTCTTCTTGACTCGAGAAGATTTAAATCATCTGACAGGACGCCAGCGTCTTGATCCGGGGTTTGTTAATGATGTGCATTACGAGCTGATGCAATACGGAATGGCTTTCGTTACTGATACAAGCCGGGAGAATTTCTATTTGGTTCCTGTATCTCAAGCGGAAAACTGGCGAGAGAGGCTAGAGTATCATTTTGAAAAAGAGTTATTTTGTAATATCTATCCCATCGAAAAATCAGGCTAAAATAAAGGTTCAACTTTACGTGCAAAGTTGAACCTTATCTATTTATGCCAATCCTTGGATAATCACGAACTTCTCTAGTAACTGCTCTTCCGTTTCAACATGATTTGGATCGGTGATAATGCACTTTGTGATCGGACAAACTGACTGACAGGTCGGCTTATCATAATGACCCCTGCACTCAGTGCACAGATCCGGGTCGATTTCGAAAATACTGTCTCCCATGCTGATCGCGCCGTTAGGGCATTCAGGATCACACATGTCGCAGTTAATGCATTTATCGGTAATGAGTAATGCCATGATTACTTACCAGTTGGGTTACGGGTATCCTGACCAGAGTTTAGGTTACGCATTAACAGGCCGTATTCTAAGTCCATATCTTCTGGTACTGGGATAAATACGAAGTGGCCGTTACCTTTTGCGTCTTCAATTGATTGTGACTTACGGTTTTCCATTGCTTCCAGAGTGAAAACAACGTTACCTTTTGGCGTCATGAGCTCAAGGCTGTCACCTACCAGGAATTTGTTCTTCACTTCTACTTCAGCCATGTCGCCACGACGCTTACCTGTAAACTCACCAACGAACTGCTGAGCATCAGACACTGAGTAGCCGTATTCGTAGTTTTGGTATGTGTCATGAGTATGACGGCGAAGGAAGCCTTCTGTGTAGCCGCGGTGAGCCAGGCTTTCTAGCGTGCTCATTAGGCTTTCATCGAATGGTTTGCCTGCGACAGCATCATCAATAGCTTTACGGTAAACCTGAGCGGTACGAGCACAGTAGTAGAAAGATTTAGTACGGCCTTCAATTTTAAGTGAGTGGACACCCATCTTAGTCAGACGCTCAACATGCTGGATCGCACGAAGGTCTTTCGAGTTCATAATGTACGTGCCGTGCTCATCTTCGTAAGCGGCCATTTTTTCTTCCGGGCGGTGAGCTTCAGATAGTAGAACCACTTCGTCAGTTGGTTTACCACGACCGATTGTGGTTTCAGGGCGTTCATCCTGAACTTCGACAGGCTGTGCTTCAGACGGATCAAATTTCTCAACGATATCGCCAGTGTCGTTTTCTTTGCCTTCTTCAACTTTGTACTCCCAACGACATGCGTTAGTGCAAGTGCCTTGGTTCGGGTCACGTTTGTTGATGTAACCAGACAGTAGACAACGGCCAGAGTAAGCCATACATAGCGCGCCGTGCACGAATACTTCGAGTTCAGTTTCAGGGCAGTGCTCACGAATTTCTTCGATTTCTTCCAGAGAAAGCTCACGAGATACAATTACGCGTTCTACGCCGTTTGCTGCCCAAAACTTAACCGTTGCCCAGTTAACGGCGTTAGCCTGAACTGAAAGGTGAATTGGCATTTCTGGGAAAGCTTCACGAACCATCATAATTAGACCAGGATCAGACATGATGAGTGCATCTGGGCCCATTTCTACGACTGGTTTTAGATCGCGAATGAAAGTTTTTAGCTTCGAGTTGTGCGGCTGAATGTTACATACCACGTAAAGCTTTTTGCCTAGGGCATGCGCTTCATCAATACCGATTTTTAGGTTGTCGTGGTTAAACTCGTTGTTACGTACACGAAGGCTGTAGCGAGGCTGGCCAGCGTATACCGCATCAGCGCCGTAGGCGAATGCGTAACGCATGTTTTTAAGGCTGCCCGCAGGAGACAGTAGCTCGGGTACGAATGCTTTCTCAGTTGTCATTGCTCAATTCTCTTATATCTGATCACAAGTCAGGCCAATTCCACCTTATGGAAATGGGGCGCAAATTTTACGTCAAAATGTGAACTGTGACTAGGGGAATTGTGCTTTTGGTGAACAAACGCCCCATAAAAAGTAGGGGCGTAGCGAGTGATAAGTAGGGTTATTTTAGGCGTTCGGGTTCGGTAGCCCACCTAATGCGTCATATAGACTTGGTAGGAATGCACTGAATTCACCGCACATCAGAGAAAAGTCTGCATCGAATCGAGCGGCTTGATCTTCACGTGGGATGTCATCATTTTGGTCTTTCAACTCATCAGAGAACTTCAGACGTTTGATGCCTGAATCTTCTGCCATGATGAATTCGATTCGATCTTGCCAGTTAAGTGCAAGCTTAGTAACAACTTTGTCGGCTGCAATGTGATTCCGGATTTCATCCGTGGTTAGCTCTTGTTTCTTACAACGGATCACCCCGCCTTCTTCCAATACGGATTTCAGCTCAGCCTCGTCCATCATAGTGATGCCTTGTGGCGTATCTCCGGTTTTCACCCATTCAGTCAATGTTGTTTCAATGGCTACTTCTGGGATAGCTGGAACGACAGGTAAGCTACCCATTGTTTTACGCAGCAGCGCTAGAACATCTTCCGCTTTTTTATAGCTGCTAGCATCAACAAGAATAAAACCTTCCTTTGGCATGATTAACACATGAGTGTGGCTGCTGCGGCTGAATGCACGAGGCAGCAAATCCATCACGATGTCATCTTTTAGGTTGTCTTTCTCTTTCTTCTTTAGCGGGCGACCTTCTTGCGCTTCCATCGCCTCTACTTTCGCATTCAGAGAGTCTTTGATCACAGATGCTGGTAGCATCTTTTCTTCTTTCTTGGCGCAAATCAGAATGCGGTTTTCTGATACGTGAGTCATCATGTCGCCATGTCTACCCATTGCGCTGACCCAGCCAAACTTCTGCTTATCCTGGCTGCCACAAGGGGTGAATTGAAACTCAGCTAGTTGAGTCTCTAGTTGATCTGCATTGAAGTTAATCTCGCGGTTAACGCGGTATACCAGACAGTTTTTAAACCACATAAATCTTCTCTAGGCTTGATGACAAGGGACTAATCATAGGGAATTTTTTTGCTGATGTCTTAATAGAAATGAAAAATATCAGGATGAACCCCAAAAGAAAGTTATATGAAAATTTGTTTTCAAAGGTCACAAAAGTGTCATAATTGGTAGTGATAATGCTTATGCATCGAGGGGCGCTTTGTCTCTTAAATTTATTAGCTCAACAAACATAAGGTTATTCAATTATGTCTAGAAGGATTCTGGTTGTTGAAGACGAAGCTCCGATTCGTGAAATGCTCTGCTTCGTACTTGAACAGAAAGGTTACCAAGCGGTGGAAGCAGAAGATTACGACACTGCAGTAACCAAACTGGCTGAACCCTTCCCTGATTTAGTTTTACTGGATTGGATGCTACCAGGTGGTAGCGGTATTAACTTTATCAAGCACATGAAACGTGAAGAGCTGACGCGCAATATTCCAGTAGTCATGCTGACGGCGCGTGGCGAAGAAGAAGACAAGGTTCGCGGTTTAGAAGTGGGCGCAGATGATTACATCACCAAGCCTTTCTCGCCTAAAGAGCTGGTCGCTCGTTTGAAAGCTGTCATCCGCCGTGTCACTCCAACTGCACTAGAAGACGTAATTGACGTACAAGGCTTGAAGCTTGATCCTGTATCACACCGTGTGACTGCTAATGATGGTGCTGTTGATATGGGTCCGACTGAATTCAAAATGTTGCACTTCTTCATGACACACCAAGAGCGTGTTTACAGTCGTGAACAGCTACTGAACAACGTATGGGGTACTAACGTGTATGTTGAAGATCGTACGGTTGACGTGCACATCCGTCGTCTACGTAAAGCTTTAGAAGCCGCAGGCCATGATAAATTGATTCAAACGGTTCGTGGTGCGGGTTACCGTTTCTCGACTAAGGCATAAGTTGGTAGTCAGCTAATCGGTCCCATTTTTGGAGTAATGAGTGGTTGAAAGATTAACGTGGAAAAAGCTGGCCTGGGAGCTGGCTTTTTTTTACACCCCCTGGGTGATAGTAGGTTGGATATTCGGTTATATGCCGTGGTTGCTATTAGCAGCGACGGCGTTGCAGCTTGTGTGGCATTTACATAATCAAGTTCGATTGTCCTCTTGGTTATGGGACGAAAAGCGTCTTACGCCTCCTTCTGGTAGTGGTAATTGGGAGTCGCTCTTTAATGGCTTATACCGTTTGCAACAACGCCAACGCCGTAAGCGCAAAGAGCTAACTAACCTCATTCGTCGTTTTAGAAATGGTGCAGAATCACTGCCAGATGCGGTGGTGGTATTCCGTGCGGAAGGCAATATTGTCTGGTGCAACAAACTTGCACAGCACCTTTTGGGTTTTCACTGGCCAGAAGATTCCGGTCAACCGATTTCAAACCTGATTCGCACGCCCGACTTCATTAAGTACCTCAATAAACAAGATTTCTCTGACCCTCTAGAAATGCGTTCACCTATCAATGTGGAGCGTATGCTAGAGCTGCGTATCGTACCTTACACTGAAGGCGAGCATCTGATGGTTGTGCGTGATGTGAGTCAGTTAAAACAACTGGAAGGCATGCGCCGCAACTTTTTTGCCAATGTTTCTCATGAACTGCGCACGCCAATGACGGTTCTGCAAGGCTATCTGGAGATGACCGAAGATCCGGATATGATTGTCGGCCCTATGTGGACCAAAGCACACGGCGTTATGACCGAACAGCTTAACCGCATGAACGCATTGGTTAATCAATTGCTGACGTTATCTAAAATAGAAGCTGCACCGATGCATGAGCTGGAAGATATCGTTAATGTTCCTGCAATGCTTGAAGTACTGGAAAAAGAAGCGGCAAGCCTGAGTGGCGACGATCATCATAAACTGAAATTCGATGTCGACGAAAGCCTGCGCGTGTTCGGGGACGATGACCAGCTTCGTAGTGCGATCTCCAACTTAGTGTATAACGCCGTGAAATATACTCCGCCAGGCGCCAATATTAATGTGCGTTGGTATCAGAATGCTCAAGGAGCCTGTTTGGAAGTGGAAGACAGTGGTGATGGTATCGAGCCTCAACACTTACACCGACTGACGGAACGTTTTTATCGTGTAGACAAGGCTCGATCGCGTGATACGGGTGGCAGTGGTCTGGGCTTGGCGATTGTAAAACATGCTCTTAGCCATCATGACTCTCATTTAGAAATCCACAGTGAGGTCGGCGTAGGGAGTAAGTTCTCGTTTGTACTTCCTGGCCGTTTGGTGGCGAAGTAATGGTATTCCGAGTGAGTAAATCAGTACTTGTGGCGCTAATTGCATTGATGAGCTCAGGTGCGTCTTTAGCAAAAGATAAACCGTTGCCGAGTTACCAGAAAACAACGGGTATTGTCGGCAACTTGCTTTCTGTTGGATCCGATACCTTAGCGGGCATGACGACGCTATGGGTCGAAGAGTTCAAGTCCATTTATCCAAACATTAATGCTCAGGTTCAAGCTTCAGGATCGTCAACTGCGCCCCCCGCGTTAGCAGAACAAACCGCCCAGTTCGGACCGATGAGTCGTCCTATGCGCTTAAGAGAAATCGAAGCGTTTGAAAGTGGGCACGGTTACAAGCCGACGGCTTTGCGTGTTGCGATTGACGCTATTGGTATCTTTGTCCATCAGGATAACCCCATACCGGGGCTGAACTTTAAGCAACTGGATGCGATGTTTTCAGCAACGTTGCGTTGTGGTGAAAGCCAATTCATCACTAACTGGCAACAACTCGGAGTACAGGCGGAATGGGCCAAGCGCAATGTGCAACTATTTGGTCGTAACTCGGTGTCGGGGACTTACGGCTACTTTAAAAGTAACGCCTTGTGCGGTGGTGACTTTAAAACCCGTGTCAATGAGCAACCAGGCTCTGCCTCTGTGGTACAGTCTGTTGCATCCACAATAAGTGGCGTCGGTTATTCTGGTGTTGGCTACCGAGTATCGGGAGTACGTCTGATACCTATCGCTAAAACGGGTACAGACTACATCCGTCCAACTCGGGATAATATCGTCACGGGTAAGTACCCACTTTCACGTTTTCTCTATGTCTACGTAAACAAGCACCCGGATTACCCGCTTTCACCTATCGAAGCAGAATTCATCCGGTTTATCTTCTCTGCTCAAGGGCAGGCGTTAGTTGAGAAAGATGGTTACGTGCCAATCACGGCGGATTTTGCAAAAGAAGAGTTAAAAAAAGTCGGCTTATAATCAGCCGACTTCTTCATTCAGAGCGTTGCCTTATTTTAGAAGGTGAGCACCCACTTCGCGTTTTCCCAGCGCAATTGTTCTTCCTGCAAATCTGCATGAAGCAACTTATTGTTCTCCAGCCACTCTTCATCCGTACAGGTTAACGTCCAGACATCATCTTTGATCGACAGAGTGATGTTGGGCAGAGGCTCGTCGTTGCGCTGGCCATTTAGCACGATCGAAATCCGCAGGATTTTAATCAAGCTAAGAACATCACTTTGTTTGTAAAGGTTAAACTCAGGCAATTCATTGAGCTTTAACGCTTTGCGCTGAAAGCGAGCCAGCGTTGCTAACACCAACTGCTGCTCTCGGTTAAAGCCCTGCAGCGTCGAGTGTAAGAGAATATAAAAGGAGTGGCGATGAAAACTGCGTAAGTTAATGCTCAGGCCGACTTCGTGTAGCAGTGCCGCCCACTCTAATAAGTCGAACAGATCGCTTTTCTTCTTAATGCCCAGCTCGGAATGAACGTGTTCTAACATGTCTCTGGCATGGCCTTTAACACGTGCCGCATGTTCAAGGTCGACGCGATGTTTCTGAGCTAAGTTTTCAGTGGTGCGCATGCGAATATCAGAACGGGCAAAGCGTTCTTCCATCTCATACAACAATCCTTCTCTCAGGGCCCCATCGGAAAAGAACATCTGTTCGATTTTTAATGCCTGGAAAATCGCGCTAAGAATCGCCACACCAGCTGCAAAAACGGGCTTACGTTCCTCGGTTAGCCCACTGAGTTCAATGTCGTCAATGGAGGCAAAGGCACATAAAGTCTCTATAAGTTTATTGAGACGTTTTAATGTAATTAGGCCATCTTCATAGCCCAGCCCAATCAATACTTCTTGAATGGCTTTAATCGTACCGGAAGAACCAAGCGCAATGTCCCAGCCTTTTTTACGATACTTACTCGCAATAGATTCCAGCTTTTGCTCTGCCGCCAGCATGGCTTTGCTAAAGTTCTTTCCAGACAGTTTGCCATTTTTGAAAAACTGTTCGGTAAAGCTGACGCAACCCATTTGTTTGCTGTTAAGAAGCTCTGGTTCAAAGCCCTGACCGATGATCATCTCGGTACTGCCGCCGCCGATATCAACAACGAGTTTCGAATTTGACTCGACCTGAGTATGTGCCACGCCTAAATAAATCAGACGTGCTTCTTCCTCTCCCGGGATGATTTCAATCGGGAACGGCATCACCTCTTTGGCGCGGTTGATAAACAAGTGTGCGTTTTTGGCTCTTCTAAGCGTATGCGTCGCGGCAATGCGCACGTTAGACTCGTCAAAGCCTTGCAGACGTTCGGCAAACATAGCCAGGCACTCAAGAGCGCGCTCCATCGATGCATGGCTTAAGTTCAACTCACTGTCCAGGCCCGAAGCCATACGAACTCGTTGTTTGTGACGGCTGACTAATTGCAGGTCACTACCGACAACTTTTGCCACCACCATGTGGAAACTATTCGAGCCGAGATCAATCGCGGCAATATAACGTTCATCTTGTTCAAGTATCTGAGACATCTGGCCTTTGTCTTCTGGTTTGCTTTTCTATATTTTTAAGATAGTCATAGATGGCAACTTGTGAGCGAACTTTTTTACGGTTACCGCGAGGTACGTAGCTATTGCTCATCTCTTTATCTATCAAGCGTGCCTTTACGGTATCGGTAAAGTGAATGTTGATTATATCAATAATTCTCTTTTTCAAGCGAGGATCACGAATTGGTGTCGTGACCTCAATGCGGTGATCGATGTTACGAGTCATCCAGTCTGCCGACGAGATGTAAACCTGAGGATCGCCATCGTTGTGGGCGATGATCACCCTTGGGTGTTCCAAAAATCGGTCCACGATACTGATGATACGGATATTCTCACTCACTCCTTCGAGCCCCGGTACCAGAGAACACATGCCACGAATGATCATATTTATTTTTACGCCGGCATTACTGGCCGCGTAAAGTCGGGTGACGATGCCCTTGTCGACAAGATTGTTAATTTTGATCGTCAGGCTGGCTTTTTTCCCTACTTTCGCGTTGGCGATTTCACCATCGATGAGACGATAGATTTGTGAACGCGAATTTCGTGGAGAAACCATCAGATGATTGAATTTTACCGGGCGATAAGGGTTCTCGATATAACCGAAGACATTGCGAACTTCTGTAGTGAGTTCTTGGTCAGCGGTAAGTAGAGCGAAGTCGGTATAAATTCGCGCGGTTTTTTCGTGGAAGTTACCCGTACCGATGTGTGCATAGCGAACGATGTCGTCATCTTCACGACGGCTAATGAGCAGTAATTTAGAGTGTATCTTCAGGCCCGGAGCACCGAAAATAACGTGCACGCCTGCCTCTGTCAGTACTTTAGACCATTCAATATTCGCTTCTTCATCAAAGCGTGCTTGCAGTTCGACAACAACCGTGACGTTCTTGCCGTTATGCACGGCGTCAATCAATGAGTTCATTAATCGTGAATCTTTAGCGACACGATATACATTGATTTTTATACCGATGACTTTCGGATCGAACGAGGCTTGGCGAACTAACTCTGTGATATGGTCAAAAGTATGATACGGATAGTAAAGCAGAATGTCCTTGGCTTTAATCGCCTTGAAGCTGTTGGGATAACCTTCGAAATCCGCGCACTTCATTGGCGGCATAGGTTTGTTTTCTAGGTAGTCACGTCCAACGTTAGGGAAGGAGATAAAGTCTTTGAAGTTCTGGTAGCGATTTCCGGGAATAAGGTTATCGTAGCTCGAAATTTTCAGCTTATTACACAAAAAGTCGAGCATATCCTGTGGCATTTCCCGCTCATACACAAAGCGCACTGGCATTGCGGTAAGGCGCTGGTTTACGCCTTCAGACATCTGTTCCAGCAAGCTGTATTCGATTTCATTGCGTAAGTCGTATTCTGCATCCCGAGTCATCTTCACAGCATAGCCATTTAATTCGTCATAGTCGAAGAAGCCTTTGAACAGTTCATCTAAGCAGTAGCGAATAATGTTATCGAGTAAAATGATGGTCTTACGACGTTTGCCTTTTTGCTCTGGTACCATCACGAAGCGAGGCAAGTGGTCGGTTGGAATTTCGATCAACGCGTACTGCGAGTGTTGTTCTTTGCGTAACTCTACGGCGATATAAGCGTATTCGTCTTTGAGGAATTGCAGGACGTCGATTTCGTCTTTCATCAGTAGCGGCGTAATATGTGGCATCACTTCGTTACGGAAGTATTTGGTTATCCACTTCTGCTGCAGTTCATCAAGTTGCTGTTCGTTGACCAAGAAAATGCGACGTCGCGCCATTTCTCGTATTAATTCACTGTAAAGTTCGTCGAATTTTTCGTTAAGCTTGAACGCTTTCGCTTGCATCCTTGACAGCAGGCGTTTGGAGCTGTCGTTTACACCGCGTTCTTGATTGATTAGGATTCTGCGTTTTACGTCAGCAAAACGCACTTTATAAAATTCATCCAGGTTGTTGGAAAAGATCCCGAGAAATCGTATTCGCTCGATCAATGGAACGGTCTTATCTGCGGCTTCTTGCAATACTCGTTCATTAAAAGACAACCAACTAAGCTCTTTTTCTACATATAGTTTTTCAGTGCTCATTATCTTACCTAGCCAAAAGGTGAAAGTTGCATATTCATCAAGGAAAATATAGTTGAGTGAGAACATTATGAGATTTTTGTTACAGTTTTATTTCATTGTGCTTATTAGATTCCAGAGTTGTTTTCTTTTCAGTTGGTTAATGTGATCTGTAATATAATTGTCATCTAAAAGACATATTCTGGTACTGAGTAGAAAAAGGTAGAGAGATAAATGGCACAAGCCGAGTTTTCATTGCAGGAAAAAGATAAGAAGCGACTAATTAAAGATCGTTTGGTCAGGCTTGCAGTGACGACTGGTGGTGTGGGCGTATTGGCTGCGCTGATTTTGATTTTTGTTTATCTCGCTATGGTGATTATTCCTCTGTTTTCGGATGCGAAAATAGAGACTAACTATGCTTCCAGAAGTGTTCAGGCAGGTAAGCCGTTAGCGATATCTGTTGATGATTACGCCCAACAGGTTTTTGTTCTTAGCGAAGATGGCCGAGCCCAATTCTTCTCTATGGATGAATCTGCACTGCCTTCACTTTATTCTCAGCAACTCGTCACCGATCCTGTTTCTTTTTCACAATCTGCACCGGGCCGGGGATGGTACGGTCTGGTTGACGAAGAAGGGCAAGCACATATATTCAAGCCTGAGTTTAATGCGACTTTAAAAGAGAATGCGCGTCCACCAGAGATCGTCACTTTCCACACAAGTATGAATCTGGCTCTCACCGATAAATCTGACCCAGTGGTTCAATTCGCTTTCAGTGCCTCTGAACAATCGCCAACCATTGTCTGGCAGACTAAAAATGGTCAGGTTCACGCCCGTTGGCAGTT